>JACQTF010000193.1 GCA_016210925.1 Acidobacteriota bacterium | reverse complement strand
TCGTCCACTGTCCATGGGTAGGAATGGGCTTTCCGCTCCGAGGGGGAGAGAAGGAGAGCGTATGGCCAAGCGGCACCTGTACACCTTTATCGTGGCTCCTAACTGCAGCGCGCGGCTCAGAAAGTTCACGGTGCGCCGCTCCGTCGTGATTGCCGGTGTGTCCAGCCTGGCGGCCGCTTTTCTGTTCACCGTCGCAGCGGGAATTCATTACACGGGGATGTTCTTCCAGTGGTCCGACTACGACTCCCTGCTGAAAGCGAATAAGCAACTGGTGCTCGAAAACGCTTCGTACCGGCTCTCGGCGGAGCGGCTGTCGGAAAAGCTGTCGTCCCTGGAAACGGTCTCCAAGAAATTGAGTCTTCTGTCCGGCTTTGATTTTGACAATCCCCAATCCGGTTCCGGTGGCACGGGAGGGATCCGCGAGAGCCGGGCCAGGGAGGGATGGGGCAGGCCGTCCAGGGCACCGCTCAAGGATCTCCGGGAGCTGACCGAATCCGCGGGTCAGCTGGAGCTGCGCTTCAAGGATTTGGAAGGTTTCTACCTGGACCAGGCCCTCGTTCACGCTTCCACTCCCAACATGATGCCGGTGAAGGGCTACCCTTCCGCGGGCTTTGGGGGACGGGCGGACCCGATGGACGGTGGACGGGATTACCACGTGGGACTGGACATTTCGGCGCCCTACGGGAACAAGGTGGTGGCGGCGGCGGACGGTCTGGTGGTGTACGCAGGGCCTCGGGCCGGATATGGGAACGTTGTGATCCTGAACCATCGTTTTGGGACCCAGACCCGGTATGGGCACCTCTCCGCCTTCAATGTGCTCGCGGGTCAAAAGATCAAGCGGGGCGACGTGATCGGGTTTGTGGGCAACACCGGAAGGTCCACCGGTCCCCATCTCCACTATGAAGTGCGGCTCAATGGGGCGCCCGTCAATCCCCTCCGCTTCATCCGCCGCTGACCCCGCACCTACCCTTCTTTTGCCGTCAAAATCGTTCATTTTATTTTGGCAGGTGCGAGGCCATGCTAAACTTTTGAGCAGGTGAAGTGTGGATGTTTAACGCCATCCTGACCAAGATCATCGGCACGAAAAACGAACGGGACATCAAGCGGATGCTCCCGCTGGTACGGGAGATCAACGGCCTGGAACCGGAGATGCAGAACCTGTCGTCGGAGCAGCTCCGGGCCAAGACGGCTTCCTTCAAGGAGAGGCTCGCTGTGGGTACCAGCCTGGAAGATCTTTTGCCGGAGGCCTTTGCTGTGGTGCGGGAGGCGGGCCGCCGGACGCTCGACATGCGCCACTTCGACGTTCAGTTGATGGGAGGCCTGGTGCTCCACCAGGGCAAGATCGCCGAGATGAAGACGGGCGAGGGAAAAACGCTGGTGGCCACCTTGTCCGCCTATCTGGATGCCGTGACGGGAAAGGGCGTGCACATCGTCACGGTGAACGATTATCTGGCCCGGCGCGACGCGGACTGGATGGGTAAGATCTACAAGTTTCTGGGAATGACCGTCGGATGCATCCAGCATCACCTCACCGATGCGGAGCGCCGGCAGGCCTACGCTGCGGACATCACTTACGGGACCAACAACGAGTTCGGCTTCGACTACCTGCGCGACAACATGAAGTACGACCTGGCGGACTGCGTGCAGCGGGGGCATCACTATGGCATCGTGGACGAGGTGGACTCCATCCTGATCGACGAGGCGCGCACGCCGCTCATCATCTCCGGCCCGACCGAAGAATCCACGGACAAATACTACAAGATCGACAAGATCATCCCGCGTCTTCAGGCCAGCGTGGACTACCAGGTGGACGAGAAGATGAGGACGGTGAACCTCACTGAGGGCGGCATCGAGAAGTCGGAGAAGCTGCTGGGCCTGGGGAACCTTTACGAACCACGGAATATGGAGCTGGTCCACCACATCTACCAGGCACTCAAGGCCCATACCCTGTTCAAGCGGGACGTGGACTACATGGTCAAGGATGGCGAGGTCATCATCGTGGACGAGTTCACGGGCCGGCTGATGCCCGGACGCCGTTACAGCGACGGACTTCACCAGGCCCTGGAAGCCAAGGAGGGGCTTCGCATCGAACGAGAGAACCAGACCCTCGCCACCATCACCTTCCAGAACTACTTCCGCATGTACAAGAAGCTGGCGGGCATGACGGGCACGGCGGAGACCGAGGCGGAGGAGTTTTACAAGATCTACAAGCTGGACGTGGTGGTCATCCCCACCAACAAGACGCTGCGGCGGACCGAGCATCAGGACGTGATCTACCGGACCGAGCGGGAGAAGTTCAATGCCGTGGTGGAAGAAATCAAGGAACTGAACCGGCAGGGGCGCCCGGTGCTGGTCGGAACCGTGTCGATCGAGAAATCGGAACGGCTCAGCAAGATGTTGAAGCGCGCAGACGTCAAGCACGTGGTCTTGAACGCGAAGTACCACGAGCGGGAGGCCGAGATCGTGGCCCAGGCGGGCCGGAAAACCACGGTCACCATCGCCACGAACATGGCCGGGCGGGGGACCGATATCCTCCTGGGTGGCAATCCCGATTTCCTGGCCCGGCAGGCGTTGCGGGACCAGGGAGTGGATCCTAACGAGGCTCCCGTCGAGCAGTGGCGGAGGTCCTACGATGCGGGCCGCGGCCTGGTCGAGAAGGAACACGAGGAGGTGGTCTCCCTGGGAGGGCTGCACATCCTGGGCACCGAGCGCCACGAGGCTCGCCGGATCGACAACCAGCTCCGCGGGCGTGCCGGGCGCCAGGGGGATCCGGGCTCCTCCCGTTTCTACCTGTCGCTGGAGGACGACCTGATGCGCATCTTCGCCGGAGAGCGGGTCTCTTCCATCATGCAGACCCTGGGGATGGAGGAAGGGGTGCCCATCGAGTCCAAGCTGGTGACCCGGCAGATCGAGCGGGCCCAGAGGCAGGTGGAGGCCCACAATTTCTCCATCCGCAAACACCTGCTGGAATACGACGACGTGATGAACAAGCAGCGGGAGGCCATCTACACCCTCCGTCGCGAATGCCTGGAAGGGAAGGACCAGAAAGAGTACCTTCTGTCCGTGGCGGAAGACCTGGCCTTGGGCATCCTGGAGACGTACGCGAACAAGGAGACCGCTCCCGAAGACTGGGACATCGAGAACCTGCTGCTCAACGTGCACCAGCAGTTCGGTTTCGATTTAAAGACGGACGGTGTCGACGTCCGACAGGTGAGCTATCCCGAGTTGGAGGAGGCGCTGGTTCAGAAGATCCGGCTCAAGTACGAGGAGAAAGAAAAGCTCCTGGGACCGGAGGCCATGCGGTGGCACGAGCGCATGATTATGCTGCAGATCATCGATGCGCAGTGGAAGGACCACCTGCTCATGCTGGATCACCTCAAGGAGGGCATCGGGCTCCGCGGTTACGGCCAGCGGGACCCGCTGGTGGAATACAAGAAGGAGAGCTTCGACATGTTCGAAGCCCTCATGAACCGCATCGACGAGGAGACGGTGCGTTACGTATTTCTGCTCCAGCCCGCCCCTGAAGAGCCTCGCCCGGAGCAGGAGCCCGATCGGCCACGGGCACACCGTCCGAGCCAGGAGCTGATGTTCAGCCGCCAGGAAAGCACGTTCGCAACCCCCCAAACGGTTCGCCGGGAGGGGAAGAAGGTGGGACGCAACGACCCCTGCCCCTGCGGGAGCGGCAAGAAATACAAAAAATGCTGCGGCCGTTGATTCCTTCCCAGTGCCGTTCCAACTGCTTAGGTCTAGGTCCCGCGAGCCAAATGGGGCGTCTTTCAGTCAGTACTGTCCGCCTTTCCCCGTGTGATGCATCGGCTGTAGCGGTGAGACACTGCTTCTTCCGCGGAGGTACACCCGGAGCACGATGATTCAGTTGAAACGGCACCAGCCCACGAAACGCACGCTGCCAGCCCTGGGCGTGCGCCTCTTCCAACTTTTGGTCTTCGCTGGCGTGTTCTGGGCCGTGGCGTGGCAGTTCCGCCCCCTTCGCGCTTCGGTCCTGGAGAAGGAGTGCGCGGTCTTGCTGGCGCTGTACTTGAAATCCGACCTTTCTCCCAAGGACAAGGACCGGCTGCTCCGATACACGGCCGGCCGCTTGCAACGAGCCCTCGCCCTGAACCCGCGCAATCAGAACCTGCGGTTGCTGTTGGGATCGGCGTACCTGTTCCAGGGAGACTACTGGCGAGCGCTGGGCCAGTACAAGGAAGCCGAGCAGCTCCGGAAGGATTCCAGGCTCTACACCAACCTGGCGGTCTGCTACATGTACCTGCGGGACTACGGGGAGGCGGAGCGCCACCTGGAGCTGGCCCTGGCTTTCCATTCCGGTTTCCCCGATGCCCTGAAGTACAAGGAGGAACTGCAGCGGATCCGCGGGAGAAACTGACGAGGATTGAGGATCGAGGATCGACCACTGACCAATGACCGTTGACCGTTGACCAATGACCGTTGGCAATTGACCATTGACTGCCAAACCAACATCTCGTCGCGTCACCTCGAAAAACAGAAAAATCCCCGTGGGTCGCTGGCGCCGGTTCGCATGGTTGTGGCTGGCGCTGGCGGCCCTTCTGGCGTACGGCCGGACAGCGCGATACGAGTTCGTGTATGACGACTACTACCAGATCCTCCAGAATCCCTATGTGACCAAGCCCGGCCATCTGGGCGAAATTCTCTTCACCCACGTCTGGGATTTCATCGAGCCCAAGAATTTATCCAATTATTATCGGCCCCTGCACATCCTGAGCCACCGCTTGGTGTACGCCCTCTGGGGTCCCGACCCGGGAGCCTTCCATCTCTTCAACGTGCTCTTGCACGGGATCAACGTGCTGCTGGTGTACCGCATTGGCTGCCGCTTGTGGGGGCCCGGCGCGGCATTCGTGGGAGGCTTGCTTTTCGCTCTGCACCCCGGCCACACGGAGTCGGTGGCGTGGGTGGCGGGGGTCACCGATTTGCTTTGTACCCTATTCCTGTTGGGCGCATCCGATTTGTATGTCTCCAGCGTCCCTGGTCAGCGGGTCGCGCTGGCCGGGAGCATGGGCCTCTTTCTCTGCGCCCTTCTTTCCAAGGAGACTGCATTGGTATGGCCGGCGCTGGTGGTGGCCTACGATCTCCTGCTGCGGCGGCAGGAAGGGCGATGGAACCTTTGTCGGTGGCTGGCGGTGGTGGGCACGTTGGGTCTGTACGTGGGGTTGCGGCTGCATGCCCTGGGGGCCTTCGCGCCCCAGCAGGGTCGTCACTTTTCGGTTCATTCCACTGAGTTCGTCTACTCCATTGCGGCGCTCTTCGGAAAATATTGGCGGAAGATGCTGGTCCCCACCGGCCTGAATGCTTTTTATCCGTTCCAACCGTACGACCGGTTGAATGGGGCAGTGGCGGTGTCGCTGGCCTGGATCCTGCTTCTTGGGGTTTTCGTGTTGTGGGGCTGGTCTCGGGCCCCCAGGGCGACGTTCGGCGTCCTTTGGGTTTCTCTTACCCTGGCGCCGGTCCTGAACATCAACGGCATCGGCGAGAACGTCTTCGCGGATCGCTACGTGTACCTTCCCTCGGTGGCGGTCTGTCTGGCCCTGGCCGTCCTCTGGGCCAGGTGGAGGGACAGGAGCTCCAGCCGGTGGGTTCCCATTGCAGCCGTTTCGGTCGTCTGCTTCCTTTACGGCATGCAGGCGGTGGTTCGGAACGAGGTCTGGCGCGAGGAGATTTCTCTCTACCGGCGGACCCTGGAGCAGAACCCCGATTCGGTCCAGATGCAGGCCCTCCTGGGGACTGCGTACTTCGACAGGGGCAGGTATCCTGCGGCCATCCAGGAATTTCAGCGAGTGGTCGAGAAAAAGCCCAAATTCGACAGTTACAATTCCCTGGCAGGCGCTTATCTGGCCAACGGCCAGCGGAGGGAGGCGCTCGAGATGTACCGGAAGGCACTGCAGACGGATCCCGGCTCCACCCTGACCCGGGCGCGGATACTGGAATTGGAAGGTCGGCCTGAGGAGGCCATGGCCGAATACCGTTCGTTTATCCGAGACCACCCCGCGGTGTGGTATCCGTACAACAACCTGGGGGAGTTACTGATCCGGCAGCAGAGGATGGGGGAAGCCCAGCAGGTCCTGGAGGAGGCCGCCGCCCTCCAACCGGACAGCCCGGCTGTGCACTTCAATTTGGGTATCGCCTATGGATCCCAGGGGGAATCTCAGAGGGCCCTGCAGGAGTTTCAGCGGGTTCTCGAGCTGAATCCCAACTCCGAGCTTGCCCGGCAGCAAGTCCTGCTGCTCTCTTCGCGCCGTCGCTGATTCCCGTGCTCCGGTCCGCGGGGTCGGCGGCGTCGGAACCGTCCCTTTCCCGCAGGCGGTCCTCGTGGTAGAATGAACGTCGCAAGAGGTCCGCGGTGAGGAAAAAAATCATCAAGAACGACATCTCGGAGGCCCTCACCTTCGACGACGTTCTGCTGCTCCCCGGAAAATCGGAAGTGCTGCCGACCGACGTGGACGTCGGCAGCCGCCTCACGCCTCGGATCCGGCTGAACATCCCCCTGGTGAGCGCGGCCATGGATACGGTCACCGAGTCTCGCATGGCCATTGCCATGGCCCAGCACGGCGGAATTGGCATCATCCACAAAAACGTTTCGATCGAGCAACAGGCGGGCAAGGTGGACAAGGTGAAGCGGTCCGAATCGGGGATGATTGTGGATCCGGTGACCATGTCTCCCGGCGATCGGATCCGGGAGGCCCTGGAGGTCATGCGCCGCTACAAGATTTCCGGTGTTCCCATCACGGACGGCCGAGGCAAACTGGTGGGGATTCTCACCAACCGCGACTTGCGCTTCGAGACCCGCCTGGATCTCCCCATTTCGGAGGTGATGACGAAGGATCGCTTGATCACCGTCCCGGTGGGCACGACGCTGGAGGAGGCCAAAAAGCTTTTGCACAAGTACCGCATCGAAAAGCTGCTGGTGGTGGACAGCGGTTTCAAACTCAAGGGCCTCATCACGGTCAAAGATATCCAGAAAATGATCGCCTATCCCCAGGCCAGCAAAGATCGCCTGGGACGTTTGCGGGTGGGAGCTGCGGTGGGCGCGACAGGTGACTACCTGGAGCGGGCCAGCATGCTGGTGAAAGGGGGAGTGGACGTCCTCGTGGTGGACACGGCCCACGGTCACTCCCAGCGGGTATTTGAGGCGGTGCGCACTCTCAAGCGCAAGTTTCCCAGCGTGGAACTCGTCGCGGGGAATATCGCCACCGCAGAAGCGGCTCGAGACCTGATCCGGGTGGGCGCGGATGGAATCAAGGTGGGCATGGGGCCCGGCTCCATCTGCACCACCCGGGTGGTGACCGGGGCGGGCGTGCCACAGATCACGGCCTTGTTGGATGTTTCTTCCGTTGCCCGCAAAGCCCGGATCCCCCTGATCGCTGACGGCGGCATCAAGTACTCGGGAGACATCACCAAGGCCATTGCGGCCGGGGCCGATTCGGTGATGATCGGCAGCCTATTTGCCGGCACGGATGAGAGCCCGGGGGAAATCATCCTCTACCAAAACCGCACCTACAAGATGTACCGGGGTATGGGCTCCCTGGAGGCGATGAAGCTGGGGAGCGGTGAGCGGTACGCCCAGGAGGATGGGGATCTCAGCAAACTCGTGCCGGAGGGAATCGAAGGGCGAGTCCCGTACAAGGGGACCGTGTCAGGTCTGATCCCGCAGTTGGTGGGAGGCCTGAAGTCGGGCATGGGATATTGCGGCTGCCGGACCATTCCCCAGCTTCAAACCAAGTCTTCCTTCATCCGAATTACTCCGTCCGGCCTCCGAGAAGGGCACGTGCACGACGTGATCATTACCAAGGAGGCTCCCAACTATCCCGCCCCGGATTAACCTGCCATCCTGTAGGGCGAATCAGGCAATCCGGGGGCCCGCCCAAGCCGTTCTTTTCGAGAGGATCCGCCTAAACTTACGTGTTTCCTATCGGTTACCTCAAAAGTGGTCCGTCCTTTGAGATTATAATGAGCGCGAGTCAGCCGGGCTGGGCTCGGCTTTTTTGTGGAGCGGCGCATCATACCTAACGAACTCGAGCTTGAAGACAGGGTTCTCGTGGCTCGTTTCCAGACTGGCCAGCAGGACGCCTTTAACTCGCTGGTGCGACGGTGGGAGCAACGCATCTACAATTTTATTCTCAGATCGGTGGGCAACCGCGAAGAGGCCTGGGACCTATGCCAGGAGACCTTCACGAAGGCTTTTCAGAACCTGGATCGCCTGAAGGAGCCGCAACGGTTCTCCGCCTGGCTCTACAAGATCGCGTTGAACGAGTGCCGGATGCGGCGGCGCAAGTGGGCGGGCCGCCAGGAGGAAGACGTGGAGGTGTTGATGGACGCGCCGGCTTTGGAGGCCAGTCCGGAGGAGCGGGTGGGCCAGCGAGAGATGGTCCGGCATCTCCGGCAGGCGCTTCGCGCCATTCCCGATGACCAGCGCCTGGTGATCGTGATGAAGGAGTACCAGCACCTGAAGTTCCACGAGATCGCCGAGCTGTTGGATGTGCCCTTGAGCACGGTGAAGTCGCGGCTGTATCTGGGATTGCGCGCTCTGCGAAAGGAGCTGGAGAAGCTTGTGTAGCCAAAACCCGTCAATGGTCAATGGTCATTCGTCAACCGGTTCACGTGTGACCATTGACGATTGACGAATGACGAACAGGGTGGGGGCAAAGCCATGAACTGCCAGGAAGCGAGAGACCTGATGGTCGAAGTGTTGTACGGTGAGGCCGCCGAGTCAGAGGGCGTGCTCAGTCACCTCCAGGGATGTACCGTGTGCGCAGCGGAGTGGGACGAGCTGCGCTCCACCCACCAGCTCCTCCAGACCTGGGGGGACGAAGAGGCGCCGGAGAGACTGGTTTACGTCCCTGCACCCCGTCGCAGGGGTCTTTCCTTCTCCGGCGCGCCCCTGTGGAAGGCCGCCGGGATCGTCCTGGCCGTCGTGGCGCTGCTGGCGCTCTTCAACACCCGGATCGCCGTTTCCCGGGGAGGTTTGACGATCCAGTTTGCTCTTTGGAAGGGTGCGGAGGCTATGCCGGTGGCGCAGACGGAGCAGGAATGGCTGGAGCTGGTGCAGCGCATGATCGCTGACAGTGAGTTTCACCAGAGCCAGCAGTATGCCCTATGGCTCCAGAAATCTGTGGAGGACCTCCACCTGGAGCGGCAGACGGAGCTGATGCAGGCCCGGGACACCTTTGACCGCATGCAGCGAGATCTGATCCAGACCGTGGAGCAGAACAACCTCCTGTTGAGAAATTACCCGCGGTCCACGTCGCGGCATTAGTTTATCGGGAGGAATGATGAAGCCCTCGATTGTCCCCATCCTGATCTTGCTTCTGGGAGCGGGCCTTTGGGCCCAAGACTACAAAGTAGTCCGGAAGGACGTGCAGATTTTCGGCACTATCCTTGATACCGCCATCCGCAACAGCTTTTCGAATCCCCTGATCCAGGGAGACTCCTCCCGGGGGGTTTACTTGAAGGGATACGGTGCCACTTTCTATTTCCCCTTCTACGTGAACCGCACGGTCCAGACGCCCTTCGGCGTGGTGGGGAACCGGACAGACGACGAGCCACGCAAGAAGGAGGAGCGGGTTCGTCAGTTGAAGGAGCTCCTGATCACCACCTTGGGGGACTACGCGAACGCCATCAACCAGATCGCTCCCTTCGAATCGGTCGCCGTCGTGGTTTTCCTGCAGGACCGGATGGTGATCGACGAGGCGCTGAGGAACCGGACCCTCTTGGTTCGGACGAGCAAACAGGCTCTCCTGGAGTACGCCACCCGGAAGATCGATCAGGCGGAATTTCGACGGCGGGTGGAAATCGTCGAGTACTGAGATATCCGGAGCGGGGAAGACGAGAATGGCAATCCGACTGGCGGATCTAACGAAACGGAAGCGATTCGGCGAGCTGCTGCAGGAACAGGGACTGGTCTCCGAGGAGGAGTTGAAGACTGCTCTGGATCTTCAGAAGGAGACGCAGGAGAAGATCGGCAAGATTCTGGTGGATCTGGGGTACCTGTCGGAGAAAGACATGGTGGTCGCCCTGAGCCAGCACCTGCAGATCCCCTATCTCCTGGATACGGACTATCCCGCGGTTCCCGTCCTGGAGGACACCTTCTCGCTGCGCTTCATGAAACAGTGCAAATTTGTTCCGGTGCGCTTCGAGAACAACCGGTTGACGGTGGCGATGATAGATCCGCTGGATTCAGCCACCCTGGATTCCATCCAGTTGTTCACCGGCTATGAGGTCCAGCCCCTCCTGGGGGCCGAGAGCGAAATTCTGGACATGATCGAGAAGTATTACGGCTCGGCCGCCAGCACCCTGGGACGGATCATCGAAGGGATCGGCGAGGACGTGGAATCCCTCAGCGAAGAGGTGGAGGACATCGAGCAACTCAAGGACCTGGCCTCGGAGGCCCCGGTGATTCGTCTGGTCAATCTCCTCATCTCCAAGGCCATCGAGGGCCGGGCCAGCGACATCCACATCGAGCCGTTCGAGAAGGATCTGAAGGTGCGGTACCGGATCGATGGAATCCTCCACGACGTGGAATCGCCCCCGAAGAAACTGAAGGCAGCCGTGATCTCCCGGGTCAAGATCATGGCCAAGCTGAACATCGCCGAGAGGCGTATGCCCCAGGATGGTCGCATCAAGCTGAAGGTGCTGGGCCGGGAGATCGATCTACGGGTCTCGACGCTCCCCACCATGTACGGGGAGAGCGTGGTCATGCGCATCCTGGACCGCAGCCAGGGAACCGTGTACGACCTGACGAAGCTCGGGTTCTCCGGGGACCACCTGGAAGCCGTGGACAGGATCATCAGCCGCCCGCACGGCATTTTTCTCGTGACGGGCCCCACCGGGTCGGGAAAGACGACCACCCTGTATGGCGCCCTGAGCAAGATCAACCTGCCCGACAAGAAAATCATCACCATCGAGGATCCCGTGGAGTACCAGATCGACGGCGTCAACCAGATCCACGTGAATCCCCAAATCGGCTTGACGTTCGCCCGCGGGCTGCGCCACATCGTCCGCCAGGACCCCGATGTGATCATGGTGGGAGAAATCCGAGACCTGGAGACGGCCGAGATCGCCATCCGGGCGGCCCTGACCGGACACCTGGTCTTCAGCACCCTGCACACCAATGACGCTCCGGGGGCCATCACGCGGCTGGTGGACATGGGAGCCGAGGACTACCTGATCGTGTCGTCGTTGCTGGGGGTGCTGGCCCAGCGTCTGGTGCGGGTCATTTGCTCGCACTGCAAGGTGGAGGTCCGTCCCGAACCTGTTCTCCTCCAGGAGATCGATTTTCCATTGGCGCCCGGAGAGGTCGTCCGCTTCTACGAGGGCGGTGGGTGCGACAAATGCGCCCGCACGGGGTTCATGGGCCGCCTGGGGATTTTCGAGTTGCTGCCGGTGGACGACGAGATTCGCAAGCTCACCCTGGCCAACGCCGACACGAACAGCATCAAGAAAAAGGCTGTCCAGCTCGGGATGCGAACCTTGCGGGACGACGGCTGGTTGAAGGTGAAGCAGGGAATCACTGCCCTCTCGGAAATTTTGAGGGTGACGCAAGACGTCTGAAAGAACAGGTCAATGGTCAACGGTCAATGGTCAATGGGCCATCCTTCAGTTTGAGGCGATTGACCAATGACCAATGACCATTGACTGTAAGGTTCTGCGATGGCAGCTTATAACTACAAAGCGAGCACGATGGACGGCCGGATCATCGAAGGGATCATGGAGGCCTCTGATGACCGAACGGTCCTGCATAAACTTCAGGACATGGGTTATCTGCCCATCCGGGTCGGCGTGGAGGGGAAGGAGTCTTTTCTCCGGAAGGAGATCGGCCTGCCCTGGGCGGGCAAGAAAGTCCGTCACAAGGACATCCTGATCTTCACCCAGGAATTGGCCACACTGTTGAAGGCGGGGCTGCCGCTGGATCGCAGCTTGTTCATCCTGTCGGATCTGGCGGAAAAGGCCGCCATGGCCCAGGTCATCGGCGCGGTCCTGAAGGACATCAAGGGAGGAAAAGCTCTGGCGGAGGCGCTCTCGGCTCACCCCCACGTCTTCCCCAAGCTCTACGTGAACATGATCAAGGCGGGAGAAGTGGGGGGCGTGCTGGACCAGATCTTGGAGCGTCTGGTGGAATACTATGAAGGGGGGGAAGAGCTTCGGAGCTACTTCATCTCTGCGCTGATCTACCCCATCCTGCTGGCGGTGGTGGGCACGATCTCCATCCTCGTGTTGCTCCTCTTCGTGATCCCGGAGTTTTCGAAAATCTTTGTGGATGCGGGGGCACCCCTGCCCGCGCCCATGCAGGTGCTGGTGGGGATCAGCGATGTGCTGAAAGGGTATTGGTGGGTCCTGGTCACCCTTGGGGTGGGGGGCCTCCTGGCGCTCCGGCGTTTCCTGGCAACGGAGGAAGGCCGGTACAAATGGGACCAGCGCATGCTGAAGATGCCCGTGTGGGGCAACTTGGTCCGAAAGATCGAGGTCGCCCGTTTTGCTCGAACCCTGGGCACCTTGTTGAAAAGCGCAGTGCCCCTCCTCCAGGCTCTCACGGTGGTGAAGGAGATCGTTTCGAACCGGGTGATCGCGTCCACGCTGGACAGTCTCCGAACCGGGATCAAGAAGGGGGAGGGAATCTCTTATCCCATCAAGCAAAGCGGCGCGTTTCCAGCCTTCGCCGTGCACCTCCTGGAAGTGGGCGAGGAGAGCGGCAAGCTGGACGAGATGCTTCTTCGCGTGGCGGACTCCTACGACCGAGAGATCCGGACGGTGGTCAAAAGCCTCATCTCCTTTTTCGAGCCGGCCATGATCCTGCTCATGGGTGTCGTCGTGGGGGCGATGGTGATTTCGATGCTGATGTCGATCTTCAGTATTCAGGATATTCCGCTCCGATGACTCAAGACCTGGAAGACTGGAAGACTGGAAGGCTGGAAACCTCAATCTTCCATTCTTCCCACGGGAATACGAGCGAGGACGAGGTAGGAGAGGGGACATGAACGAGAAAAGAGAACGAGGGTTTACGCTGGTGGAGCTGATCGTGGTCCTGGTGATCCTGGGCTTGCTCTCGGCAGTCGTGGCGCCCCGGGTGATCAGCCGCATCAAGGGCGGCAAGCGGACGGCTGCCCAGCTTCAGATTTCAAATTTCGGGGAGGCGCTGGACATGTTCGCCTTTGACGTGGGCCGCTATCCCTCCACCATGGAAGGACTCCACGCACTGCTCGAGAAGCCCGCGGGCCTCGAGAACTGGAACGGGCCGTACCTGAAGAAAGCGGTGGTGCCCAAGGACGCCTGGGGGAAAGACTACGTGTACCGCAGTCCCGGCCAGCATGGGGAGTACGACCTGACGTCGTACGGTGCGGACGGCGTCGAGGGAGGCGAGGCCGAAAATGCCGACGTGGTGAGCTGGCAATAATTTTGTGAAACCTAAAACTCTAAAACCTGAAACCTGAAACCCGGAGTGACGAGTGACCAGTGACGAATGACGAACCGTGGTTTTACTATCTTGGAGCTATTGGTGGTTTTAATTCTTCTCAGCGTGGTAGGAGCGCTGTCGCTCCCCGCGCTGCAGCGTGGCTTTCCATCGATCCTGCTCCGTGCGGCGGTGCTGGACGTCCAGAACGCGGCCCGGCACGCCCGAAACCAGGCGGTCATTCGCCAGAAGGTGTACGTGCTGACCCTGGACCGGGAGCGCGGCGCCGTGATCCTGGAGGACGAGGACGGCAAGGAGCGCAAAAGCTTCAGCCTGAGGGAAGGGATCCGGATCGCTTCGGTGAAGGTCGAAGGCAGAGAGGCGGGAGCCGTGGCGAGCCTGTATTTTTACCCCAATGGAAGCGCCACGGAGAGCCTGGTCACGGTGGAGGGAAGCCAGGGGAGGAAGCTGGAAGTTCAGGTGGAATCCATGACTGGCCTGGCGTACATCAGGTCCCTGAAGGCGACATGAGTAAGAAAGCCAGAGGAGAATGATGAAAGGATTCCGAGGCTTCACCTTGCTGGAACTGGTGGTGACCCTGGCACTGACGGGCATCGGTTTTGCCCTGGCCATGCAGGCCCTTTCGGGTTCTTTCGGAAATCTGCGGAAGGTCAGCGGGTCCGTGCAGGCAGCGCAACTGGCCGATAACAAGCTGAACGAACTGCTGGCGGACGAGGCCTTGGTTCAGCCCGGTTCGCTGTCGGGGGCGTTTGACGGGGGCGTCGTGTGGGAAGCAAGGCTGGAGCTCCTCTCGGAGCAAACCCCTGTCCGCGCCCAGCAGCAGGAAGTTCCGGTGAAGCTGCTCTCGGTGCGGCTGAAGGTGATTTGGAAGGAAGGAACCCGGGAAGAGAGTCTGTCCTTGGTGGGGTGGAAGACCGTCCCCAACGAAAAGTTCGGAAAAGTCGGCACCACGCTATGAGGACGCGAAGGATGGAGAAGAGGCAAGAGGGTTTTACGTTGCTGGAGCTGGTGGTCTCCCTGACCCTCCTCAGTCTGGTGGTGGGCATCGTCTTCGCGGGCTTCCGCTCCGGTCTGGATGCATGGAAGCGAAGTGACGTGGTCACGGTGGAGGCACAGCGGCTGCGGGCGGTGACGGACCTGGTCAAAAAGCAGGTGGGCTCCATTTTTCCCCTCACCGTGGTGGAGGGACCCGGCGGTTACACTCCGGAGTCCCTGGTGTCCGAGGAGGAACGGGCGCTGGCAGCCTTCGCGTCTCAGGAGACCGGCCTCCCCTATTTGAGAGGCACTTCCAGCACGATGGATTTCGCCACGGTCGCGCCGCTGAAGTGGAACAAGAATGCGGGCCTCCTGCTGGCCTCCTACCGCCAGGAGGACGATGCCTGGGTAGCGGTGGAAAAGCCTTACTACGGGAGCTCCTTCTTGAAGGAAGGAAGGCTGGAGGCGTTGCAAGGAGATCGTATCGTGCTGCTGCGGGACCTGGCGTCCTTGAAGTTTGCCTATTACCGCAGGCCGACCGAGACGGAACCTGCAGGCTGGGTGGAGGAGTGGGATGCCTCCGTCTCGCGCTCATTTCCCTGCGCCATTGCCATGGAGTTTCAGTTTCGGACCAAGGAAGGCGGGCCGGGGAAGACGGGCCATCTGGTGGTGGCAGTGCACGCCCAACCGGTGCCCCAGGGCCGGATGGCGCAACGCAATATTTTTGGAGGCATCTTCTAGTGCTCGTCAATGGTCACTGGTCAATGGTCACTGGTCAATGGTCACTAGTCACTGGTCATTTGTTGAGCCTCAAGGAAAGACCAATGACCAATGACGATTGACCAATGACCAATGACTTTGATGACGAAGGTTCAGGCTCGCTTTCGGTGCAGACAATGAGAGTGGATCGAGGCGAAAACGGCTTAATCATGATTATCCTGATCTGGGTGCTCGCAGCTCTGGCCCTCATCGCCGGGTCGGTGGCGAAGACGGTCCGGGTGGAGGTACTGGCTTCTCGTAACCACACGGAGGCAGCCCAGGCGTATTTCGCTGCCAAGTCGGGTACCTACGGGGCCATCTACCGGATTTTGAAGGAGCGATACCAGCCTCCCCCCGCCTCGAACCAGGAAGTGTACGAGCCCACCGATGTGGACCGAGGTGAGGTCCGTTTCCAGCTCGAAACGGGCACCTGCCGGGTGGAGATCCAGGACGAGAGCGGCAAGCTGAACCTCAACTTTGCGCCGGACCCAATGCTGAGGGCGCTCCTTCAAAACGTGGGTTTGGACGCGCAGACGGCCGATACCATCGCCGACTCGATCCTGGATTGGCGGGACCAGGACAACCTGCACCGGCTTCAGGGTGCCGAGGAGGATTACTACCAGTCCCTCCCCACGCCCTATCACTGCAAGAACGGATGGTTCGACAGCGTGGAGGAACTGCTCCTGGTCCGCGGCGTTACGCCGGAAACGTTTTACGGGAGAAGGGTGAAAGATGAAGAGGGGACCATCAAGAAGTATCCGGGCCTGGCGGATTACCTGACGGTCTACAGCCGGATCCACCTGATCAACATCAACTACGCCGAACCCCCGGTCCTATTGTCCATCCCGGGCCTGGATCCCGCCACGGTGGAGGCCCTCTACAGGCGGCGCCAGGAGCGGCCGTTCCGGACCCTCGTGGACATCGTCCAGGCCATCCCCACGACGGTGGCCACCAATTCGTTGCCGTTCATGACCACTCAGAGCTCGAACGTGTACACGTTGCGGGCAGTGGGGGAGTCGCGGAACGCGGGAGTCAAGCGGGTCGTCCGAGCTGTGTTCACTCTGGATCCGCGGCTGCGGATGCAATACCGCATCCTGTATTGGAACGAGAACCTGATCTTGTAGCGTCTCAGGCGCACGTTTGGATTGGCCGGCCCCGGGGCCGGCTGGCGAAGCAAGAATTTTATGGTCACTCTGAAATCGAGCATGGCGGTTGAAATCAGGGGCCAGGACCTGATCCTGGTGTGCGTGAGGCGGGGTCTCAGGGGCTATCAGCTTCACAGCTTCAAGATCATCAACCGCTATCGCGAGCTGGACCCGAAGCTGCTGAATCAGGAGCTGGAGGCATTCGCCAAGGGCGGGGGCGCCAGCAAGGAAAGCCTCGTGCTTGGCGTGCCCAGGAACAAAGTGGTGTTGCGGCACCTGGAGCTACCCGGAGGGGTGGAGGAAAATCTGCCTCACGTCATTCGCTACCAGGTGGAAAGCCTGCAGCCCTCCGACGAGGAGCTGCCTTATTACGACTATGCCGTCATGGAACGAAAGGAGGGGGAGGAGCGGCTGTCGGTGCTGCTGGCCATGATCAAGCGCGCCGACCTGGATGAGACGGTGCAATTTCTCGCGGACCTCGGCTTCCCACCGGCAGCCGTGCAGGTAAGCACCACGGCCCTGTACAACGCTCTGATCCTGGGCGGCGGGCCCGTCGAGGACAAGATCTATCTCGTCCTGGACCTGGAGGACTCCTCGTACGAGGTCATTCTGCTGCGGGGCGGGAAGATCCTCTACAGCAAGGAAGTTTCCAACCTCACGACGCTGCCTCCGGTGGAGCGGCTGCTGGAGGAGATGGAGGTCGGCCTCTCCCGGACCCGGCTGGAGGACCAGCCGGTGGAGAAGATCTTGCTGGCAGGCACGGCTTCCGACCGGCTCATGGGCGACTTCAAAAAGCTGACGGAGGGCTGTCAGTTTCTCCACGAGACCATGAAGATCGGCCAGCCCGGCGCGTTCAAGCCCCAGTTGAACAGCTTCGTGAATGCCATCGGCATGGCACTTGCCGAGCTGAGTCGCAATCATTTCATGAAGCTGAACCTGCTCCCGGCGGAGAGGCGCCTTCGGCGTAGGCCGGTCAATTACATTCCCACGGTGGTGCTCGCCGTGGCCATCCTCTTGGTGCTGGCGGGCCTGCTGGTCCGGGGCATGGTTCAGGAGCGAAAGCTGCTGAAGCAGCTCCAGAGCCAGATCGCGCAGTTGCAGCCTCGGGTCAATCAAGTCAAGCAGCTCCGGGAGCAGCTGCAGGAGGTGGAGAGCAAAATAGGGTTCCTCGGGAGCATCCACCTGGGGCAAGAGTTTCAACTGGAGCTGCTCAGGGAAATGACCGAGATCCTTCCCAACGATGTCTGGCTTTCCAACTACATGTTCTCCAGCAGTGAGGTGAAGATCAACGGGCTGGCCAACTCCGCCACCGAGGTGATCACCCTCGTGGAAAAATCGCCCTACTTCAAGGAGGTGAAACCGCTGATGGCAGTGACCAATGATCCCTCGGGGAAACAGCGGTTTTATATTTCCGCCCAGTTGGAGAAGCCAGCCCTTTGACCTCCAACGAATGACCAATGACCATTGACCGTTGACCATCGACGTGCGAAGGATGATGACATCGTGAAATTAGCGTTGGGCAAACTGAGAGTTCCCAAGTTTAAGAAATGGGCCCGGTTCTCGCCTCGGGAGAGGGCGCTGCTCTTGGTCGCGGCCGGGGTCGGAACGGTGACGGTCCTTCTGGTCTTCATCGTCTTCCCATTCGTGGATTCTCAAAAGAGGATGGCGGAAGAGCTGGAGCTGAAGAAGGAGACCCTTCGTCGCTACAAGGAAATCGTGGCCGAGAAGGAGCTCTACGTCCGCCGACTGGAGTCTGCCAACAAGCTGCTGAGGGAACGCAGTACCCGCCTCCTGGCCGGCGACAATCCCTCCCTGGCCTCCACGGATTTGCAGCGGCTATTGAATGACCTGGTGGCGCGCAATACCATCGAGCTGCAGAGGATGGACCCTCCCCGGGTCAAGGTGTTAAATGAGACGTACCAACAAATTTCCATCCAGTTCCAGACTCAGTGCATGCCCCAGCAGTTTGTCCCGTTCCTGCATGCCCTCATCACCCACGAGAAGTTGCTGACGGTGGATGACGTCAACATTTCCTCCTTGAAGATCGGGCAGAACGTCACCAAGATCCGCCCTCTCATCACCATCTCAGGATACCTGTACGCTCCCACCAAGAAGGAAGAGGCGCCCCGGCGGGCGGAGGTACGGTTGGAACACTGGAAGGCTGGAAGAATGGAAGATGGGGGAGATCAGGTTTCCATTCTTCCAGCCTTCCGGCCTTCCAGTCTTCCAAGGATGTTCCAGTGAGGGGTAGACCATGCATCGAAAAGTGATTTTCGTCAACGCGTGTCTCCTGGCAATTCTGTTCTTGACCGGGTACACCCTGGTTTCCAGCTGGAAGCTCTTCGAGGCTCAAAACGATCCAGCGCGCATCGTACCGTCTGTTGGAAAGGCCCGGATGGGCGTCCTCCCGCAGGCTCCGGCACAGGGTCCCGCCGTCAACTATGCGCGGTACCAGGTGATCATCGATCGCAACCTCTTCTCCGACAAGCGGGCGCCCGAGACCGAGCCAGTGGCGGCGGTGGTGGTGGAGCAGCCCAAGCCGCCGGAACTGAATCCTAAACCTTGGCTGCTGGGTACGGTGGTCTCCGGGTCCATCAGGCAGGCACTCTTGCAGGACCCGGCCAAGCGCAAGGGCGGACGGGAGTTCACCACGTTGAAGGTGGGGGACGACTTCGCAGGTTTTACGGTGGCCGAGATCGCCGAACAGCACGTGACCCTGGCCTCCGGCGGGACCAGCTATCAGATCCACCTGTACGACGCAGGCAAACCCAGGGCCACACCGGCGCGGGCAGCGGCTGTGGCTGCGCCTCAGGTGGTCAGTGTGGGGGGTATCGCTGCGCCCGCCGGGGCCGGTGCCGCCCCCAGCGCCACCACCGCGGCCCCACCACCGGGGACCGCTAGCCCGGCCGGTGCGACGGTGCAGGGGTTGAGCCCGGCCCTCCAAAATCGAGTGGTCACCGATGAACAGGGGCGGCGGTATGTGATGACTCCCTTTGGGAGAGTCCCGCTGCCGCCGGACCGTCAGCCGCCGCAACAACCATAGTGCCGTTCCAACTTATGTGCCTGTTCATCACATCTCTGTTTTGCACACGACGGAATATGGCGGTGGCGCACCGGTGGGACTAGACCCAAATTGTTGGAACGGCACATAGCTGCCAGAATAGACAGAGGAGCTGGACGAACGATGAAACCTTTGAAATCCTTTTTTGTGTTCTTGCTGTTCTCGGTATATTCGGGAACAGCGCTGCCACAGCAGCCTCAGCCGACCCCGCCCCCGGCGGAAGAGCGTATTGCGCTTAACTTTGACAACGCGGATCTGGTACAGGTCATCAATTTCATCAGTGATGCTCTGGGGATCAACTACATCATCGATCCCGGGGTCAGAGGAGTGGTCAACATCAATGCGTCGCGCGGGGTTCGAAAGTCGGACCTGTTTGCGGTGCTGGAAACGATCCTGAAACTGAACGGGGCAACCCTCGTGAAGATGGATGACCTTTACTTGATCGCCCCTGGTACTGCCGCGCTGAAACAGTCGATCAATGTGGTGAAAGAGGCTCCCGGGGGAAAGCCTCAGCCCCCCGCGGAAGGAGCGCCGGTTCCGCCGGCAGGACTGCAGGACAAGCCGATCGAGATTCACATTCTGCCCCTGGAGTTTGTCACTGCCAAGGACATGGGAGAATTGCTGAAGAGCTTCGTCTCGGAGGGTATCTCCAGTCCCATCATCACTTACGAT
>JACQTF010000190.1 GCA_016210925.1 Acidobacteriota bacterium | reverse complement strand
GGTACCGGAAGCGCCTGGAGATTGAACCCAACAACCCTGAGCCTCTGTACGGCATCGGCCAGATCGACCACTCCGTCTCCTTCAGCCGGACGGGGCAGTTGGGCGAAGGCGTGGAGAACATGAGCCCGGAAGAAATTGCCCAGACCATGACCCTGGTGGACGAGGGGATCTCGGCACTCCAAAAGGCGACAGAGATGAATCCCAAGTATTGGGAAGCTTACTCCTACACCAATCTCCTCTTCCGGGAAAAAGCCAAGCTCACCTCGGACAAGAACGAAAAAGAGACCCTTCTGCGACAGGCGGACCAGTACGCGAGCAAGGCGCTGGTCTTAAAGAGGGAGGCGGAGGAAAAGGCCGCTGAGGCGGCGCGGACAGGCGAAAAATAGCTCTCCAACGACCCACGGGGGGACACGAGAACGGCCGCGGTGTCCCGTGGCCGGGCCAGTGTAGCTTTTGTGGGTCTTTTTGTTTTCCCTCTCCCTGATCAGCTACAATAGTAGCGTGATTCGCTTCGAAGACATCGTCGAGAAGGTAGAACGGGAGCATCCGGACGCCGACTCCGAACTGCTCCGAAAGGCGTACGTCTTTTCCGCCAAGGAACACAAGGGTCAAGTCCGCCAGTCCGGAGAGCCTTACCTGACCCACCCCCTGGAAGTGGCTAACATCCTGGCCGAACTGCAGCTGGACGCTGTCACCGTGAGCGTGGGGTTGCTTCACGACGTGGTGGAAGACACCCTGACCAGCGTCGAGGAAATCGAAAAGCACTTCGGCAAGGACGTGGCTCACATCGTGGACGGCCTCACCAAGATCAGCAAGTTCGCTTTTTCCTCCCGCACCGAGAAGCAGGTGGAGATCTTCCGCAAGATGCTTCTGGCCATGGTGGACGATATTCGGGTCATCCTGGTGAAGCTGGCCGACCGGCTGCACAACATGCGGACCCTGCAGTACCTGCCGCCGGAAAAGCGGGAGCACATCGCCCGGGAGACGCTGGACATCTACGCTCCCATCGCCCACCGCCTGGGAATGGGCAAGCTGCGCAGCGAGCTGGAGGACTTGGCGTTCAGCTATCTCGACCCCCAAAGCTATCAGAACATCGTCTCCCTCTTGGAGAAAAAGCGCGCGGTCAGCGACCGGTTCATCTCGGACGTGAAGAAGACCCTGGAGAAGAACCTCAAGGAGCACGAGGTGCAGGCGGAGATCCAGAGCCGCATCAAGCGGATCTACAGCATCTACCAGAAAATGATCCGGCAGAAGGTCACCCTGGACCAGATCTACGATCTGATTGCTTTCAGGATCATCACCGATTCCATCAAGGACTGCTACGCTGTCCTGGGCATCGTCCACAACACGTGGAAACCCATTCCCGGACGGATCAAAGACTACATCGCCATGCCCCGTCCCAACCTGTATCAATCCCTGCACACCACCATCATTGGCAAGCGTGGGGAGCCTTTCGAAGTCCAGATCCGCACACGGGAAATGCACCGGATCGCAGAGGAAGGGATCGCGGCCCACTGGAAATACAAAGAAAAGCGCCTGGCGGAAGATTCGGAAGATCAGCGGTTCGTCTGGCTGAGGCACCTGCTGGAGTGGCAGAAGGAAGTCCGAGATCCGCATCAATTCCTGAGCAACCTGCGCATTGATCTCTACCCGGAGGAGGTCTACACCTTCACGCCCAAAGGAGAGGTCATCACCCTGCCCAAGGGGGCGACCCCCGTGGACTTCGCCTTCGCCATCCACACCGAGGTGGGAAATCACTGCGTGGGCGCCCGGGTGAACGGGCGCCTGGTGCCGCTGAAGTACAAGCTGAAAAACGGGGAGATCGTGGAGATCCTCACTTCCAAGGAACAGGAGCCCAGTCGGGACTGGCTCTCGTTCGTGAAAACCTCCCGTGCCCGGGGCCGGGTCCGACACTGGATCAAGACCAAAGAAAAAGACCAGGCGATGGAACTGGGACGCCGCCTCCTGGAAAAGGAGGCGAAGAAGTACCGCATCAACCTCAAGAAGGAGTTGCAGAGCGACGAATTCGCCCGCATCTGCCGGGAGTACGGGTACTCCAGCCCTCAGGACATCTTCTCGGACCTGGGATATGGCAAGATCGCTCCCAGGACTGTCCTGCAGCGCCTGGCCCCCGGGAAAGTGGCTGACGAGGTGGTAGCGGCGGCTGAGGCGGCGGAATCCAGGCTCACCTCCGTGGTGCGCCGCGTGCTGGGGAAGACCGATACGCCCATCCAGGTCAAGGGCCACAACGATCTTCTCATCTACCGGGCCAAATGCTGCAATCCCATCCGCGGCGATGACGTGATCGGCTACATCACCCGGGGCAAGGGGGTCGCGGTCCATTCCAGCACCTGCCACAACCTGGATTTCCTCCTCATGAACCCGGAGCGCAAGGTGGAGGTCCAGTGGACCGACGAGTCCCCCAGCGATCTCTATTCCGTCAAGCTCTCCATCATGACGGAGGACCGGCAGGGAATCCTGGCAGACATCACGACCGCCATCTCCAACATCAAGATCAACATCAAGGACATCAAGGCCAAGACCATCGAGGACAGCCGGGGCGTCATCGATCTCACCGTGGAGATAGCCGATGTCAAGCACCTGGAACGGGTCGTGCGGCTCCTCAAAGAGGTGGAGGGAGTCCACCAGGTCGAACGCACCCGGACCCTTTAAAACCTAGAACTATGAAATCTGAAACCTGAAACTGGGAGAACAGCAATCGTGCCACATGAGGTTTCAGGTTTTAGGTTTCAGAGTTTTAGGTTTTCTTCAGAGAGGAGGTTGGCGTGAAAGAAGCGGTGCACACGGAGAGAGCGCCCCAGCCCGTGGGAGCGTATTCGCAGGCCATCAAAGCCAACGGCTTGCTGTTCGTCTCGGGACAAATTCCCATCGACCCGGCCAGCGGCAGCCTGGTTTCGGGACCCATCGAGGAGCAGGCCCGTAGGGTCTTGACAAGCCTCGGGGAAATCCTGAAAGCGTCCGGGACGGACTACAGCCGGGTCGTGAAGACCACGGTCTTTCTGCAGGACTTGGTGGATTTTGAGAGGATGAACAGCATCTACGGAGAATTTTTTAGGGAATCGCCACCGGCCCGGTCTACAGTCCAGGTGGCGCGCTTGCCCCGGGACGCGAAGGTTGAGATCGAGGCCATCGCCCTCCTGTAAAAAACTGGAAGACTGGAAGATTGGGAAATCCCGTTCGCCCAACCTTCCGGTCTCCCAACCTTCCAGTCCTCCAATTCTCAGACGGGCTTCTGTATCTTACCTGCTTTTAGGCACTTGGCGCAGACTCGGATGGTTCGCGTCGCGCCGGCGATCATCGCCCTCACGCGGTGCAAATTCGGGTTAAACTGTCGTTTGGTGAGATTATGAGCGTGACTGACGTTGTGACCGAATCGCGGGCCTTTGCCGCAGATCGCGCAGCTCTGTGCCATGAAATCCCCCCAGTTCACCCAAGCGTAACAGATTGGACATCGGCTTGCAACGGTACTCCCTTCTTCTCCGCCGGAGGAACTACACGGCCGGCATCGATGCGAGCCAAATTGCCCAGCGGCTCCCGCAGCATGTGAAAAGCAGGAGAGCCACGAGGTCCTTGTTGGGGGATACGGGCGGGTGACGGTTGGCCGGTCCCAGGGGGTCAGAGGCCGTGTGCTATAATGCCGCAGTGGTGCGAAAGATGGCGACGGAAGACGCAGTTATCCTGAGCGCAGTTCGGACTCCCGTGGGAAAGTTCCAGGGCGCCTTGAAGTCGTTCTCCGCGACTCAGCTGGGGTCCCAGGTCGTAGGGGAAGCCATCCGGCGGGCAGGAGTGGAACCTGGCGCGGTGGAAGAGGTGATCCTGGGAAACGTGATCTCCGCTGGGCTGGGACAAAATCCGGCTCGCCAGTCGGCGCTGGGGGCCAGCCTACCGGCAACGGTGGGTGCCGTGACGATCAACAAGGTTTGCGGGTCAGGTTTGAAGGCAGTCATGCTGGCGGATCAGGCCATCCGAGCGGGTGACGGCCATCTGGTGGTGGCCGGGGGCATGGAAAGCATGTCGAACGCTCCCTACCTTCTTTCCCGGGCCCGGGACGGTTACCGGCTGGGCCACGGCCAAGTGGTGGACGCCATGATCCAGGACGGTCTCTGGTGCGCCTTCGAGAATATCCATATGGGGGAGAGCGGCGAAAGGGTGGCAGAAAAATATGGGATTTCCAGGGAAGAGCAGGATCGCTACTCCCTCCACAGCCACCAGTGCGCCATTGCCGCCATCCGGGAGGGTCGTTTCCAGCGGGAGCTCCAACCCCTGTCGGTCCCCCAGAAAAAAGGAGAGCCCTTGGTGGTGGACCGTGACGAGAACCCACGGGAGGATGCGTCGCTGGAAGCTCTGGCCCGGCTCAAGCCCGCTTTCAAGGCCAACGGCACCGTCACAGCGGGGAACGCACCCGGTGTCAACGACGGCGCAGCCGCTGTGCTGGTGGCGTCGGCCTCCCGGGCCAGGGAACTCGGGTTGAAACCCCTGGCGCGGATTGTCGCCCAGACCACCAGCGGCGTGGAACCCGCGTGGGTTCTCATGTCACCGGTGGAGGCCTATGGCAGGGTCCTGAAGAAAGCAGGCTGGACAGACCGGGACGTGGACCTGGTGGAACTGAACGAGGCGTTCGCCGTCCAGGCCCTGGCGGTCACGCAGCAACTGGAACTGGATTTGAAAAAAGTGAACGTGAACGGGGGAGCGGTGGCCATCGGTCATCCCATCGGCGCTTCCGGTGCCCGGGTTCTGGTCACGCTGATCCATGCCCTCCAGGAACGGCGCAAGCAGCGGGGCGTGGCCACTCTGTGCCTGGGCGGAGGAAACGGCGTCGCCATGGCCGTGGAGCTTCTGTAGGAGTCCTGCTGGGATTCATTTTTCGGGCCGAGTTCGGGCACCTCTGGCGTGAAATTTTACGCAAAATTTCCGCCTCGCTGGTTAAGGTGAGCAGGGGTCACTGAGTGGAGATCAAGTGCATCGGCGTGGTGGGCGCGGGCACCATGGGCAGCGGGATCGCCCAGGTGGCCGCCCAGGCCGCATACCAGGTCCTCCTTCGGGATCTGGAAGCCCCGCTGCTGGAGAAGGGCCTCCGGAGCATCGAGAACAGCCTGGACCGCTTCGTCCGAAAGGGATCCCTGTCCCCGGAGGAGAAGCGCTCGGTGATGGAAAGGATCCACACCACCACCGACTTGAAGGAATTTCAGCAGGCGGACTTCGTCATCGAGGCGGTGATCGAGGACACGGAGGTCAAGCGCAGCCTCTTTCGGGAACTGGACCGGATCTGCCCTCCCCAGACTGTCTTCGCCACCAATACGTCCAGCATCTCCATCACCCTGCTGGCGTCTTCCACCCGGCGCCCCCGGTCCTTCATCGGGATGCACTTCACGAACCCGGTGCCGGTCATGAAGTTGGTGGAAGTGGTCCGTGGCTATGCCACCGGTGAGGAGACAGTCCACCGGACACTGGCGCTGGCCGACGAGATGGGCAAGATCCCCGTGGAGGTCAACGACTTCCCCGGGTTCGTGTCCAACCGGGTCCTCATGCCCATGATCAACGAGGCGATCTTCGCCTTGATGGAGGGCGTGGCGACCCGGGAGGCCATCGACTCGGTCATGAAGCTGGGAATGAATCATCCCATGGGCCCGTTGATGCTGGCAGATTTCATCGGCCTGGATGTCTGCCTGGCCGTCATGGAGGTACTCTTCGACGCCTTCAAGGATTCCAAGTATCGCCCCTGCCCCTTACTCCGCAAGATGGTGCAGGCCGGCACCCTGGGCTGCAAGTCCGGCCGCGGTTTCTACGACTATCCCTGAACGGGCTCAGGGGTTCTCAGCCCCAGGCTCCCCACCAGCGGGAGGAGGGATGCGGGAAAGCGCAAAGCGAGGATCGTATGGTTGAACATCGCACGGAAAAAAACAAGGCTATCGAGATGGCCTTGAGCCAGATCGAGAAACAGTTTGGCAGGGGCTCCATCATGCGCCTGGGAGACCGGGAAGCGCTCTTCGAGGTGCCCTGCATCCCCAGCGGGGCCCTGTCGGTGGATGCGGCATTGGGGATCGGGGGTTTTCCCCGAGGCCGGGTGGTGGAGGTTTTTGGCCCCGAGTCCAGCGGGAAGACCACCCTGGCGCTGCACGTCGTGGCCCAGGCCCAGAAGGCCGGGGGTACTGCGGCCTTCATCGACGCCGAGCACGCCCTGGATCCCGCCTATGCCCAGAAGCTGGGTGTCCAGCTCGAGAACCTGTTGGTCTCCCAGCCTGATAGCGGCGAGCAGGCCCTGGAGATCGCGGAAGTCCTGGTCCGGAGCGGCGCCATCGACGTGCTCGCCATTGATTCGGTGGCCGCCCTGGTCCCCAAAGCGGAGCTGGACGGCGAAATGGGGGATAGCTTGCCTGGCCTCCAGGCCCGGCTGATGTCCCAGGCTCTCCGCAAGCTCACCGCCATCGTTTCCAAGTCCAGGACGTGCCTGATCTTCATCAACTAGATCCGGGAAAAAATCGGCGTCATGTTCGGCAACCCCGAGACCACCAGCGGCGGGCGGGCGCTGAAGTTCTACGCCTCTGTTCGCATCGACATTCGGAGACTGGCTTCCATCAAGGAGGGAGAG
>JACQTF010000188.1 GCA_016210925.1 Acidobacteriota bacterium | reverse complement strand
TCGTAGTCCTGGGCCCCTCCCTGGCCAATCGGCTGATAGTGCACGCAGCCATGGCACCAGCCTTCTCCCTGTTTGTCCTCGGCGACCGCCGCATCCGCCAGCGCGTCGCGAGCCCACTGGCGAAAGTCCTCCTCCGTCAACTGCGTCCGTCCGGCGCCAAGGATCTGGCACCGTCCCCTCAGTGGACCCCGGCTGCTGAGATGGAACAGTGCCGGGAGCAGCTTGCGGCGCATCAGATCACCTGTTCCGCCCAGGACTGCAAACAGATGGCGTTCCACTTCACCGAGAGGCATCGCTATTCCTCCCGCTTGATCTCATGGCCGCCGAACTGGTGCCTCATCACAGCCAGCAGCTTCTCGAGGAACGGTTCTTCCTCACGGGACCGCAACCGCCGCAGCAGCGACAGCGTGATCACCGGAGCAGACACGTCCAGCTCGAGGGCTTCAAAGACTGTCCAGCGCCCTTCGCCCGAATCGGCCACATAGGGTTTGATACCTTGCAGCCTGGGGTTTTGGCCCAAGGCTCCGGCGATCAGGTCAAGCAACCAGGAGCGGACGACGCTGCCGTGGCGCCACAGCTCTGCAATCTGGTGCAGGTCCAGGCCGAACTCTTTCTTGCGCTCCAGGATGGCGAACCCTTCCGCGTAAGCTTGCATCAGACCATACTCGATGCCATTGTGGACCATCTTGACAAAGTGGCCCGCGCCGTGGGTTCCTACGTACCCCCAGCCCTTATTCGAAGCGGGAGCCAGCGTTTCGAAGATGGGACGCAGCCGCTCCACGATTTCCTTCTCGCCTCCGATCATCAAGCTGTACCCTTCGGACAGACCCCAGACGCCGCCGCTGGTCCCTGCGTCCACGAAATGCAGACCTTTCTGCTTGAGCACCTGGGCGCGGCGCATGGTCTCCTTGTAATTGGAGTTGCCGCCGTCCACGATCACGTCGCCGGACGTCAGTCGCGGCAGAAGCGCCTGGATCGTATCGTCGACCGGGCTCCCAGACGGCACCATCAGCCAGATGACCCGAGGCGGAGCCAGCTGCTCAACGAGCGCCGGCAAGGAATCGGCCCGCGCAGCACCCTTCTCGACGACACGCCGGACCGCATCAGGAGAGGGGTCATAACCCACCACGCGGTGACCACCGCGCAGGAGCCGTTCGGTCATGTTGGCTCCCATGCGCCCGAGTCCGATCATTCCCAACTCCATTCGTGTACCTCCTGAAGTCAAGTTAACAGCTGCTATCAGTTGTCACTCGTCAGTTCTCAGTAAAAGCCCGAGGCTGAACCCCCGCCTACCAGAGTTAGTTCAGGCCTCCAACGCCTCTGAGAACCGATCCAAACCGCCCGCCACATCGCTGCCCAGGTTCACCCGGAGGACACGCCGGCCGCGCTGGCGTAGGGCCTGGTAATCGCCGAGCGCCTGGGCTCGAATCAGTGCGCCGAAGGTATAGTCGCTTTCCGGCACGGGTAAGTCCTCCCGGCAATCATCGACGAGCTGCAAGAAGAGGCCCGTAGAAGGGCCTCCCTTATGCAATTGCCCGGTGGAGTGCAAAAAGCGCGGGCCATAGCCGAGGGTCGTCGCGAGACGGAGCCGGTTCCGCAGGTTCAAACGGACGGATTGGAGGGCGGCCGTCGTCTCGGGGGTAGGAGCCAGGTACGCCTGCAAGGCCACGTAATCTCCAGCCCGCGCGTCAGCCATCCAGGTCTCAAGCGCCCGGGCCAATTCCTCCAGTTGCGCAGCCGGCGCCTGTTCGATTCCTTGCCGGCCTGTAGCCGTCCCGCCTCGTTCCATGGCTCTTCGAGCCAGCTCCTTGGCCAGCTCCACATCCGGCTGGTTGAACGGATGGATGCCCAGCACAGCTCCCGCCGCAGCGACGGCCACCTCCCAGCGAAAAAATTCCTGTCCCAGGTCGGACTTGTCGGCCAGGAGGATGCGGGCCACGGGATGGCCGGCTGACTCGAGCGCAGCCAGTCGCGCATCGACATCGTTTTCTTTCTCGCCTTCCAGCCGAATCTGGACAAAGGAGCGGTCGGTGCCGTAGAGCGCTGGGGACCCCATCGGTTCGTCGGCGACCGGGACAATCCCTTTGCCGTCCTTTCCCGTGCTCTCGGCGATCAGTTGCTCGAGCCAGGCGGGAAGGCCTACGAGCGACCGGGAGGTCAAAAAGGTCACCTTGTCTCGGCCCGACCGAGCCAGCTCGCCGAGGGCGGCACCAAGGGTCAGGCACGGGTTCTCCCGTACCGGCACGCAAAAAGCAGAAGCTTCCGCCATCCGCCACGCCCTGTCCAAGAGCCGGTGCACATCGATCCCAATCAGGGCCGCGGACACGAGACCGAACACGGTCAGTGCCGAGTAGCGTCCGCCCACGTCCGGAGGCGCCTCGAACACCCGCCGAAAGCCGCGCTCGCGGGCCAGTTGCGCCAGCGCGGTCGCCGGATCAGTGATGGCGACGAACTGGCGGCCGGGTGTGCAAGACGCCTGCTGCGCCCGGCCCCAGAAGTAACGAAAGAAGGAAAGCGTCTCGGTGGTGGTGCCAGACTTACTGGAGACCAGAAACAAAGCGCGGGTGAGGTCGATCCGATGCTCCACGGCCCGCACGGCGGCGGGATGGGTGCTGTCCAGGACGATGAGTTCGGGATAACCCGGGGCGCTGCCGAAGACCTGCTGAAAGACTTCCGGCGCCAGACTGGAGCCACCCATTCCCAAAAGCACCACATGGCCGACGCCTTCCTCCCTCACCTCCCCGCCAAACGCCACGAGGGGATCCAGTTCCTCCTGCATTCTCTCCGGCAAGGTCACCCAACCCAGCCGGTCGGCCAGCTCCGGGAGCGGTTGATCGGACCAGAGAATCGGATCCTTGCGCCAGAAGCGACAGGCGAAGTCGGCCGCCTGCCAGTTTCGCAGCCGTTCTTCTTGAACGCCCACAAGATTCGCGCCCAGGCTCAGGCTCTGCCGCTCCGGCGGACCGAAGATGATCGCCCGGCGTTTTTGGACCAACGCAGCCATGAGCTGGTCAAAGGAGGTGGCGAAGGACGTTACCCCCTCGTCCTGCAGTTTGGAACCGACGGCGTCCAGATCTACACCCAGCTTTGCCAGACGGGCCAGCGCGGCCTCCGCTTCCTCCAGCCCTTCTGTGACCGTGCGTCTGACCCGGCCGTGATCGCGGAAGGCGTCGAGGGTCGAAGGCGGCACCGTGTTGACGGTCTCGGGCCCGATCAGCTCCTCAACGTAGAGCACATCAGAGTAGGCAGGATTTTTGGTGCCCGTGCTGGCCCAGAGCGGACGCTGCACTCTCGCCCCGCGTCGCCGCAAAGCAGCGAAGGGCTCTCCGTGGAAGATCTCCTGGAACCGCCGGTAGGCCATCCTGGCGTTGGCAATGGCGATCTTCCCTCGCAGCGCCAAAGCTTCGGGGGTCCCGATGGCCTCCAGCGCGCGGTCCACCATTGTATCCACCCGGCTCACAAAGAAAGAGGCCACGGAGGCCATCCGGCTTGGGTCCGAATGACGCTCCAGTCCACGGATGTACGCGTAGGCGACAGCCTCGTAATGAGACAGGGAGAACATTAACGTGATGTTGATGTTGATCCCTTCCGCGAGGAGTGTCTCGATCGCTGGAATCCCTTCCGGCGTGGCCGGGACCTTGATCATGAGGTTGGGGCGGGCCACCGCCCGCCAGAGACGCCGGGCCTCGGCGATGGTGCCGGCCGTATCGTGAGCCAGTTGAGGCGCGACCTCAAGGCTCACAAAGCCATCAGCGCCATCCGTCTCATCGTAGACGGGCCGCAGGACATCGGCAGCCATCCGAATGTCCTCGACCGCCAGCTCCTCATAGAGCGCGCGGGCGTCCGCGTGCCGATCCCTGGCGAGCATTTTCCGCAGGGCGTCGTCATAGTCGGCGCTGCCGGCGATGGCTTTCTCAAAAATGGTAGGGTTGGCCGTCACGCCGCGCAGGCCGTCTTCCGTCACGAGACGGCGGAGCTCGCCACTGGTGATGAGGCTTCGGCGGATGTAGTCCAACCAGACGGACTGGCCGTATTGCTGCAAGGCCCTCAGAGGGTTCATCAGCTTCTCCTCAGCAACGCCAGAGCCCGCTCGACGACGCGGTCCACATGGAAGCCGAGCTTCTCGTACACCACATCCCCGGGCGCCGAGGCGCCGAAGCGGTCGACGCCGATGACGTCCCCGGCGTCGCCCACATAGTCGCGCCAGCCGCGGCTGATTCCGGCCTCCATCGCCAGCCTGGGCACGCGGGACGGGAGCATCTGACGACGGTACTCTGGCGGCTGTTCATCAAACAGCTCCCAGGAAGGCATGGAAACGACGCGCGCCCGCACGCCCTGACTTGCCAGCCGCTCCCGCGCCGCCAGGGCCAGGTGTACTTCCGACCCGGTGGCGACCAGGATGAGCTCCGGATCTCCGTTCTCAGCCTCCGCCAGAACATAGGCACCGCGCAGCACGCCGCGGGCAACCGGGTAGCGATGGGGATCGAGCACCGGCACACTCTGGCGCGTGAGGACCAGGGCGGTCGGGCCGCGCCGCTGGATCGCCACGCGCCACGCAGCGGCCGCTTCGTTCGCGTCGGCAGGACGAAGCACTGTCAATCCCGGGATGGCGCGAAGGCTCATCAGGTGTTCGACCGGCTGGTGCGTTGGCCCGTCCTCGCCCAGGGCGATGCTGTCGTGGGTAAAGATAAAGATGGCACGGGTCTGCATCAGAGCCGCCAGGCGCAGGGCCGGTCGCATGTAATCTGAAAAAACGAGAAACGTTGCACCGTAGGGAATGGCGCCCCCGTGAAGGGCCATGCCGTTTACGATGGCCGCCATGGCATGTTCCCGAACACCGAAGTGCACGTTGTGGCCACAGGCTTCGTCAAAGCCGAGATCCCCGTAGCCGATCAAGGTCGTCCTGGTAGAAGGGGCCAGATCCGCGGAACCGCCCATCAGGCCCGGTAGCCGGCCAGCCAGAGCATTCATCACCTTGCCCGATGCCGTCCGGGTTGCCATGGGCCGCTCTTCAGGCCGGAAGACCGGCAGGTCAGCATCCCAGCCGGCGGGGAGCTCGCCGTCCATCGCCTGATCGAGCTGGCGGGCGAGCTCGGGATATTTCCGGCGATACGCCGCCCGCAGTGCCTCCCATTTGGTCTCCCACTCGTTCCCGCGCTCAACGGCTCCGCGGAAATGGCCCAGCGCCTCCTCGGGAATGAGGAAAGAGGGTTCCAGGGGCCACCCGAGTGCTTCCTTGGTTGCACGCAGGGGCATGGGCCCGAGCGGTTCGCCGTGGGCGTCCGCAGTGTCCTGCTTGGGACTGCCGTAGCCAATGTGGGTACGTACGATGATGAGGGAGGGACGTTGATTTTCAGCCTGAGCGGCGCGGATGGCGGTGTCGATCCCATCCAGATCATTTCCATCGGCAACGCGAAGCACCTGCCAACCGTAGGCCTCAAAGCGGCAGCGCACGTTCTCGGTGAAGGCCAGGTCCGTTTCACCTTCAATGGAGATGTGGTTGTCGTCATAAAGATAGATGAGTCTGCCCAGACGCAGGGTGCCCGCCAGGGAAGCTGCCTCGGAGGCGACGCCCTCCATCAGGTCGCCATCGGAGACGAGGGCATAGGTGTAATGGTCCACCAGAGGGAGGCCGGGTTGGTTGAAACATCTGGCCAGGAACTGTTCAGCCAGAGCCATGCCCACACCCATCGCGAAGCCCTGGCCAAGAGGACCGGTGGTCGCCTCGACCCCCGGCGTGTGGCCATATTCCGGATGGCCGGGCGTCATGCCGCCCCATTGACGAAATTGCTTGAGTTCCTCCAGAGGCAAATCGTAGCCCGACAGGTGCAGCAGGGCATACAACAAGGCGGACCCGTGGCCGGCCGAAAGGATGAAACGGTCGCGGTTGAACCAGGCCGGGTTTCGCGGATTGTGCCGGAGAAAGCGAGTCCACAGAACATAGGCCATGGGTGCGGCGCCGAGAGGCATACCGGGATGTCCGGAGCGGGCCCGCTCCACGGCGTCCACGGCTAAAAAACGCAAGGTGTTCACGCAGAGTTGGTCAACGCTGTTCATACGACCTCACGATGGCACAGGCATGCGCGCAAGGGCTGCTGCACCAATCACGCCTGCATTTCCACCCAGGCCGGCCTTGACAACACGAAGGGATTGGAGCGCCCCGGGCAGCGCACGCGCACGAACGTCTCTTTCGACCGCTTGGACCAGTTCCGGCAGGCCCTCGATGACGCCCCCACCCAGTACCAGCAAGCACGGGTTGAAGGCATTGACGATGCCCACCACGCCGGCAACAAGATGCTGGACCGTCTCCTCCATCAGGCTGCGGGCCAGGGGATCTCCGTCCTCGTAGGCCTGCGCCACTGTGGCAGCCGTGATGTTTGGAATGTCGGGCGCCCGCTCGAGCAGGGCCGCTCCCGCCTCTCTATTGTCTCGCACCGCCTCTTGCGCTCGTTCCGCGATGGCCCAGCCGCCGGCGTAGGCTTCCAGGCACCCCCGGTTAGGGCAGCGGCAGCGCCTGCCTTGGGCCACGATCGTCATGTGCCCCAATTCCCCCGCTGTGTTGCTGCAGCCTTCGAGCAGTCGTCCGCCAATGACCACGCCTCCTCCAATGCCCGTGCCAACGAAGAGGCACACCAGATCGTCCACTGCCTGCGCGGCCCCGTGCTTCCATTCTCCGAAGGTGGCCGCCCGCACGTCGTTGGTGACGAGAACGGGGATGTTCAGCGCTTTCTCCAGTTCCCTCCGGAGAGGGACGTCTCGCCAGCCAAGATTGGGGGCGAAAAGCACGTTGCCGGTCGCAGCCTCCACCTGGCCGGCAACGCCGATGCCCAAAGCCGTTCCTGACTGCGGAGCGTCGCCCCAGCAATGTTCCACACAGGCCACAATATCGGCGATAACCGCTGCCGCCCCTTTTTCCGGATGAGTGGGACCCCGAAAGGTCGCCACGACCCGCCCAGCCCCATCGACCAGAGCTGTCTCCACCTTCGTACCGCCCAGGTCCACGCCCAGCGTCAGTTTTTCCAGTGCGGGTCCTTTCGCCATAGCGGTTCGCTGGATTCCTCGCCCGCTCATCTCTCAATTAAAATCTCTGCCGTGGCCAGGTTGGTCGCTAGCGGCACATTGTGAACGTTGCACACGCGGAGGAGGCCCTGGATGTCAGGTTCGTGGGGATGCGGATTGAGCGGGTCCACCAGAAAGATGACGGCGCGGATCTCACCCTGAGCCACTCTGGCCGCAATCATGGCATCCCCGCCCTGCGGGCCCGAGAGCACCCGCTCGACGTTTAGGCCCACGTCCTCCTGGAGTCGCCGGCCCGTAGTGCCTGTGGCGACCGCGTGCATCTGCTGCAGCCGGTCCTTGTGGCGCCGCGCAAAGGCGACCATCTCGTCTTTCTTGCCGTCGTGAGCGATGAGCGCTAGCGTGCCCTGGCGTTCAGTCATTTCTCACTTTGACCTCGTGATCCCTGCCTTCCCATTGGTTCGTGTCCAGATAGAAAAAGGTAAACCGTATGGGTGCCGCCTGTTTTTTGTCCACCGGGATGTCCACAAAGTAGATCCCTAGTCCGCTGGAGCTTGAAGGAGTGTCCTGGAAATTTTGCCACTCATCCACAGTCCAGTGCAGCCTGAAAGGTTGCGGTGCCTGAAGGCGCAACGTCCGTCCAGGCGCCATCTGGCGCACCCGGCGAATGGGCTTCCATACCTCAAGATCCTTACGAGCCTTGCGCCCGCGCCGGGCAAGATAGCGCTCTGCCACAGCCGGGATGAGGTCGAAGGCCTGACCATCGGCCACAGACCGCAACAATTTGATGTATTCTGCATGCGCCCACATCAGCGGCATGGCCGAGCCCGCGGGTCGGCCCAGATACATGCCGATCTCCGGCCGGTCTGCTTCGTCCCACACCTGCTCGGGCAGCATGCCGCCCTTGGAAGCGAAGCCCTCCATCGCGCGGATGTATGATTTCACAGCGCGACCCGCGGCCAGCTCGTAATGACCCCGCTCCCCTGTAAGAAGTGGCCACGCGCGTCCCCTCCCCCATCCTTGATATGGTCCTCCATCCGGGCGCGTACCGTAGCCGTCGTGGTTGTAACGGCGCCAGCAGGCGCCAGAGGGGGTCTTCACCTTCAGCACGGCATCCACCACGCGAAGCGAGTCTTCGATCAGCGGATCCCCCGGCTTGCGGATGCCGTAACGGACCAGTTCCAGGAAACCTGCATCGACGATCTCCTTGGCTGGAAACTGCCGGGGCTCCCCCGGAGGTCGATTGCGAACCTCCAGCACACCGAGATTGGGATCCTCCACCGCTCCGGGATCATCAATGCCGGTGGGATGGATGCGAATGTAATGCCTCGAGATCCCCGGGACCAGGCTGCCCTGGGTGGTCACCGTCCACCGCTCGAGATGGGACTCCAAGAAGTCTGCATAATCCTCCAGGAATTTCGAAGGCTCCGTTTCGCCGCGCGCTCTGGCGAACTCAGCCGCGCACACCAGGGCCGCGATCGTGGCCGCCAGCGTCGAGGGCGAGAAGCCGCTGTTCTCCTCCCACCGCTCCTGCTCAGTCGCCGGACTCTGGCGGACCAGGTAGGCAGCGGCTCTCTTGACCATGGGATACGGGTCGAATTCGCCCAGGGCACCAGCCCTCCAGAGGCGCCAGGCCAGGATCACCGGGAACGCCACTTCGTCAAGCTGGATGCCGTTCCAGTAGGGTGTACCGTCGATCCAGAAGTTTTGGGGGAAACCGCCGTCCGGGCGCTGGGAACAGGCCAGATAAACAAGCGCTCGGCGCGGCGTCACGGTGTCGTCACAGGCCAGGAGCCCCGTGGCGCTGTTGACCAGGTCCCGGGTCCATACCAGATGGTAGCCACCCAGGTCTTCATCTCCCTTGGCGTCTCCCCATGGAATGCTCGCTGAGGCAATCAGGGCGCCCGCGAAGCTTTTATCTTCGTGCGCCAGCAGCAAACTGTGGCTGATCCGATACAGGCGTCCCTGGTCG
>JACQTF010000197.1 GCA_016210925.1 Acidobacteriota bacterium | reverse complement strand
ATGCTTGGAGAAGGAGACTGCCGTGGCGGAGCGGATCAACTCTCGGGCGACTTCTTCGTTCCCCCGAACTTCCCCCTCGTACTCCAGCTCGATCTTTCCTGTGATCGCCGGCAGGGCAAAATACAGGTCGCCCATCCGGGGCACCACCCGTTCCTCCCCGTTGAGGGCAGCGCGCCGCTCGGCATTGCTCACCACGTTCTCCAGGCAGGTGATGGGGACTCGCTGGCTGACACCGGACTGCTTGTCCACGTGGGGATGCTTTCGGGCCTGGAAGGCAATCTGCTCCACCACCTCCCGGACGAAGCGGGGAATCTGCAAATGGTCGCCCGGAGTGACGCGGTCCAGCCAGGCCTCCTGTTCCGTGATGGCCAACCCTTCCTCCACTGCCTGCGGATAGTGGGTCCGAATCTCGGAGCCGATGCGGTCCTTGAGCGGCGTGATGATCTTGCCTCGAGCCGTGTAGTCCTCCGGATTCGCGGAGAAAACCAGGACCACGTCCAGGGGGAGCCGGACGGGGTATCCGCGCACCTGGACGTCTTGCTCCTCCATGATGTTCAACAGCCCCACCTGGATTTTTGGGGCCAGATCCGGTAACTCATTGAGGGCGAAGATGCCCCGGTTTGCCCGGGGGAGCAAGCCGAAATGGATGGTCAGCTCGTCGGAGAGATACAGTCCCTTTTTGGCAGCCTTGATGGGGTCAATGTCGCCGATCATGTCGGCAATGGTGACGTCGGGGGTGGCCAGCTTCTCCACGTAACGCAGGTGTCGGGGCAGGTACTGGACGGGCATCTCGTCCCCTATCTCGGCCCTCCGCTCCCGGCAGGCCTTGCACAGGGGCGCCAGAGGATGGTCGTTGATCTCGCACCCTTCCGGCACGGGGATCTCTTCGTCCAGGAACCGAACAAGGCTCCGAAGGATCCGGGTTTTCGCCTGTCCCCGAAGCCCCAGCAGGATCATGTTGTGCCTGGATAAGATGGCGTTGACCATCTGGGGAATGACCGTCTCCTCGTACCCTACGATCCCCGGGAAAAGCTCTTCCCGTTTTCTCAACCGGGCCAACAGGTTTTCCCGCATCTCGTCTTTCACCGAGCGGGTGCGGTACCCGGAGGCCTTCAGTTCCGCGACAGTTCTCGGTTTCGCCATGAACCTCCTTTCTGTGAGTTGGCAGTCACTATAACATAATTCCTTGCTCGGTCTGGAATCAACCCTGCGGCCGCCGGTCCAGTTTGAAAAGTTGGGAAATTGCCTTGACACGCTCAAGCTTGTAAAACCAGAATGAGCCCAGTCATCCTCAATCGTCGATCCTCAATCCTCGCCTGTGCTTTTCGTCCCTTCCGGTGATAGACTCAGCCCCATGAAGGCCGTTCTTTTCTACCAACATGGGGGAGTAGAAAAGCTTCGTTACGAGGAGGTCCCGGATCCGATCCCTGCCGGGGATGAGGTCCTGGTTCGAGTGCGGGCATGCGCTCTCAATCACCTGGACCTGTGGACCCGCAATGGCATCCCCTCCCGGCCCGTTCCCCTTCCCCACATCGTGGGCAGTGACGTTTCCGGCGAGATCTTCCAGACGGGAAGCCTGGCCACCCACCTTCGACCCGGGCAACGGGTCCTGGTTTCGCCGGGCCTCAGCTGCGGCCGCTGCCAGGCCTGCCTCAGCGGCCAGGACAACCTCTGCCCGGGTTACGACGTGCTCGGCGCCCGTTCCAACGGCGGTTACGCCGAGCTGGTCAAACTGCCGGCGGCGAACATCGTTCCCATCCCCGAGTCCATTTCCTATGAACGAGCCGCGGCGTTCCCCCTGGTGTATCTGACCGCGTGGCACATGCTGGTCTCCAGAGCGAAGATCCGTCCCGGTGAGACGGTGCTGGTGCTGGCAGCGGGGAGCGGCGTGGGTAGCGCGGCAGTGGAGATCGCCAAGCTGTGGGGCGCGCGGGTGATCGCCACCGCGGGAAGCGATGAGAAATTACAGCGCGCACGGGTACTGGGGGCCGACGAGACCATCCACCACTACCGGCAGGACATCGCCGGGGAAGTTCGCAGAATGACGGAAAAACGGGGAGCCGACGTCGTCATCGAGCACGTGGGAAAAGCCACCTGGGAGCAAAGTCTCCGGAGCCTCAGCTACAACGGACGGCTGGTGACCTGCGGTGCCACCACCGGCCCTGAAGCTTCCGTGGACCTCCGCGTCCTGTTCGCGAAGCACCTCAGCCTACTGGGGTCCTACATGGGAACCAAGGGAGAGCTGTTGGAGGCCTTCCAATTTTTCCAGCAGGGCAGGCTCCAGCCGGTGGTCGATCGCGTCTTTCCGCTCCGCGAAGCGGCGGAAGCCCAGCGCAGGATGGAAGAAAGCAAACACTTCGGAAAGATCGTCCTGCAACCCTAGCCAGACAGGGAGGCGATTTGGGCGGAGCGGACCGTGCTTATTTCGGTTCCCCGGACCTCACGTCGTAGAAGACCAGGAAATCCGTGGCCACCGGCTCGGCACCGAGCTGCCGCAGCCGCAGGTCCTTCGTGAACTGCTCCGCAGTCAGCCTGGACGCAGCATCCAGCGTTCTGGCGTTCGCCCACCGGTTGTACTCGTACAGTGCCTGAATGTGCTTCAAGCTCATATCCTCCACCCCTCCAAGCAGGGTGACGCATCGTCGGCCCCTCAGGCCGACGGATTGCGCAGCAATTCGAGCGTCAGGTAGCTTTGGTCGGATAGAAAGGCGACATTGCCCTCAGCCGCTCCACCACTTCGAACAGGTTGTCCAGAAAATAGCTGATTTCCTCTTCCGTGGTGTCTTTTCCTGGGGTGACGAGGAGGGAGCCCTGGGCCAGGATCGGATCCAACCCGATGGCTTGCAGCACGTGGGGGGTCTTCAAAGCTCGCGTGGCACAAGCAGACCCTGTGGAGATGGCCACGCCCCGGGCATCCATCATCATCGTCATCGCCTCGCCCTCGACGAATTCCACACAGAAGCTCAGGTTGTTCGGGAGCCGGCGCTCTGGATGTCCGTTCAGGTACACATGATCGATGCGCTCTTGAACGCCTCGCCAGATCCGGTCCCGCGCCCGGGAGGCGCGCTGTATCCTCTGGGGCATCTCCGCTCGAGCCAGCTCTGCAGCCTTTCCCATGCCTACAATGGCCGGCACGTTCTCGGTCCCGGCGCGGTGGCCTTCCTCCTGGATTCCTCCCTCCAGCAGGGGAAGGATGGACGTGCCTTTCCTCATGTAGAGGGCCGCTGCTCCGGGGGGGCCATAAAACTGATTGGCGGCCAGGCTGAGCAAATCCACCCCCAGCTCGTCCACATCCACGGGAATGTTGCCCGTGGATGCCACTGCGTCGCTGTGCAGGAGAATGCCCCGTCGCCGTGTGAGCCGGGAGACCTCTTTCAGCGGCTGGAGGGTCCCGATTTCATTGTTGCCGTGCATCACCGAGACCAGGATGGTCCGGTCCGTCAGGCACTTCTCCAGCTCTTCCAGATCCAATGTCCCCTGGTGGTCTACCGGCACAAAGCTCACTTCGAAGCCCTGTTTCTGCAAGGACGCTGCAGGCTGGCGGACCGAGTCGTGCTCGATCTGCGAGAGCACCAGGTGGTTCCCCTTGTGACGATGGGCCTGGGCAGCGCCTTTGAGTGCCAGGTTGTTGGACTCCGAGCCGCTGGCGGTAAAGATAATCTCCTCGGGTGAGGCTCCGATGAGCTCCGCCACCTGTTTGCGTGCTCTCTCCGACCCCTCTCGCGCCTCCCTCCCGAACCCGTGCAGGCTCTGAGGGTTTCCGAAGGCGCGGGTCAGATATGGCACCATCGCCTCGAAAACCTCTCGAGGCAGCGGCGCTCCTGCCACGAAGTCCAGGTAAACCCGTTTTTCGTTCACGCTGAGTGGCTGCCCGCGCATTCCATAATTCCACCCGATCCTGGAACTGGCGTGTCGTCGTTCCAGCTGCGTGCTCGATTATACCAGCCCCTGGAGCTCAAGCCCGGCTGGAGAAGCTCCTCCGTTTGACGCCCCCTGCAAGTTTCAAGTATTCTAGGCTGTTGGTTTGCCCATGGATGGCCAGTTGATTGCGCTCCTGCTCTTCGTCGCGGTGGTGGCAGCCCTGACTGGAGCTCTTCTCCTCCTTCCTCGGCTCCTGGCGCCCAGGAATCCCAGCCTGGAAAAGGCGCGGCCGTTCGAATGCGGCCACCTGGTGCAGGAGGTCAAACGGGGCCGCTTCGATCTGAAGTTCTACTTGATTGCCTTATTCTTCGTGCTCTTCGATGTGGAGATGGCTTTTCTGTTCCCATGGGCGGTGGTGGTGCGAGAGCTGGGAGCCTTCGCGTACGTGGAGATGCTGGTTTTCATCGGGATCCTGCTGGCCGGCTACGTGTACCTCTGGAAGAAAGGAGGCTTGGAATGGCAGTAAAGGCCACCGTGACGTTCGGCAATCAGTTCTTTACTTCCAGATTGGAGAAAGTGGTGGGCTGGGCTCGGAAGTATTCCATCTTTCAATATCCCTTTGTCACCGCCTGCTGCGGGATGGAGTACATGGCGGTGGCAGCGGGGCATTACGACATGGACCGTTTCGGCGCCGGTTTGCCCCGGTTCTCTCCACGGCAGTCGGACGTGCTGTTCGTGGTGGGGACCATCAGCCACAAGATTGCCCCTGTCCTCAAAACCACCTACGATCAAATGTGCGAGCCGAAGTGGGTCGTGGCGTTCGGGGTCTGTACCTGCACCGGCGGTTTTTATGACGACTACGCCACGGTCATGGGCATCGACACCATCATCCCGGTACACCTCTACATCCCTGGCTGCCCTCCGCGCCCGGAGACGGTACTGGACGGGCTCATCAAGCTGCAGGAGCGCATACAGAACGAGCGCCAGGAGCTGTTTCATGGCTCCTGATAGTCTTACCCTTCGGAAACTGAAGGAACGATTCCCTGGGTCGGTCCTGGCCGTGCACTCCTACAGGGGAGACGACACCGCGGTGGTGAAGGGGGAAGACCTGGTGTCGGTCGCCCGGTTTCTGAAAGAGGACCCGGAGCTCCAGTACAACTTCCTCATGGACCTGACGGCGGTGGACTATCTCGGGCAGGAGCCCTTCGACTCCCCCCAGCGCGTGGTCTTGGGCTCGGCCCAGGAGGGGATTCGGTTCGAGGTGGTCTATCACTTTTATTCGCTGCCCTTGAACCAGCGCGTTCGGATCAAGGTGCCCGTGCCTGAGTCCGATCCGACGGTGGACAGCGTCACCGGGCTCTGGGCCGGCGCCAACTGGTTCGAGCGAGAGGTGTGGGATATGTTTGGCATCCGCTTCAAGGGTCACCCCGACTTGCGGCGGATCTTGCTCTACGATGGTTTTGAAGGCCACCCGTTGCAGAAGGACTATCCGTTGCGGAAGCGGCAGCCCCGCATCGGCCCCCAAGTCTGATCAGCGCTGAAACCGATGATGGATACGCAGGCAGAAGTCGGGAGGACGCACGACGAAACGATGACGCTCCGGATGGGCCCCGCCCATCCGGCGATGCACGGCATCATCCAAATCGACCTCCGGCTGGAAGGCGAGGTTGTGGTCCGCGCCGACGTGGAGATCGGCTACCTGCACCGCGCTTTTGAAAAGCACTGCGAGAATGTCTCCTACAACAAGTGCTTTCCCTGGACGGACCGTCTGAACTACGTCTCCCCCCTCATCAACAACTTCGGCTATGCCATGGCGGTGGAGAAGCTGCTGGGGATCGAGGTGACCGAACGGTGCAAGTACATCCGCACCATCATGAGCGAGATCTCGCGGATCACCGACCACATGACGAACATTGGGACATCGGCCATGGAGTTGGGGGCCATGTCCGTGTTCCTCTACTTGATGAAAGCGCGGGAGTATCTGTGGGAGCTTATCGAGGCGGTGACGGGGGCGAGGGTCACGATCTGTTATGGCAGGGTCGGGGGGGTGAAGGCCGATTTTCCCGACGGCCTGAAGGAGCAGACCCGGGGAGCGCTTCGGGAATGCCGCAGCGTCCTGCGTGAGATCCATAGCTTGCTCACGAAGAACCGCATCTTCATGGACCGGATGGTGAACGTGGGGGTCATTTCCCAGGAGGACGCGATTTCCTACGGGATCACAGGGCCCTTTCTGCGATCCACCGGCGTGCCGTACGACGTGCGCAAGGCGCAGCCCTACATGGTCTATGACCGCCTGGACTGGGACGTCCCGCTCGGCTCCAACGGGGAGAACTATGATCGCTACCTGGTGCGCATGGAGGAGATGGAACAGAGCATGCGGATCATCGAGCAGGCCCTGGAGCAAATGCCGCCCGGGCCTTACCAGGTGGACATCGAAGGAAAACCCCTGGAGCCCCCGGAGATGGTGGACTTGGGAAAGTTGGGAAAGACCAGGGAGCTGCTGGGAGTCAAGCTGGATCTCTCTCCGAATTTGCGGGGGATGGATCGCCCCCATCACCAGCTCGTCAACGTGCCGGACAAGAAAGTGGTGTTGCCGCCCAAGGAGCTCACCTACGGCAACATCGAAGGCCTCATGCAGCACTTCAAGCTCGTCATGGACGAGCATGGGATCCGGCCTCCCCGTGGGGAGGCTTATCAGGCGGTGGAAGGGGGTAATGGGGAACTGGGATTTTATGTGGTGAGCGACGGCACGGACATCCCCTACCGGGTGCGCTGCCGGCCTCCCTGTTTCCCCATCATGGCGGCGCTGCCCAGGATGCTCGAGGGGGGAATGGTGGCCGACATCGTACCCACCTTTGGCTCCGTGAACATGATTGGCGGGGAACTGGACCGCTAGAAGTGCAAACCTAAAACTCTGAAACCTGAAACCTAAAACGCGGCCTCACAGATGCTGCCCGTTTTGAGTTTCAGGTTTTGGGTTTCGGGTTTCATCGTGGAATGGAAAAGATCCTGACGAGGAATTGGGGCAAGGAAAGCTCCCACACCCTGGAGGTGTACCTGCGGGATGGCGGATACGAGGCTCTCCGGAAAGCCCTCCGGGAATTTGAGCCCCGCGCCCTCATCGACGAGATCAAAAAATCGAACCTCCGAGGCCGGGGCGGAGCTGGTTTTCCCATGGGGCAGAAGATGAGCTTCGTCCCCCGGGGCACGGGCAAGCCCGTGTATCTGTGCGTCAACGCCGATGAGAGCGAGCCGGGTACGTTCAAGGACCGGTACATCCTGGAGCGGGACCCCCACATGATGATCGAGGGTGCCCTCATCGCCTGCTACGCCATCGGCGCCCAGCAGGTCTACGTCTATATCCGCGGCGAATTCCGGCAGCAGGCCAGGATCCTGGACGGCGCCATCCGGGAAGCCTACCAGGGAGGATTCCTGGGCAGGAACATCCTGGGGAACGGGTTCGACCTGGACATGTACTGGCATACCGGGGCCGGAGCCTACATCTGCGGCGAGGAGACCGGGCTGCTGGAATCGCTGGAGGGAAAAAAAGCGTGGCCTCGCTTGAGGCCGCCTTTCCCGGCGGTGGCGGGGCTCTACAATTTTCCCACCCTGATCCACAACGTGGAGACCCTGGCCTGTCTCCCGCATATTGTGGCCCGGGGCGGGGAGTGGTTTGCGAAGCTCGGCGTGGAGAAAAACGGCGGGACCAAAATCTATGGTCTCAGCGGGCACGTTCGAGAGCCCGGATTGTATGAGCTCCCCATGGGCATCAAGCTCCGGGAGCTGATTTACCAGCACGGGGGCGGCATCCGCGGCGGCCGCCAGTTGAAGGGGGTCATCCCCGGGGGCGCATCCTGTCCCATCCTGAGGGCCGAAGAGATCGACGTGGAGATGGACTTCGACGCCCTGCAAAAGATCGGCTCCATGTTCGGGACCGGATGCCCAGTGGTCATGGACGAGACCACTTGTATGGTGGAAGCCGCTTACAGCGTTGCCAAGTTCTTCGCCCACGAGTCCTGCGGGCAGTGCACCCCTTGCCGGGAGGGCGCCGAGTGGATCCGTAAGATCATGCACCGGATCCTGAACGCCCAAGGCCGGCCCGACGACGTGGACCATATGCTGGACCTCTGCGACAACATCCAGGGCAAGACCATCTGCGCTTTGGGCGACGCTGCCGCCATGGCAGCTCGGGGATTCCTTCGGAAATTTCGAGACGAATTTGAGTTTCACGTCCGGCACGGGCGGTGCGAGTTGTCCTGACGTCGTCTGGAGCACGAGAGGAAATCGTGGCTGAAAAGGTTCACTGCACCATCGATGGAAGGACGGTGGAGCCCCGCCGGGGCCAGACCATCCTCCAGGTGGCGGACGAGCTGGGGATCTACATTCCTCGTTACTGCTACCATCCCGGCCTGAGCATTGCCGGCAACTGTCGGATCTGCCTCGTGAGCGTGGAGAAGGCGCCCAAGCCCCAGATCGCCTGCTACACCCAGGTCCAGGAAGGCATGACGGTCTGGACCCACAACGAAGCTGCCCAGAAGGCCCGCCGGGGGGTGCTGGAGTTCCTGCTCGTCAATCACCCTCTGGATTGCCCCGTGTGTGATCAGGCCGGGGAGTGCTGGCTGCAGGACTACTACATGCAGTTCGGCCTCTATACCAGCCGCCTGCGGGAGGACAAGATCAAGAAGGCCAAGGCCAAAGTGCTGGGCCCCGCGGTGATCCTGGACGCGGAGCGCTGTATCCTGTGCACCCGCTGCGTCCGGTTCTGCAACGAGATCGCGGGCACCCACGAGCTGGAGGTCTTCCAGATGGGAGCCCATGAGGAGCTGGGAACCTATCCCGGCGTGGAGCTGAAGAACCCTTACTCGGGGTGCGTCGTGGACATCTGCCCGGTGGGAGCCTTGACGGACCGGGACTTCCGCTTCAAGGCCCGGGTCTGGTACCTGAGCGAGCAGAAGTCGGTCTGTCCCGGATGCGCCACCGGGTGCAACATCCGGGTCCACTTCAACCAGAAACGAACCCATCATGCGCTGGGCAAGCGGGTGATGCGCCTCAAGCCCCGCTACAACCCCCACGTCAACGACTGGTGGATGTGCGACGAGGGCCGGTATGGTTACCGATGGATCGATGAGGGCCGCCTTCTGGTCCCGCAGAAACGGCGGGACGGCACTTACGTGGACCTGGATTGGGACCAGGCCCTCTCGGACGTCGCCTCAGGGTTGCGGGCCGTGATGGACAAGCATGGACCTTCCAGCGTGGCCGTCCTGCCTTCCCCCCAGCAGACCAACGAGGCACTGTACCTGGTTCGCAGGTTGTTTGCCGAGCACCTGGGCGTTCGCCACGTGGATTTCTGGATCCCTCCGGCAACGCAGGGCTACCACGACGACTTCCTCATCAAGGCTGACAAGAACCCCAACAGCGCAGGTGCGCGCCTCCTGGGGCTGTTCCCGCGGGACGGAAGCCCGGCTGCCGAGGAGTTCCTGCTGAACCACGGCCCTCTCAAGGCGCTGTACGTTTTTCGCCACGACCTGCTGGGCCGGTACGGGGAGGAAGCGCTCCGCCCCCTGCTGGGCAACCTGGAGCTGCTGGTTTACCAGGGCACTAACCGAAACGCCACCAGCCGCCGGGCAGACTATGTCCTGCCTTCCGCCGCTTACATGGAGGAGCACGGGACTTTCGTCAACTTCAAGGGCCGCGTCCAGCGCCTCTTCCAGTGCCTGGAACCGCTGGCCCAGTCGCTGCCGGACTGGAAGATCCTCGTGCGCTTGGCGGTGCTCCTGGGGTTGGAATTGGGTCATTCCGGCCAGGAAGAGATCTTCCTCGACATGGCGCGAGAGATTCCCGCGCTGGACGGACTCGACTATGCGGCACTCGGGGACCAGGGTGTGGAGTCAGATTTTTCAGGAATTCCGCTGTGGCCGAAGACGGTCAACCGCCAAAGGTCGAACGTCAGTCGAGAGCAACCGGCTCATCTTCCACGAGTGACCAATGACGAATGACCAATGACGAGGTCGTGCAGCCATGGCGGAAGCAGGGATTGCGCTGATCAAGATCGCGGTCGTGTTGGGATTCGTCCTGAACCTGGCTGCCCTGCTGACGTGGGCGGAGCGCAAGCAGTCCGCTGTCATCCAGGACCGCATCGGAGCCAACCGGGCCTCTGTCTTTGGATTGCGCCTCTTTGGCCTGTTTCACATCGCTGCCGACGCTCTCAAGATGCTGACCAAGGAGGACCATGTCCCGCAGACGGCGGAGAAATTCATCCACGGGGCGGCTCCCTTCATCTCCTTCTTCTTCGCCCTCATGGGCTTTGCCGTGATCCCCTTCGGCGACGTGCTGCGGGTGGGGGGCCGAGAGATTCCCTTGCGGATCCTGGACTTGAACATCGGCATCCTTTTCATCTTCGCCGCCATTGCCTTGGAGATTTACGGGTCGGTCCTGGCCGGATGGAGCTCCGGAAGCCACTACGCCACCTTGGGAGGCATGCGGGGCAGCGTTCAGATGTTCTCCTACGAGATTGCGTGGGGCGTCTCGCTGCTGGGAATCTTCATGGTGTACGACTCCCTGGACTTGAACCGGGTGGTCTTACGACAGGGAGATCTCCTGTGGGGTGTGCTTCCCAAGTGGGGCATCGTGACCCAGCCTTTGGGATTTTTGCTGTTCCTGGCGGCGGGCATGGCCATCACCAAGCGCGTCCCCTTCGACCTGCCGGAAGGTGAGTCGGAGATCATCGGGTATTTCGTCGAATACAGCGGCATGAAGTTTGGCCTTTTCTTCCTCACGGACTTTGTGTTGACCATCCTCATCTCCGCCCTCCTTGCCACCCTGTTTTTCGGCGGGTATCAGCTTCCTTATCTAGAGCCCGACGGCTTTCGCTTTCCGTGGGGAGCCACGTGGTCCCTGGACCATTACACCGTGGTGTTCCTGCAGTTCGTGGCCCTCGTGCTGAAGATTGTTTTCTTCTGCTGGTTGTTGCTGGCGGTGCGATGGACGTATCCCCGTTTCCGATACGACCAGCTCATGGACCTGGGGTGGAAGGTGCTGTTCCCCCTGGCGGTCGCCAACGTGATCCTGACGGGGCTGGTCTTGACCCTGATCGAATAGAAAAAAGCCTGACCATGGCTTATTACAACGTTAGCCGTCCAAGCGAGAAGCTTACGTGGCGGGAGAGAATTTACCTGCCGGAACTGTTCAAAGGCCTTCGGATCACCACCAGGCACTTCGTGGTGAACCTGGCCCTCCATGCGGTGCGCCTCTTGGGAATCAAGACCCGGCGGCGAGGGGCCGTTACCTTCCAGTATCCCGAGGAGCGCCGGCCTCTGTCGCCCCGCCTCCGGACACGGCACCGGCTCACGAAGCGGGAAGACGGCATGCCCCGGTGCGTGGCGTGCATGATGTGCGAGACGGTCTGTCCCGCCGATTGCATATACATCGTGGCCGGAGAGCTTCCGGACCCGAATGTGGAGAAGTATCCGGTGCGGTTTGACATCGATCTGGGAGTGTGCGTGTTTTGCGGGTTCTGCGTGGAGGCATGTCCCGAGGACGCGATCCGGATGGACACCGGCATCTTGGAGATTGCCTCTGACTCCAGGGAGGAGATGATCTACTCCATCGATCGGCTGCTGTCGGGTTGAAGGCGCGCCCACCCTCTCGTCCATCGTCCACAGTCCATGGGTGCGCCGGCAGCCGAATGTTCTCAGGACCACAGCTCTGCGGCGATGAATCTTGCAAAAAAGCTGTTCGTAGACCCGCAAACCGGTCGCCTCAGATCCTTTTGGAGAGGCCATCTCTTCTTGTTTGACGACAAGCCGCCACGAACGTACAGTTCGGGAGCCGGGATCAGGCTCCTGTTGATCTTCGTGCTTCTTGAGGGCATCCTGGGACCGCGGCTCTCCCTTCTCGGCTGGCTTGGACTCCCGGTTCCGGGGGGCTGGATTCGAATCCCTCTTCTGTTCCTGCTTTCGTTGGGCCTTGTTCGATTCTTCGCCAAAATCGAGCTCTCTCAGCTGGGCCTCTACTCCTGGGCCCGGTGGACAACTGCGGAGAGGTCGTATTTTGTCCAAGTGTTTCTACTGGCAAATATCGTTTTCTCGGTGCTGTTTATTCGGAGGTTGGAGATCTTGTGGAGCCATCAGGCTCTCTGGGGCGACGCGCTATCGATATTCGCGGTCGAGCTGATCTGGGGGTTCTATCAAGAGTTTACGTACCGGGGCCTGCTTCAAACGGAGCTTGTTCGTCGCTGGGGAGCCATGGTTGGAATCTGGGTCAGTAATCTACTCTACACTTTCGGTCCGTTGCACTTCTACCATTTCCAGAGTGTGCGGGAACGCCCTGCGCACCTCTTGGTTTTCGCGGCGACCTTTGCCATCGGGTTGTTCTTCGCGATGGTGTACCGGCGTTCTGGAAATCTCTGGATCGTGGGCATATTTCACGGAATTGGCGATTGGTATGTAGGCGGTCTCGGGCGGGTCGTTGCGCTCGTCGCACGATAAATCCGCCGGGGTACCGAGGTTGGCGCCTAACCGCTCCACCGCCCTCATCCCGGCTCCGTCATGCGCCAGGGGTCCAGCACTTCCTCCAGCTCTTTCTCCGGGAGCGCCTTTTTCTCCAGCGCGATCTCCCTCACGGTTCGGCCAGTCCGGTAAGCTTGCTGGGCGATCTTCGCGGCTGCGTCATAACCGATCTTCGGGGCCAGGGCGGTGCACATCGCCAGGCTGCGCTCGATCATTTCCTGGCAGCGCTCCTTGTTGGCCTGAATGCCGCCCACGCACTTCTCCACCAGAACCGACGAAGCGCGGCCCAGCAGCTCCACGGACAGGAGGAGGTTATAGGCCATCACGGGCATCATCACGTTGAGTTCGAAATTGCCCGACTGCCCGCCGATGGTGATGGCGGCGTCGCAGCCGATGACCTGGGCCGCCACCATGGTCACTGCCTCGGGGATCACCGGGTTCACCTTCCCCGGCATGATGGAGCTTCCGGGCTGGGTGTCGGGAAGGAGAATCTCGCCGATGCCGCACCGGGGACCGGAGCCCAGCCAGCGCAGGTCATTGGCGATCTTCATGAGGCTGCAGGCGACAGTCTTCAGCACGCCACTGGCCTCCACCACGGCGTCTCGCGCCGCCAGCGCTTCGAACAGGTTCCCGGCCTGCCGGAACCGCACCCCGGTGGCCTCCGAGAGCTTCTCGATGACCCGGGGGGCAAACCGGGGCTGGCTGTTCAGTCCGGTTCCCACCGCGGTGCCGCCCAACGCCAACTCCGAGAGGTGTGTCCGGAGCCCTTCCACTCGGCGAATCCCGTGCTCCACCATGGAGGCGTAACCGGAGAACTCCTGGCCCAGCCGGATGGGAACCGCGTCCTGCAGGTGGGTCCGGCCGATCTTGACGATGGAGTCGAACTCCCTGGCTTTCTCCGCCAGAGCCGCATGGAGCTGCCGCAACGAGGGCAGAAGCTGCTTCTCGATGCTCTCCAAGGCCGCCACGTGGATGGTGGTGGGGATGATGTCGTTGCTGGACTGGCCGCGGTTGACGTGGTCGTTGGGGTGGACCTCCTTGCTCCCGATGCGTCCCCCCAGGATCTCGATGGCCCGGTTGGCGATCACCTCGTTGGCGTTCATGTTGGTGGAGGTGCCGGAGCCGGTCTGAAAGATATCCACCACAAACTGGGCATCCAGTTTCCCTTCGGCCACTTCCTGCGCCGCCTGCACGATGGCCTTTCCCACCCTTTCCTCCAGGGCGCCCAACTCCAGGTTGGTTTCGGCGGCTGCTTTCTTCAGAAGACCCAGGGCCCGGATGAATGACCGGGGAAAGCGCAGCCCGCTGATGGGAAAGTTCTCCACCGCCCGTTGCGTCTGCGCCCCGTAGTACACGCCTTCCGGGACCCTTACTTCTCCCAGCGAATCCGTCTCGATGCGCGCTTTGCTCATGATCTTCTCCTCCCCGAACACGGTGTCAACGGTCAAACGGCAACCGTCAAACGTGGACCGATTGACCAATGGCCATTGACTACGATTGACGATCGACGAAGGGCGCACTACGCGCCGCTGCTATCCGGGAATCCGCTTGCGCCGCGCAGATGGATCACTTGCTGGTCCGCGTGGTAAGAGCTCCGGACCAGCGGGCCCGCTTCCACCACATGGAAACCTATCCGTTCCCCGATCCGCTTCAGCTCCGCGAACTCGTCGGGGTGATAGTACCGTTCCACAGGCAAATGGCCCTTGGTGGGCTGAAGGTACTGACCGAGAGTCAAAATATCCACCTGCACCCGCACCAGTTCTCGCATCACCTCCAGGACCTCCTCCCTGGTCTCCCCCAGCCCCAGCATCATGCCTGTCTTGGTGGGCAGGGCGGGATCCAATCGTTTGGCCCGCCCCAGCAGTTGGATCGACCAATCGTAACGGCCTCCCAGCCTTGCCTTTCTGAACAGTCGAGGCACGGTCTCGATGTTGTGGTTTAGGATGTCGGGCCTGGCTTCCACCACCGTTCGCAGCGCAGCCTCGGAACCTCGGAAGTCTGGAATCAGCACTTCCACAGAACAGTCTGGACACGCCCGCCGAATTTCGTGGATGGTCATTGCAAAGACGAATGCTCCGCCGTCCGGCAGCTCGTCCCGGTCCACGGAGGTGATGACTGCGTGGTGCACTCCCATGGACTGGACCGCCGCCGCCACCCGCCGCGGTTCGTCCAGGTCCAGCCCGGCGGGGCGGCCCTTGCGGACGGCGCAATAGCGGCAGCCCCGGGTGCAAATGTCGCCCAGGATCATGAACGTCGCCACGCCCCGGCCCCAGCACTCTCCCAGGTTCGGGCAGTGAGCCTCCTCGCACACGGTGTGGAGGTTCAGGCCGGCAACGAGGACCTTCAGGTTGCGGTGGGTGTCGCCGGAGGGCATCCGGACCTTCAGCCAATCAGGATGCCTGCGCTGAAGCTGGCTCATAAGACTCTGAACACTCAAACTTCAGGTGGAAAAGTCCCTCGAAGTGATCCACGATGGCGTCCCCCACCTTCTCCAGGGCAAGATCCGAGCCCAGGCAGCGCTGCAGGGAGGTCACGCCCCGGTCGCGGATCCCACAGGGGACGATGTATCGAAAATAGGAAAGGTCGGTGTTCACGTTCAAGGCGAACCCGTGCATGGTCACCCATCGGGAGATTCGGACCCCGATGGCTGCCACCTTCTCGTCTCCCACCCAGACGCCGGTCCTTCCGTCCTGCCGCTCCCCGTGAACGCCGAAGTCCGACAGCGCTCGGATCAAGACCTCCTCGAGCTGGCGCACGTACCAGCGCACGTCCTTCCGGTGGCCGGAGAGATCCAGGATGGGATAACCTACGATCTGCCCCGGACCATGGTACGTGATGTCGCCGCCGCGCTCGATGTGGAAAACGGAGATTCCCAGACGGGCCAGGGTCGCTTCATCCGCCAGGAGGTGCTCCGGGGATGCGCTGCGTCCCAAAGTGAAGACAGGAGGGTGCTCCAGCAGGAGCAGACTATCCGGGATTTGCCCCCTCAGTCGCTGCTCCACCAGTCTCTTTTGCCACGCCCAGGCGACGGGGTAATCGACACGCCCCGGGCGAAAAATCACCCCCATGGAATTCATCTTACTTCATTTACGCGGAAGATTCGACGGAGGGAAACGCCCGGGATGAATTACTCTTCGGAAAGCTGGATCTCCAGGCCGCACCGCCCGCAGGTGATGGTGTTGGCCCCCCAGTTGGTGCGGTCGTCCATGATCTCGATGTCGTCCAGATCCGTCACCTTGAACCGACCCTTCAGTTCCGTGGCGTTGTGCTTGTTGCCCTTGAAGCGAATGGGAACGCTGATCATGCAATTCACACCGTCGGCGGAGAATTCGTCGGACTGGCACTCCGGACAATGGAAATCTTCCAGCAGCTCCACGAATTCGCGGTACCGCAGTTTGGCTTGCTTGGCTTGCTTTTGTTCCATCCTGTGCCTCGGCGGCTCCAGCCCGTGCAAATTACTTAATCCCACATAAATTATAACCGCTGACGAAGACAGGCCGCAAGGCTTTTTTTGGCCGGAAGAGGGGCACGCAGCTTTTCCCGGCGCCAGCCGACGCAGCGACGGATCAGTGGGCTCGTCCAGACACGTGGGCGAACAGTCCTGCGAGAAACACCCCACAGGGAAGGGTGACGAGCCAGGCAATGAGGATTTGCGCCACCTGCAGCCAGTGGGCTTCCCTCCTCCGGACCGCGCCGATCCCGAATAGACTGCCGCAGGACACGTGGGTGGTGGAAACGGGAAACCCGAACCGCGAAGCGAACGCCACCAGGAGTGAAGTGATCAGGTTTGCGCGGAACCCCTGGCGCGGCTCCATGGGTGTGATCCCCTCCGAAAGGGTCCTGGCCACGCGAGATGCTCCCAGGACACCGCCGAGCGCCATGACGGGTCTTACGGAATTTTTGGGCGGGTGCCCGCACAAGGGCCAGGGTCAATCCCAGAGCCACCACGGGGCTGAGGATGCGCAGGTGATGAGACACCAAGGGCTGTTCCATGTGGAGCGCCTCGGCCAGCCCGGTAACGGACCGCTCCCCCTGGAAGAGGAGCCGGATGATCCTCAATCGTGTTTCGTCGGCCATGGCCCGGAAGATCTGGGCGCATTCTGCCGAGTTGAGAAACTGATCCATGGCGATTTTTCGGAGTGGAAACTATATACCACAGCTTCCCTGGTGGATCCGTCTTTTTTGGAACAGCCCTCGAAAAGCGAGGGGCATCCGGTGTCGCCAGAAGATGCACCTTGCCTGCCGGGAAAATGTGTGCCATAAGTGAGGCGTGAAAGGCCTTCCAAAAGCCCTTGTGCTCGGCATCCTGGTGACCATCATCGTCGTGGGGTCCATCCTGGCATTCCGTTGGTATATCCTGGCCCGGGAGAGGCGGGACGAGGTGGTTCCTTCGTGGGCCTCGCGGATGCCCTCTCCTCCTGCGACCCCGGCCGCTGCGTCGCCCGAGCCGACCCAAACGCCTCCCAGCCCGTCACCGGCCGGAGAAACCTCCGAGCCGCAGACCCAGGAGACTGCCTTCAAGGATCTGCCGGGAATCGACCTGGCTGGCCTGAAACCCGCCCAAAAGGACCGATTTTTGAAGCGGGTCAATACGGAGACCTGCACCTGCGGCTGCAAGGGAGATACCGTCGCCCGCTGCCTGGTCGAAGATCCCAATTGTCGGATTGCTCCCCAGCAGGCCCGCGCCATCCTGGCTGAAACCAAACTGGGATCGTAGCGGGAGAGGCTGGTGTTTCGAAAGGCGGCTCCACATCCTCCGGGCACCCGCGCCATCGCCTAAGGAAGCTTGCGCAGCCGTGGCATGAACGCGAAGGTGCCTGCGCCTGCCAGAAAACAAAGAGCTGCCCCGATGGCGAGAGCCCCTGAAGCTCCCAAGGCGTCCGCCAAGCTTCCCGCCTGGAGGCTGCCCACCGGCGTTAGACCCAGAAAGGCCCAGGCATACATGCTCATGACCCGACCGCGCATGTGCTCGGGTGCCAGAATTTGCAGGGAGCTGTTGATGGTGGCCAGAAAGGTGACCATGGAGGCGCCGGTGCAAAAGAGAAAAAACAGGGAGTAATCGTAATCGCGGGACAGGGCGAAGGCCAGCAGAGAGCCGGAGAAGATAAGTAGCCCTACCAGCAACAGTCGGGCTTTGTTCACCCTCTCTCCGAACCAGGCCACAAAGAGAGCACCGGCCAGCGCGCCGACGCCCGAGGCAGTCATCAGATAGCCAAGTCCCGCGGCTCCCACCTGGAGGATGTCCCGGGCAAAGATGGGCATCAGGATGATGTAAGGCATGCCGAACACGCTCGAGAGCGCCACCAGGGACAGGAGGGTCAGGATCCTGGGGCGCTGGCGAATGTACAGCAGGCCCTCCAGGAGATCGCCCCAAATGGTCCCACGGGGCTTTCGGCTGGCAGGTGCCGGGAAGCGCACCAGGGTCAGGGCTAGAATCAACGCCAGGAAGCTGGCAGCGTTCAGGAAAAAGCAGCCTGCCACACCGATGGCCCCCAAAGCCATTCCCGCCAGCGCCGGCCCGATCACGCGGGCCAGGTTGAATTGGGTGGAGTTCAGACCAATGGCGTTCATCAGGTCCTCGGGCTCCACCAGATCGCTAATCATGGCCTGATAGGCCGGCGCGTTCCATGCGGTGGCCAGGCCGCTCAGAAAACTGATGGCCAGGATCTCGGAGATCCGCACGATCCCCAGGTAGGTGAGCCCGCCCAGCAGTCCCGTCAGCAGCATCTGGGCTGTCTGGGTCACCAACATCAGCTTCCGACGGTCCACCCAGTCGGCCACCACCCCTCCTACCGCGGAGAACAACAGCACGGGAAAATAGTTCGCGAAGCCCACGAGCCCCAAAAGGAAGGGGGAGTTGGTCATCTGAAGGACCAACCACCCCAGGGCCACTGTCTGCATCCAGGTGCCAATGCTCGAGAGGAAGGCCCCCCACCAGATCACCCGAAAGTTCCGGTGCCGGAACGCGCGGAACAGCCCCCGTCCCCCAGTCATCCCCGCTCTCCCTGTCGCCCCGCGTGCCACCGGGTGCTGCGCCGAACACCGCCTTCGAGCTGTTTGCAGAAGCCCGGACCGTCAGCGGTGCCGGCCCCCGGCTCCCTGAAAGCTCTCCACGGCTCGTGCCCCTGAGGCCTTTGCCCTCGCGCCGCCCCGTGAAGGCACCATAAAACTATAGGCATAGTAATTATTATACTACATATGTAATATTTATGCCGAGGCAGAGGGGCAGCCTCGAAAACGAGCGCCCGGTCCCGAACCCGAAGCCGTCGAAGTAAGACACCGAGCACTCGAAACCGCGAACGAGCTGGTCCCAACGGATCGCCCATTGGGAATTCTCGAACGTCCGCGCCGGGAGGAGCCTCGGGCCCTGTCGGAACCTGACCGCTACCGGCACGGGAGGCCCTGTGGGAACGGTCGCTTCGGACGGCAACTTCGGAAACCAGCACTGGCCCAGCAGCGGGAGGCGCGTGGGGGTGAAGACGGGCAGCCAGATCGCCTGCAGCGTGGATCTGCGCCAGGCGTAGTCGGCCCTCACCACCGGTACTGGAATACATTCCTCGTCGTAGATGTGGAGATAGTCGAAGGGGACAAGGTTGTCGGTGGGATTCCATCCGTCCGCCCCCACCGAATCTCCTGTTTTCCGGCACGCAGATCGAGGGCTCCCAGCTCGGTGATCTCCTGCCCGTCCAGATGGATCAAACCTCGGGTGGGGTGATCCAGGCCGAGGCGGACGATAGGGCCAGCGGTCACGGAGTTCACAATTCCATACTACACGAGCTGAAACCTGAAACCCAAGAATCTGATGGATGGTAATGCCTCAGTAACACGGGGTACAAGGACGTTGAATCAAAGGGGAAAAATGGGAAAAATGGGGACAGGCTACTCATTTCCCGGCATTTCATGTCCCGGCAACTCCTTCTGCTGGAAATGAGTAGCCTGTCCCCATTTTTCCATTTTTCTAGTTTTAGGTTTGTTTAAATTCAGCGCGGCTCTGGCGCGAGGACCGCCGAGGCAATAAAGATGGTGGGGTTCCTGGTCAAGTCCAAAACCCGTGGGTCCGCGTAAACTTCGCCGTGGGGACCGTACAGGACGGATACCACCGGGCGCAGGGGGATGTCCGTCAGGGCGATGACCCGTGCCACCTCCCGAGTGTTCAGCTTCACGTATTCCCCCACGGGATAGAGGGAGGCGGCGCTGATGAGGGCCTTGATGAGACGGGGCGGAAAGTGTTTTTTCTCCTGCCCCAGGATTTCTTCCAGGACCTGGTAACCCGTCTTGGCACTCCGGTGGGGGCGAGAGTGGGTGAGGGCCTCGTAAATGTCCGCCAGCCCAATCACCAGGGCTTCCTGGCGAATGGCTCTGCTCCGCAGCCCCTGGGGATACCCGCTTCCGTCTTCCCGTTCGTAGCTCTCGAAGGCGATCTCGCAAATCACTCGCGGAACCCGGGCCTCTTCCATGATTTTCCGCCCCTCCTCCGGACGGGCGCGAAGTTGGGCCCTCTCTGGCTCGCTGAACTCTGCGGTTTTGTAAAGGAGTTTCACAGGGAGCCGGACGCTTCCCAAATCGTGCAGCAATGCGGCCAGTCCCATGGTTCTCTGGCGTTCGGGAGGATAACCGAGCTTTCGGGCCATCAGGAGGGCCAGAATCGTCACGTTGACGGAGTGCCGCCCCACGGCGAATTCCTGGTCCTCTCGCACCTGGAGCAGCAGCTTGTCGGAATCCTGATCCAGCAGGCCGATCAAGCCTTCGCAGATCCGGCGATAAGAATCCAGCTTCAGCTCTTGGCCTGACGCTGCCCTCTGGAACAGTGCGGTCATCTCCCCACAGGCTTCGGAATATTCCAAGGGAGCAACAGGATGGGACATTGCTTCGGCGCCACCTCTGGTGATCGCTGCCTGAATGGGCGCGAAGTGATTCGCCTCCGCAGCTGAAGTTTAAATCGAGACCTGTACGCAGAACTATACTAGAAGGCGTCCTTTTTACAAGCGAAACTCTCCCACACACTCCGGTCTGGCGACTCGAAGGTATCCTCGGTGCACTCCCCAGCAGTTCTCAGACTGGGTTCTTGTTCATCGACCGGGCGCAACTTTCTAAGCAGGCTGGAATCTAATGGTTGTATTTCCCACCCCGCACCTGGTGTCCGGAATAACGTTACCTGTTTGGGTAAAGAGAGCCAGGTGCGGGGCCCACCTTTCGAGCGAGGAGGACACGCCATGTCTGTACCGTTGGAAGAAAAGACGATCTTTCTTGCGCCGTCCTTCGAGCCGGTCCTGCAGCGGATGGTGGGCGATTCCCGCCCCCTCCGCGAGATCAAGAAGCAGATTTTGAGGGTGGCGCGCACTGACGTGACGGTGCTGTTGCAAGGGGAGAGCGGCACGGGCAAGGAGATCGCTGCCGAAGTCATCCACGGTCTGAGCCGGCGCGCCCAGGGCCCTTGGGTCCGCATCAATTGCGGGGCGATTCCGGAGCTGCTCCTCGAGAGCGAGCTGTTCGGCCACGAGCGAGGGGCTTATACGGGGGCTTTCACCTCCTATAGGGGGAAGATCCGCATGGCCCATGGCGGGACGGTTCTGCTGGACGAGATCTCCGCGCTGTCCCTGGCCGCACAGGTCAAGCTGCTTCGCCTGATCCAGGAAGGGGAGGTCGAACCCCTGGGCAGCTGTCCGGTCACCGTGGACGTGCGAATCATCGCCACGTCCAATACGGACCTCTGGAGTTGCGTGCGGTCCGGGACCTTCCGGGAGGACCTTTACTACCGTCTCGCGGTGATGCCCATCGAACTGCCGCCTCTGCGGGAACGGAAGGAGGATGTGCCCGCCCTGGCGGAGCATTTCATCCGGCGGTTCCGCCGGGACCTTGGCGTCCCGCGCCCGGTGTGCCTGACGCGGGAATCGCTGGAGGCCCTGCTCCGGTACGATTGGCCGGGCAACGTACGAGAACTGGAAAACGTCATCCAGCATGCCATGCTGGCGGAGGACGAGGACGCCATTCGGTTGGAGAGCCTTCCCCGGCGTGTCCTGGAAGCGAGGAGCAGCGGCTCCTTTTCGCTGCGGGACCGGCTTCGGGAACTGGAGAGGGGCCTATTGCTGGAAGCCCTGGAACGCTCCCACGGGGTCAAGCAAAGGGCAGCGGACTGGTTGTGCATCGATCCCAGAAACTTGAGCTATTTCCTCAAGAAGCACCGCTTGCAGTGAACCCTAAAGATCCCGAGGCGGCTCATAGTTTTTATGACCTGCTGGAAGTGGCTGAGGAGCCATCGTTTGCCCTCGACGCGCCCGCGCCCATGGAGCAAACTTCCGGGGGGCCGGCGCATCCGGCCGGCGCATCCCTTCGCCGGAGAGGGACTTAGCCGCGGCCGTCCGTGGCATCTGGCTTGCAAAGGAGACCGGTGAGCGGAGGGAACAATGCGCAGAAAGCTCGATTGGAGTTGCGCGGCCGCGCTCTTGTTGGCTTCCGGTGTCGCCGCCGAAGAGTTCACCCTCAAGGTCAACAGCGACCTGACCACGATGAATGTTTCCGTCAAGGAGCGCCGAACGGGCCGGGCCGTTACGGATCTGACTCGGGCGGACTTCCTGGTGTTCGAGGACGCGGTGGAGCAGCAGATCAGCCACTTCAGCTCGGTGGAAACGCCTTTCTCCTTGCTGCTTTTGCTGGACATCAGCGGCAGCACGCTGGAGAAGTTTCCCATGATCCAGGAGGCCTCCATCGCCTTTGTCCGTTCGTTGAACCCGGACGACGAGCTGGCCATCGCCGCGTTCAATTCCGAGCTGCGACTCCTGGAGCCCTTTGGCAAGGAACGTCCCCGGGCTGTCCGCAGCATCCTGGGAATCAACCCGGGTGGCGGCACCGCCTTCTACGACGCGCTTCATTACTCCATCTCAAAAATTTTCGCCGGCATCTCCGGCCGGAAGGCGCTGGTGGTCTTCACCGATGGGGTGGACAACCAGTTGGATCCCCGGCAGGCGCAGAATGGCTCTCGCACCGCCTTCCCAGAGCTCTTCCGCCTCATCCAGGAGAGTGATGTCGTCATCTATCCGATCTTTCTCAATACGGAGCGGGAATATGCTGCTTTCTCCCTGGGCAACTGGAACTCCGTCGACTGGGGGAGCATTTTCGGCCGGTGGGGCAAGCGCAAGGAAAAGGACAGGGATCGGAACCCGTCTGCCATCCGGGACGTTCAGTCGGATCTCTACCAGAACGCGCTGCAGGAGTTGGAGAAAGTGGCCGAGCAGACGGGCGGCACGCTCTACGCACCGGAGGACGTCATGGACCTGGATTCCGCGTACCGGAAGATCGGGGATGAGCTGCGGGTTCAGTACAGCCTCGGCTACGCCTCCAGCAACGCCAAAGAGGAGGGCGCCTGGCGCTCCATCAAGGTGAAGATCCGAGGAGATCACGACTACGGCGTCAAGGCCCGGAAGGGGTATTACTACACGTCCGGCGGGCTGGCCTCCCGGTCGCGGCCCGGGCGCAGGGTCTTCTGAGAGCCGGTAGGCGCTCATGGGGCCAGAGGCCGGAGGGAAGGGGGGTTGCATGCAGGGCACAGCATTTCTTCTCGGAACCGTTTTGTTGCTCCAGTGGCCTGACGATGAGGGACGCATCCGGATCAACCAGCTTCTAGACCGGGCTACGGTGATGATTCAACGCCAGGACCGGGCTCCGGGAGAAGCCTCGGTGGGCTCCGGGTTTTTGGTGGATGATAGCGGCCTGATCGTCACCAACCATCACGTGATCTCCGGCGCCTCGGGGGCTTCGGGTATCCTCCTCAAGTTCAAGGACGCCCCGCCGGTGAACTCTCAGGTGGTGGCGGAAGATCCGGACAACGACCTGGCTCTCCTGAAAGTAGCCCGGCCGTTCAACGCCACGGCCTGGCAACCGCTGCCCCTGGGAGATTCCGATGAGGTGGCGGTGGGCCAGACGGTGCTCAGCAAAGGAAACCCTTTTGGCCTGGAGGGCACGTTGAGCCAGGGAATCGTTAGCGCCATCCGGCACATTCAATCGCCCACCGGGAGCCTGATTCGGAACGTGATTCAAACCAACGCCGACGTCCAGCCGGGTAACTCGGGGGGGCCGCTGGTCAATCTCCGTGGAGAAGCGATCGGAGTTATCTCTTCTCGATATCTTTCTCCTGCGGGGGGCGCGGCGAACATCAACTTTGCCGTTCCCTCCAAACTGGTCAAACGGTTGCTGGGCAATTCCAGTTACCGGGCATGGGCTCCTCCATCCACCTTCCGCCTTCCGGGGCGGGTTTCGAACTCCGGGTCCCCACGGATTGACGCTGGCGGGCCGTATCTGGGAATCCGGGGCCAACCTTATGCTGGCCGGCGGTACCGCGGCGTCCTGATTACTTGGGTCGAGCCTGGCAGTCCCGCACACCGGGCAGGCCTCCGGAGCGAACGGACGCCCGCGTTCCGGCAGCCTGCGCCTTACTCCACTGCCCACATCATCGTCGCTGTGGACGATCGGCCGGTGTATGACATCAACGACCTGGAGCAGGAACTGGGGTGGAAGCGGCCGGGGGACTCCGCCAAGTTCACCCTGGTCTGCTGCGACGAGGCCCGGTTGGAAGAACGGTGGGTCCAGTTGGGGTCCTCGTCCCGCTATGTGGGAATTCCCCCTGCGGGCGGGAATACAGGTTCCTCCAGCTCCACCCACCGTGTGGTCATCATCGGAGGAAGCTCCAGCTCCTCGACCTCCGGAGGCGTTTTCGTCCCGCAGAACAAGGGCACCGTCATCCATGACAGCACCTCCAGCGTCCGCGTTCACGTGCCCCGAGGGCCCGGCAACGGCGGCAGACAGGGGCCGGTCTATTTGGGCATCGAGGGAGAGGACTATTCTGGGGATAGCCCTGGGAACCACAAGGCCGGGGTGCGCGGCGTGAAGGTCACCCGGGTGGAGGACCATAGCCCCGCCCGGATCGCGGGGTTGCGGAGCGACCGGGACTCGAGCCCGGCGGGCGCTTCCTGCCAGGCCCCGGGCCACGTCATCGTGGCGGTGGATGGGGAGCCCGTGCGAAACCTGGATGACCTGGCACGCATCTTACAAGCCATGTCCCCAGGCCAGGTCGCGGATTTCAGTGTCCTCTCCTGCGACAAGGAGGACATCGTTCCCGTGAAGCTGGGACACCCACAAGCCTTGGGAGGATTGCCATGAGTACCCTGTCAAACTATTCTCCGACCCGAGATCCTCTCTACGATCGATTCCGTCTCCCCGCGGAGGAGAAAGGGCGTAACCAGCACAAGGAGGAAACCCCCTCCCGGGGCGTGCCCGCGAGGTGGGCTGCCGTAGTCCTGGCCCTTCCTCTGGCCGGCTTGCTCTATCTCTTCTGGGGGACGCGCGAGCTTTCCCAGCAGCTGCGCAACAACGAGGCCCAGTTAAGCGGGTTGATCGGTCAACTTCAGTCGGTGGACGAGAAGGTCCAGCTCCTGGAGAAGGGGCTGGCTGCCAGCTCCTCGCTCTTGAACCGGCATGGCCAGGAGATCAGCCGGAGCAAGACGCTGGTGAGCCGGGTGAAGTCGGAGCAGGAAGAGGCCCAGAAACAGTTACAGGAGGCCTTGAGCCAGAAGGCGGACGTAGAGGAAATTCACACGGTGCAGACCAGCATGAAGGAGGGTTTCCAAGGAGCGGACCAGCGCATGGGCGCCCTCAAAGGCGATATGGCTTCCCTCCAGACGGTCACCGGCAAACATGAGGAAGAACTGGGAGCACACCGGACCGCTCTCCAGGAGAACCGCCGCGGCATTCAGGAACAGTCTGACTCCCTGGCGGCTTTCAAGAGGTCTTTTGACCGCTGGCGAGTGGAGTTCGAGCTGGACAAAGGGGACGGGATCCAGAAGATCTCCGGGCTTCAGCTGAAACTCACGAAGACGGACCCGAAGAAGGGGCTCTACGAGCTGGAAATCTACTCGGGGAGACAGCGGATTCTGAAGAAGAATCGCTCGCTGAACGAGCCGATCTTCCTCTATCTTGCCCAGCACACCAAGCCGTACGAGGTGGTGGCCACCAAGGTGGGAAAGACGCACATCTTGGGCTACGTCACCGTTCCCTCAAGCTGAGCCTCTGCTTTCTTCGCGCCTGGGCGGCGAAAAAGGAGGAGGCTGTTTCGACCTGCTCCACGGCACGGCGGAGCGCCTCTTCCACCCGCAGGGTTTCTTCCTGTGCCTGTTCCCAGTCCCTCTTTTCCACCGCCTCGGTGATGCCGGGCAGCACCTCCGCCGCGTAGGTGTACCGGGGAGCGTAGATCAGGTGACGGTACCAGGGACGCCCGGGGATGCCCTTCTCATCCAATAGCCGCTGTTCCACCGCTGCGAGCGCCTGGTTCAGTTGACGCAGCCTGTCCGGCGCCGGCAACGCGTCCCGATCCAGCGCTGCCCGAACCCTGCGGTTCAAAGCCCGGCTCGCCTCCAGCCAGCGTGAGGCCTGAGCGAGGCTGGCCCGCAAGTCCACCTTTCTCGCGGCTTCTTTCTCCACTTCCCGGAGGTAAACCGTGACCTGCCGCGCGTAGGCTTCGAAGTTCAGCGGGAGCACCGAGGCGTTGGCCACGCGCAGCGCCATCATCCCCCACAGCACCGACAAGGTGGAATGGTAGCGGAAACCGGGATCGCCAAACCGGCTCATCCAGTGGAAGCTATCGTAGATGGAATGGTAGACCCCGTAAGGCCCCTCGAAGGATAGATCGGCAATGGGGATGCCCAGAAAGTTGAGGAAGACCGTGTAGTCGGAACCGCTGCCCAGTCGGTTCTCCACAGGAGCGGCCTTGCCCTCACCCGCGGTCCGTTTGCTCCAGACCTGGTGCAGGGGCCGGCCAGTCCCGGGATCTGGCACCTCGCGGGTCACGCTCTCGATCAGATCGTTGAGCGACGGCACAGCCGAGGCTTCAAAATTCGGCCCTGAGGTGGAACTGTCCACGTTCAGATACGCCACCGCCTTTGCGCGCACCTCGTCGGCGAATTGTTCGCCCCACTCCGTGGAGCCGGTCAAGGTGAATTCCTCCGCATCCCAGCTGGCCAGGATCAGGGTGCGCCGGGGCCGATGCCCCTGGCGGAGCAACGAGCCCAGGGCGCGGGCCAGTTCCATTAGGGAGGCGGTCCCGCTGGACGGGTCCACGGCACCGTAGATCCAGGCGTCCCGGTGGTTGCCCACGATCACCCACTGATCCGGTTCTTCGCTGCCGCGGATGCGGCCCTCCACCACCCAGATGGGCCGGATCTGGTCGTCCATCCGGAGGCGGATCCGAACTCGGGCCGGTCCCGGCCCCACGTGGTACGTGAAGGGGAGCCCACCCTGCCATCCTTCGGGAACCACGGGCCCCGAAAGATTCTCCAGGATCTTTCGCGCTTCTCGGTAGGACAGGGGAGCGCACAGGATCTTCGGAAGCGAGGATGCCTCCGAAGCTGGAATCCGACGGGCACCCTCCACCGAAGCCCAGCCTGGAGTCAGGGGATCACCCGGAACCAGGAAATCGTAAGGGATGCCGCCCCGCTGGATATGGCTTTCGGGGCCCCAGGGCCCTCGGGGATACGTCTCTCCTTTCCCGTAGCCGTCATCCGCTGGGTCAGAGTAGATCAGCAGCGCAGCGACGCTGCGCTGCTGGGCCGTGAGCGCCTTGAACCCCCGGTAGCTGTAAGGGACCGAGTATCGAACCAGCGCGATCTTGCCCCGGACGTCGATCCCCAGCTGCTCCAACTGTTGGTAGTCCTCGGGATTGCCGCTGTTGACGTACACCACTTGCGCGTCCGCCTGGCCGGATGCGGAGTACGCGTTGTAGGGAAGGCCCACGCTGGAGTCGTAGGAATCTTGATCCTCGGGATAGCCCTCCTCGCGGAGATTCAGCTCGCTTTCGTACGGCTCCATCAGCCGAACCGAGACCTCCTCCGGATAGGGAAGAAGGACGCGGTACTCCAGGAGGCGCACCTCTTCCAGCCCGTACTCCTTCCATTGGCCACGGATGTACTCGGCCATCTCCCGGTCCCGGTCCGAGCCCGCCAGGTGAGGCTCCCCGGTGAAAAACCGCAAGTGCCGCTCGGCCATCTCCGGGCTCGGAATCGATCGGAGTTTGGCCTCCAGCTCCCGCTGTGCCCGGCTTCCCGCTCGGGTGAATCCCGGGATTCGTTCCTCTTTTTGAGCTCCCAGAGCACCCAAGGCCACCACTCCCAGCCACCCTGCTCGCTTCAAGCCCAGCTTCATGGTCGCAAGATGATTTTTCCCTTCGCGCTGAATTCTCCACCACAGACCACTAACTCATCGCACCGTGGCCCTTTCTCCCCTGGTAGGGCATTGAGCCGCGCTGGACACCAGGTTCAAGCGGGCGAGCATCGTGGCGGGTGAAAGCGCCAGTGTATCACACGGGAGCCTCAGGCCAGGAGACCCTGCAGGAACTGACGGGTCCGCTCCGATCGGGGACAAGAGAAGACGGAGTCGGATGGTCCTTCTTCCAGGATGGTGCCTTCGTCCAGCACCGCCACTCGCTGCGCTACCCGCTGGGCAAACGGCATGTGGTGGGTCACGATGAGGAGGGCGTAGCCATCGGCGACGAGCTCGGCCATCACTTTCAGCACCTCCCCGACCAATTCTGGGTCCAGGCTGGAGGTCGGCTCGTCGAAGAGGAGGGCCCGTGGCTCCATGGCCAGCGCGCGGGCGATGGCAACCCGTTGCTGCTGGCCTCCGGAAAGGGAACGGGGAGAATCAAAAGCATGGTCGGCCAGGCCCATGCGATGCAAAAGGGTACGGGCGCGTTCCTCCGCTTCCTTCCCCTTCAGCCCCAACACTTCCCTCGGGCCCAGGGCCACATTGTCCAGGATGCTCAAGTGGGGGAAAAGATGGAACGCCTGAAAGACCAGCCCCACCCGTAACCGAACCTGCCGCAGGAGGTCCGCCTGGAGGCGGTTGGGTGATGGGCCGCCGGCCGCTGCTGCCCCACCACGCAGCACGAACTCCTGGACGCGAATTTCCCCTCCCTGGAACGACTCCAGGCCGTTGATGCAGCGAAGCAGCGTGCTCTTCCCGCCTCCCGAGGGCCCGATCAGGGCCACGGCCTCGCCCTGGTCCACCCGCAGGTTGACCCGGCGCAGTACGTGACGTTCCCCGTAGCTTTTCCGCAGCTCCAGAACCTCGATCATGCTCTCAGCCGGCGCTCCAGCCCTCGGGATAACAGCGAGAGGGGATAGCTCATCCCGAAGTAAAGAAGGGCGGTCAGGATTCCCAGTTCCAGCACCCGCCAGGTGCTCACGGCCAGAATATTGAACTGCTTGGTCAGTTCCAACACCCCGATGACCGAACACAGAGAAGAGTCTTTGAAGAGCGCGATGAAGTCGTTGGTGGTGGCCGGTAAGGCAAAGCGCGCGGCCTGGGGCAACACAATTTTTCGGAGGCCGAGCCACTGGCTCATCCCCAAGGAGAGAGCAGCATCCATCTGCCCGGGCGGCACTGACTGAATCCCCGCACGGTAGATCTCCGACTCGTAGGCTGCATAGTTGAAGCCCAGCCCCAGGATCGCAGCCACCCAGGCGGGCAGGCGTATCCCGACCGTGGGCAAGCCAAAGTAGATCACCAGAAGCTGGAGCAACAAGGGCGTGCCTCTGAACAGTTCCATGTATCCCACCGCGAGACCGGACAGAAACGAAGGCCCGTACATGCGAATCAGACAGAGCAGCAGCCCAAGCAGGATTGCCAGTGCCATGGCCGCCGTCGAGATGCCGACGGTCAGCAAGGCCGCCCGCCCCAGAAGAGGGAGTAAGGAGCGAAGCGGATAGCCCGGCCCTGTCGCTACCTGCTCCGCCGGCTGGTTGCCCGCGTCCTGCAGGCGCCAGCGGGTGAGTATGCGCGCCAGTTCCCCCGTGGCCCGGAGCTTGCGAAGGATCTCGTTCAGTGCTTCCTGAAGGTCCCGGTCTTCTCTCCGAACGCCCACGGCGTAATAGCCGGTGCCGAAGTTCCCCGGTATATACTTCAACGCGGGAATTCGCTCGCCGTAGAAACGGGCGATGGGACCATCCAGCAGAACGGCGTCCAGCCGGCCGATGGCTAGATCGCGGTAGGGCTCCACCTGGCCGTCGTAGTGGACCACCTGGATCTCGGGGCTCCGCGATAGCACATCGGCGGCCAGGGCGCCCTTCAGCGTTCCCACCCGCCTTCCCTTCAGCCCCTCCAGGTCTCTCACCTGGTCCCCCACCCGGACCATCAGCGTCTCGGAAAACTCCGCATAGGGCTCCGTGAAAAGGATGTGGCTCTGGCGAAGAGCGGTGACCTCCAGGCCGTTCAAAGCGATGTCAAAATCGCCCCGCACCAGGGCCTGAGGTAAGGTGTCCCACGCGGTCTGAACGTGCCGGGCCTGAACGCCCAGTTCCCGCGCGAGCGCCTCCGCAATCTCTACCTCGAAGCCGACCAGCCGGGACGGGTCCCTGGGATCTGGATAGACATAGGGAGCACCGCCTTCCGCGTCGGCGCCCCAGAGCAGAAGTCCTCGCTGGCGGATGCGCTCCAGGCCGGACGGGCTGGAAAGAGCCGATGTGGCACCTACGATGGCCAGGCAGAGACCGATGAGAAGCCACCGGCGCCGCTGGTTCCAGTCACGCTGCTCCAGAGTGCGCGAGGTACCCATGCCCCTCGATTTTCGCCAACAACTGACTGAGTTGGGAAGGTAGCAGAATTCCGCCCGGCAGCCCAAGCGAAATATGGTGCCGAGGGACGGAATCGAACCGCCGACACGAGGATTTTCAGTCCGACACCGGCCTATCCAACTTGTTGAAAACGCCGCATCTACGGTAACTTAGATCAAACGTGCATTGGCTGGCCTTGGGCCGGGATGGGTGGGCTTTAATGATCGCGGGCACACCCCCGGGGTATGCGCGTAGGGGGCCCCAGAGCACTACAGTTTTCGCGAATTTTGGAAGTGGCTGGAAGTGAGCTTTAGACCGAGCCCTAGGTTTTTATGGACTCGCCAAGGCCGGCCAAGGTAAAATGTTTTTGCCGGGGTTTCCCCCAGCGACCAGGACTTATTGGGCAATATCCTTTCGCCATGCCAACGGATGTTCTCAAGGATGAATTGAGTTTCTTCAACGAGAAGAAGCCAGAGCTTTTGAAGACCCACCTTGGACAGTTTGCCCTCATCAAGGGCCCAATGCTTGTTGGCATTTTCCCGATTAGGGAGCAGGCATATGCTGAGGCTGTCAAACAATTTGGTCGGGAGGCCTTCCTGATCAAGCGGATCTTGGAGCATGAGACGCCAGAGCAGGTCCCTCTCCTAGCCTACTCGATCCAGCTTGCCAATATTTAGCCGTTTCTGGACAAACCAGCAAACTGGAATAGCTGACCCCGAACAGTTGCGGATAAACGGTCCGGCGCTCCCAGTCGAGATCCGCGTTCCTCCGGCTCTCGCTAGTTTTCTCACGCTGGCAAATGTCCCGATCCCGACTCCGCATGTGGGACTTGCTTTGATAGATACGGGAGCTTCTGTAACCGCTGTCGAGCAGACCGTCCTCCAAGGGTTGGGCTTGAACCCAACGGGTGTAACCCCAATAGTCACGCCAAGGT
>JACQTF010000008.1 GCA_016210925.1 Acidobacteriota bacterium | reverse complement strand
GGCGACACGGTTGGAACCCCAAAAGAGTCCCGCCCGGGCGGCCCAATAATGAAACCTGAAACTCTGAAACCTGAAACCTAAAACTTTTCTTACCCTGGTTTTTAGAGTTTCAGGTCTCAGAGTTTCAGGTTTGACTCATGGTTCCGTTACAAATCACCGGTCTTCGCATCCTTCGCGCCGGTTCGGGCGTAGGTGTTCTCCAGCGGCCTGGACTTCCACGTCGCCGGTCCGGAAGGCTGCATTCCGATTTCCCTGGCCAGCGACGGCACCAGGTGCACCGGCCTGCCATCCACGGCTGTCATCAGCACCCGAATATTGGGTATATCCCCCTCCGGAATGGCCAGGTAGTCCCGGTCCAGGACGATGAAATCGGCAAATTTCTCCGGCTCCAGCGTCCCCAGCGTCTTCTCCCTGAACACATAATAGGAGCCCCACGTGGTGAGCGCCTTCAACTGGATGATCCGGTCCGTCGCCTGCCCGGCACCGTAGACCTTTTGGTCACGGTCGTTGTAGCGGGTGATCCCTTTGTTGATGAGCAAGAAGATCTTGTGGGGCAGCGGTCGATCGATCTCAAAAGTGTTCATGATCCCCGCCTCGGTCACGCTCTTTCTGGGCACCACCCAGTTCGTATATTCGATGCCGTAGTCCCGCGCGTACGCCGGGGCACCGCGATGCGTTTCCCACAGGTTGGTATTGATCTGGCTCACGATCATCCCGAGATTTTTGATCCGCGGAAGCTGGTCAGGCCGCGGAGCGCCCTCGCCATGATCGAAGGCGTGGCGCCTCGTGCGAATCTCTGCCAGCGTCAAACCGGCCTCCTTGCTGGTCTGTTCAATGATGTCGAGAAAATAGTCGATGTCCCTGTCCCCACCGGAATGCATGGTGGCAACACGTCCTCCGGTCTTGACAATCTTTTCGACAATCTCTCTCCCGAGAGTTCCGGGAGCGAGGGCACAACGCTCCTGAGCCTTCACCTCGGGCCTGGCGTTGATCGTCGTACAGTCGCCGAGGCCTTCACCCCAGGCTCCCACGTTCCAGAGGTGATCGGTACCATGTCCGAGTAATCCCGCAACGTAACGCAACGTATCCACGTCGAAATCGGGACCGTTGTACCCCCAGGCAAAACGTCCCGGCATGTTTCCCGTCCGGTCCAGATACGACAATGCCTGGAAGTTGTGGTAGGCATAGGGAGCAGATCCGAACGTAGTAATGCCATGGGCGGCCCATAGCTCCATTTCAGCCTTGAGGATCTCGGCGAGGAGCGCGGTCTTGCCCTTGAAGATGACGTCAGGCTCGATCGGCCGGCTAAAATCGCGGCCGTCCTGCTCATACTTTTTCACTCTCTCGGGGGTGGCCGGGCGTTGGAACATCGAAAGCGGCGCGTGCACTTTCTTCAGTTCCTCCAGGGCCTTGCTGTTGATCACCGAGGTAATGAATCCGTTTTTCACCTTGACCGGATGGTTGGGAGCCATCTGGTCGAGCCGTGCCTTCGTGATGAACTTGGGAAACAGCTTCTCCATTTCCGCCGCGTATTCGTATTCCGGCCCCCAGTGGAAGCTCAGCACAATCCACTGCCCCGGCTTGGCACTCGCTACCGCTTCTTTGAAGACCCTGTCGAATTCCGTAAACTGCTCCTGAGGCGGCGCCGGCTTCAACCACCGCACGATCAGGAAATCATTGTCCTCGGGCAGCACGTGCTTCAGCGCTTCCGGCTCCTGAAATGCCCAGTCCGTCGGGTGTTCGTGGGTGAGAATAAAGCTGGGCAGAACGGTCCGGCCCTTCAAGTCCATTTGCTTGGTCTGCGGCCCCGCCAGAGACCGGATCTCCCCGCTGGTGCCCGTGGCCAGGATCTTTTTGTCGCGGATGGCCATGGCCTGCACGATGGTGCCCGGGGTGGACCGGAACGAAGGATCATCCATCGTCACAATCTTGGCGTTGTACACAATCACATCCGGGTAACCCAGCCTGACTAAGACTGTGGAGTTCTGACTCCAGGCCTGTGTCGTCCACAGCAGCATCACCCCTGCAGCGGTCAAGATCTTTTTCATATTCTCCTCTCAGTTCCCCACGTTAGAATCTTTGAGATCTTTTGCAGCATCCACCAGATAGGGCAGCGACTGTCCTCTCCACGTCACCGGGCCCACGGCCTGCATTCCGATTTCCCTGGCCAGCGACGGCACCAGGTGCACCGGCCTGCCGTCCACGGCCGTCATCAGCACCCGAATATTGGGTATATCCCCCTCCGGAATGGTCAGGTAGTCCCGGTCCAGGACGATGAAATCGGCGAATTTCCCGGGCTCCAGCGTCCCCAGCGTCTTCTCCCGCAACACGTAATAGGAGCCCCACGTGGTCAGCGCCTTCAGCTGGATGATCCGGTCCGTCGCCTCCCGCGCACCGTAGACTTTTTGGTCCCGGTCATTGTAACGGGTGATCCCTTTGTGGATGAACGGAAAGACCTTGTGGGGCAGCGGCCGGTCAATCTCGAAACTGTTCATGATCCCCGCAGCGGTCACGCTCTTTCGGGGCACCACCCAGCTCGCGTATTCGATCCCATAATTGCGCGCATGACGGGAGGCGCCGCGATGGGTTTCCCACAAGTTGGTGTTGATCTCGCTCAAGATCATCCCCAGATTTTTGATCCGCGGAATCTGGTCAGGCCGCGGAGCGCCCTCCCCGTGATCGAAGGCATGGCGCTTCGAGCGAACTTCTTCCAGCGTCAACCCCGCATCCTGACTTGCCTTCTCGATGGCGTCCAGAAAATAATCGATGTCCTTGTCTCCCCCGGAATGCAGGGTGGCAATCCGGCCTCCCGCCCTGATGATGCGCTCCAGGGTTTCCCTCCCCAGGCTGCCCGGCGCGAATGCGCACCTTTCGCTCTGTTTGACCTTCGAGGACGCATCGAGGGTGGTGCAAGTTCCTCCGGGGGTGGCCCACGCGCCGATGTTCCACAGGTGGTCTGTGCCGTGACCCAGCAACCCAGCCACGTAGCGCAACGTGTCCACATCAAAATCAGGACCGGTGTAGCCCCATGCGAAGCGGGCCGGCATGTCACCCCTCCTGTCCAGGTACGAAAGCGCCTGGAAGTTGCTAAAAGCGTAAGGCGATGAGCCGTAGGTGGTAATGCCGTAGCTGGCCCAGATCTCCATTTCAGCCTTGAGGACATCCGCCAGGAGGGCAGTCTTGCCCCTGAAGATGACGTCCGGTTCCACCGGACGGCTGAAACCGAAGCCCGTCTCCTCGTAGCTCTTGATCTCGTCCGGCGTGCGGGGCCCCTCCATGACCTGCAAGCTAGGATGGACTTTCCTCAGCTCTTCCAGGGCCTTGCTGTTGATCACCGACGTGATGAATCCGTTTTTCACCTTGACCGGATGGTTGGGCGCCAACTGGTCGAGCCGTGCCTTCGTGATGAACTTGGGAAACAGGTTCTGCATTTCCGTTGCGTATTCGTATTCCGGACCCCAGTGGAAGCTCAGCAAAATCCACTGCCCCGGCTTGGCGCTGGCCACCGCTTCCTTGAAGGTCGGCTCAAACGCCGCAAACTGCTCCTGGGGCGGCGCCGGCTTCAACCACCGCACGATCAGGAAATCATTGTCCTCGGGCAGCACGTGCTTCAGCGCCTCCGGCTCCTGAAACGCCCAATCCGTCGGATGCTCGTGGGTCATGATGAAGCTGGGCAGAACCGTGCGGCCCTTCAAGTCCACCTGCCTGGTCTGCGACCCCGCCAGGGACCGGATCTCCCCATGGGTGCCCGTCGCCAAAATTTTCTTGTCCCGGATGGCCATGGCCTGCACGATGGTGCCCGGGCTGGACCGAAACGACGCGTCGTCCATGGTCACGATCTTGGCGTTGTAAATGATCAGTTGGGGGTATCCCAGCTTGGTCGCCACATCGGGTTTCTGGCCCCAGACCGTCGCCGCCACCGTGATCAGTAAAAGAGAAAAGATCGCTGTTCTTTTCATGAGTCTCTCTCCCGTTGCATCAGTTGTTTTTGCCAGCCTGAACCTCTGGGATCCATTCAAGCTCCAGCAATTTCGAATCGCTCACGGTCTTCCGGACGGCATCAATTCCAAGACTTTGTAACATGCCGTCCGTGATCAAGTCATCGACGGAGGATGCGCCGATCGCCAACACAGTGCTGAAGTATGAAATCGTCTCAAACAGGAATCCACTCCCCGGATCCCTGAACAACACGTGCAGGATACCGGCGCGAAGATTCCCTGCATACGTTCCCCAGAGGTCAGTCGAGTAGCCGGACGTTTCCCCTCTGTATGCAAAAGCTTTAGGATGATGGTACCACCTCACCTCGGCCAAATGAAAGGCCACACCCTGCGATGCAAGATTTCGCAGGTAATCGGCCGCCGGTCCGCTGCCTTCGATGGACGTGACCGTGCCCTTGTCAATCTTCAAGCTCAGCGGCTCAACTTCCCCGATGCCCAGCCGGGAAGCCACCACAACTCCCGAAGAATCCTGGCTTTGAACCGCGATAAAGGAGCTCGCCGGCGCATACAGGAGAGTTTGCGCGTACGATGAAAATTCCGGCACCGGCTTCACGTTGGGGAGCATTAAACTCGTGCCCCTCTGATCCACCACTGAAATCGTGGGGCTCCGGGAGATGATCTCAAATTCCCGATTCCAGATGGCCTGCAAGGCCCGGGGCGGCACGGCGTTCCAGAAAGAGGCCAGGACCTCGGGTACCGCCAGCCAGTTGATGATCTTCTTTCGTGGCAGATCAGAGATCCGGCCCGTCACAAGGTTGGAAAAAGATAAATTCATGATGACGTCAGCGTCCTGGAGTTCCCGGCGGAGGTCCGGGGACCAGGGAGGGGCATTGCTCCATTTCAGGGCCGCGACAGGGTCACCCGGAGCCGGCAGATCTTCCAGTCTTCGAATCTGGTAGTCCCCAAAATCCTTCAAGGCATCCGAAATGCCTTCCTCCGCGATCTTGGATACGGACGCATCCGTGAGAATAATTCCCTTCTTTGCTTTGAGCCCGGATTCAAAATTCGTCAGAAAAGTCCTAGCCGCAGCCGCCACAGCTGCCCTGTCGGTAACCGGAGCCACCTTCGGCGACTTGGGCGTGATCTCCGTGGCGACGGCGCACTGCACCTTCAGCAACCCCGGCGAATACAACGAGGCCATCTGGCGCACGGAAGCACTGTCCAAGACCAAAGGATATCCTTCGCGGATGATCTGCTCATCGTCGATGTACACGTCCGGGTAAAAGACCTGAAGGTCGAAAAAAGGAACCGCGGGACCCGCGCCGCCCTGCCCCGCAAAATGAAAGGTCGCCGAACCGGCCCGCTGGGCGCCCGCCTCCTGGCCGTAAAGCTCAGGGGAGAGGCTGGCGCCCTCGGTGTACCGAAAAGCCTGCGGGTTCAATCCCAACCCAATGGCGGCAACGCCAAAGCCCGAATCGTGGCTGAGCTTCCTGAAGTATTCGCCCAGACTTCCGCCTCCTTCCCAGGCTCGAATCCTGCCGGAGTCCTGGGTCAAGTGGAGCAACGGCAAAAATCCCAGTGTAGAGCTATGGGACTTCACATGCGCGATTCCTTGAAGCTGCGGCCTCACCGAAATCTCGCCCTGCGGGGGAAAACTGAGCAAGGGCGACTCAGGCTGGAAGCGGGCCACCTGACCTGGTTCATAGGACGCGGTCAGGGAGGTCCCGGCCCCGTCCTGCAACTTCAAAAGGAGTCCCCGCTGGATCTGCTCAGCCAATGCTTCGGCGATCTTGCCAAACAAGTCCCTGGGAAACAAACCCCAATCGGAAGCCAGCAATTCAGGCTTCGAGTTCACGCGTATCATGCGGGACCGATTTTCGGAGAGAAACTGTTCCAATCCCACACCGTCGATCATCACGGCACGGGGGTTCACGTAGGACAAGGCAAGGGTCACGTCCGCCCGGGCAACTTCTCTCCAAATTTCACCACCCCACCAGTCAGCGGAGTACATGGCGGGGGCCCCTCCAGCGGGCAGAGACACCGAAATCTTTTTCAGAGTGACAAGCCCGGCTTCCCTGAGAGCCCGCTCAAACGCTTGCTCCACGACAGGGGGCACCGAGGAATCTGAGACAAGCAAGATCGAGCGGGGAGAGGTGGTCAGGACCCAGTTTTTCACGCAATTCCGGACGGCGGGCAGCAGCACTGCCGGCGCCTGCACGGGCCGAATGCGGGCAGGGGTCACATACTTCGGGATCTCATATCCACCCGGCATTCGGGCCTTTGACTGGTTCTGAGTGGAGACAGCACCCGGCACGAGAAAAAGAATCAGCCCCAAGGCGAAAGGCCGTATCGCGATCCGCATCAGTTTACTGTAAGCGCGCGTCCCCGCGAGCGCCGGGTCAGGTGGAGCAGGCTGGCACGGGGTCTCGGAAGTAGCGACAAGCAATAAGTTGGAACGGCACTAGAAAACGAACTTCAATCCGAACTGGATCTGCCGGGCCGTCGTGGTCGTTTCCCTGATCCGTCCTGCCGTGGGCAAAATTCGGCCCTGGCTGTCGAAAACGCTCGCGCTTGGCACGTGGAAGTTGGTTCGGTTGGGGATGTTGAAGAATTCCGAACGGAACTGGAGTCTCTTTCCTTCCGTCAGCTCGAAATTCTTCGTCACCGAAAAATCCACCGAGACCCGGCCGGGCCCGATCAAAGTCCGACGCCCCAGATTTCCAAAGTAGCCAGCGGGCTGCAACTCAAAGGCCGTGGGATCGAAATATCGATCCGGACCGCCCAGCACGGGGCTGTTGCTGGCTCCTGGTCTCAGGTTGGGCCGGTCCTCATTGACCCCGCTGCGGGAACGGTTGAATGCTGCCATGGTGATGCTGACCGGCGTACCGGAGGCGAGCCCCGTAATATTGTTCACCTGCCATCCGGCCAGAAGGTGTTTCAAGAACCCGTTCTGGTTTTTGCCAAACGGCAGATCATAGGTGACGTTGAAGTTCGCGTAATGCCGGGTATGGAAGGGGGTGAGTCCTTTCTCCGCAGCAAGATTGTAGGGATCCTGGGGCAGAAATCCTCCGCCAAAATCCGCGTTGACGAAATGGGACCCCGTATCGATGGTGCTGGACCAGATGTAGGAAGTCTGGAACTGGAACCCCCCTTGAAAGCGGCGCTGGACGTTGGTCTGCAGGGAGTTGTACCAGGAATCCCGGTTGTACTTGATCACGCTGGTGCGCCCGAAGTTCCGATTGCGCCTCGCCGATCCGGGGGGATGGAACTTCTGTCCCTGCGGGTCGATCACCGGAATCGCCGAATTGACATCCGAGTTGCCGCCCAGATGCGCCCCGCGGTTCCCAACGTACGCCACCGTCACCACCGTCTGCCCCAACTGCTGCTGCAGTTCCAGGTTGTACTGCATCACATAGCCCGTGTTTTCGTTGTCGTAGTCGGCCGTGTAGGGAGAAAGGGCCGGCAAGGCGGTGGACAATCTCAAGGGGTCCACGGGGTATTGCACGTTTTGCGATCGGAGTTGGGCCGCACCCAGATCGTTGATCACAAACAGCGGGGGGTTCCACTGCATGGCATCGTACTGGTAGGGCAGGATTTGGTCGTAGAACAGGCCAAAGCCGGAGCGGATGACCGTTCTCCCCTTCCCAAAAGGATCATACGCCAGGCCCATGCGCGGCGCCCAGTTCTTCAGCGACGGATTTTTCTTGAATAAGGTCTTGGCGATCGTTCCATTGGCATCCGTCAAGGGGTTGACGATCACCGCCATCTTGTTGTTCACCTCGGTGGGGTTGGTGATGAACTCATACCGAAGACCCAGATTGAGTGTCAGGCTGGAACGGAACTTGTAGTCATCCTGCACGTACATGCCAATCAATGACTCCCTGAAACCTTTGTACGGGTCCACGCCGAGCTGTGGCATCCCGATCTCCAGCCGGGATGGCTGATTCAGCAGATAATCGCGAAGGCTTGGGTAGATCAGCCTTCCGTTCGCCCGAAAATCCCTCAAAATATTCTCTTGATAGCGCATCAACAGGAAACCCGTTTTGATCGCATGGGGCCCTTGGGTCAGGAGCACATCATCGGCAACGGTGATCACATTGAGCGGGATATTGGCAGGGGTGTTGATGGCTCCCCCGATGGACGATAAGCCGCTGACCTCAACGCCGCCGATGTTCCGAGGGCGCGGCAGCCATCGCAACAGGGGATCCTCAATGGGCTGGAAATAGGCGTACACCGACCGGTTCACGGCCAGCTTGGCAATATTGACCATTCCCGCAGGAAAGAATTTCTTGTGTTCCACGATGAAATACTGGTTTCGCAGCGTGGTGTTAAAGTCCGCGTACTGAGGAATCTCACCCTGCCCCCTCACTTCCTCGCTTGTATCGCGAACATACCGGCCAAACAGCGAATCATTATTTCCGAAGTTATGATCCGCCCGGATCACGAACTGATCCTCGTGCGTCACCTGGTTATAATTCCATCGAAATTCCCCCCCGTCCGCAGACCGCCCAGGACTGTTCGGCAGCGGATACCGGTCCAACAGGGGTCGAATCCGCGGGTCGACTGAGACGGTGCCGCCGCTCAGAACCCCGTTTCGGGCACTGACGGAGGGAACAAAAGCAATCTTCGGATCGCCCAGTGCCTCACGGAAGCCTTCGTATCCGAAGAAAAAGAAGGTCCTGTTCTTGAGGATGGGTCCGCCCAGCGTGCCGCCGAATTGATTCCGCCTGAACTCGGGCTTGTCCTTCGCGAAAAAGTTCCGCGCATCCAGGTTGTCATTCCGGTGAAATTCAAAGAGGGCTCCATGAAATTCATTCGTTCCTGACTTGGTCACCGCGTTCACCACGCCGCCGGCCGAACGCCCGTACTCGGCGCTGTAATTGCCGCGCAAGACGGTGAACTCCCGGATGGATTCCACGCCCAACAGAACTCCGGCTGCGCCCCCGACGGCCTTTCCGGTGCTGTTCTTGATGTCCATTCCATCCAGCATGTAACTGTTCTGGTTAGGACGGGATCCTGAAATCGCGATCTGCTTCCCTTTGCCCGTGGTGGGCGAGGTGGTGGCGTTGGTGACGAGGGCCACTCCCGGCTGAATCAGCGCGAGCTGCGTGATGTCGCGCCCGTTCAGCGGCAGATCCCGCATCTTCTTTTCGTCCACCAGGGCATTGAGGGAGGAGCTTGTGGTTTCCACCAAAGCAGCTTCCCCCGTCACCATCACCCGCTCAGTGATTTCTCCCAGATTCATGGTAAAAGCAACCACCGCTTCGCGCCCGATGGTGAGCACGATGCCGGACCGCACCTCCGTTCTAAACCCGACCAGCGACGCTTCGATCTCGTAGCTTCCCAGCGGAAGATTGGAGACCCGATAACGACCTTCTTCGTCAGAAATCACCGCCCGCGTCGTCCCCGTCGCGGGGTGCTTCAACCTGATTTCCACTCCCGGAAGCACTGCCCCGGTGGTATCTTTCACGGTTCCTGATAGGGTCCCCGTCGTCCCCTGCGCGACCAAAGAAGGCAACACAAACGCCAACAAAGCTGAGACCACCATGACGATTTTTCCCATGGAATGGCCCTCCGTTCTGAGTTGTGCAAGTATCTGAGCGTTGCCGAATCCTTCTGGATCAGCCCGTCACCCACGGATGACAGACGATCGCCCCAGTGCTGCTAAGTGTAGTCCCCGGGGGAGTGAGAGTCAAGCGCTGGTTTGAAACTGGTTTGAACCGGTCCACTCCCGAACCGGCTTTGGCAACGCGGGGGGAAGCCGGCAGAAACCTCCCCCATCACTTCGTCCCGGAGGAGACGACGATGTCCGGCTTTGTGCTTTCCACGATGGCAATCAACTCGCCTTGCTCGCCCCCGGGAACCCCGAACTTGTCCAGGGTCTTCCGGAAATCGGCCACCATGGCCTGCCACTCCGCCTCTGAGATGTTCAGATGCTGGTGAGCCATCTTCATCGAACGCCCGGTATACTTTTGCGGCCCCCCGGTGACCTCGCAGACCAGCGCGGTCACTTGAAACTTCAGCCCGGCTTTGGGTACCCGATCCCTGGCCTCTTTGATCTTGGGGTTGGCGTTCAGGACGTCGTTGACCAGAAGCCGCTCGATGAAGTCATCCACGACGGTAGCGATGCTGTACACGCCGCCGAGCCGCTCATAGAGCGACTGCTTGGGTTTTTCCTGGGCCAGGGTGGGTATTCCACCCCATAGCAAGACCAGGACCAGAGTCAAAAAGGGACGCACTGTCGGTACGAATAAGCGTTCTATGTGCATGGTTCAGCTCCTTTCTTTGCCATCTATTTTACCCGGCCTTCCCCGTTGGACGCCACTGAAAGCGAACGAGATATTCCCTTCCTGCCGTGCCGGGTCGCTCCAGCCTACTTCATCAGGCCGTGGCCAATGGGGTAAAAGCCCGGCAGGCTGATCGGAAGCTTTCCCTGGAAGCGGATGTCGCCCAGGACCGCTTTCAGGGCGGTCTTCTCCGCCGCCGGATGGTCTTCATAGGCCAGAATCAGGGTGGGGAGCTGGGGGACGAAGCTGAGCAGGTAGGGGCTCCCGTACAGGGTAAGGACGAATGGCTTCTTCCGCCCCCTCTTGGCCAGGTCCTTCAGCAACTTCAGCTGCTCCTTGCTCAGGTCAATCGATCCCTTGTACGCCCCTACCCGGATGAAAGCGGAGACCAGGAGGGCGTCGGCTTTTTTTGCCGCCCGCTTAATCTCCTTGGCCAGCGACTTGTGGGAGGCCGCGGCCATCCACAGCGACGTGGTGTTCTTGTGCAGGCGCTGAAGTTCTGCCTGGAAGGTGCGCCCGCGAGCGTCGGGAATCTCGCTGTCGTACAGCGTGACGAGAAGCAGCCGGCGATCGCCCGCCAGTTTGAGGGGCAGGTAATTGCGGTCATCCCGGACGAGGGTCACGGCACGGTCCATGATCTCCTGGGCCAGTTGCTGGTGCTCCTGACGGGCGATCACGTGGTCCAGGGAGAGCAGATCCACGTGGCGGTTCTTGTGCAGGTCCAGCCGGGCCTTGTCCGCCAGTATCCTGCGGACGGACTCGTCGATGCGACTCTCGGGGATGTCGCCCTGCTTCACCGCGTCCTGGATCGCCTCAAACGACGTTTTCACCTCCGGCGGAAGCAAAATGACATCGGCGCCAGCTCGGACAGCCCTCAGGGTGGCGTCCTGGGGGGAGAAGCGCTTGGCGACGCCCTGCATGGTCATAGCGTCCGTGAAGATGATGCCCTGGAAGCCCAGCCGCTCCCGCAGCAGGACGGTCAAGATATTCCTGGAGAGGGTGCCGGGCAAGCCCTGTTCCGGCTCCAGCTGGGGCAGGTAGAGGTGGGCTGCCATGACGGCCATCACACCCTGGTCGATAGCAGCCCGGAAGGGCGGCAGCTCCACGGCGTCCAGGCGGTCCCGTCCCAAGTTGATGACCGGCAGCTCCAGGTGGGAGTCGGTGGATGTGTCGCCGTGCCCGGGGAAGTGTTTCGCCGTGGCCAACTGGCCGTTCTCCTGCGCGCCCCGGATGTACGCCCGGCCCAGCCGGGACACCGCCGCCACGTCCTCGCCGAAAGAGCGGATGTTGATGATGGGATTGCGGGGATTGTTGTTGACGTCCATGACGGGGTAAAAGTTCACGTGCACTCCCATCTGGCGCCCCTCCACCGCCGCGATCCTGCCCACCTGGTAGGCATACTGCTCATTCCCGGTAGCCCCGATGGCCATGGCCTTCGGAAACCGGGTGGCGCCGGGAAAGATCAGGCCCGTGCCTCCTTCGAAGTCAGCAGTGATCAGGAGCGGGTAGTGGGCCAGGGTCTGCATCCGGTTCAGGAGCAGGGCCGCGCCTACCAACTCGCCCCCGAAAGCGTGGTACCCTCCCACGTGGTAACGCAGGATGTTTTCCTGGATCGTTTCGAACTGCTGGCTGTCCTGAGGCGTGAACGTGCCCCGGGCAGCGGGGAACAGCATCTGGCCCACCTTCTCGTCCAACGTCATTTGTTTTAGCGTTCTGTCCACCCATGCCTGTCGTTCCGGATCCAGCGGCGCGAGGCTGAATTGCGGGTGTGAGAACACCAGCGCGAAAAAAGAAAGGAAAATGGTGAAGGCACGCATGGAGACCTCCCGGGCTCGAGATCAGCCGCGCAAGGCCATTTTACCGATTATCGGGAGAGGGTGCTAAAATAAAAGCCTTCCTGCCATGGACCGGCAACTGATCCGCCAGCTTAAACAAATCGTGGGGGAGCGGTACGTTCTCTCCGACCCGGCAGAGATGTACGTGTACGAATGCGACGGCTTGACGCTGCACCGGAAGCCTCCCAGCCTGGTGGTCTTGCCGGAGACAGCCCAGCAGATCTCCGAGATCGTCCAGCTCGCCGAGGGCCGCAGCATCGCCTACCTGGCCCGGGGGGCGGGGACAGGATTGAGCGGCGGCGCGCTGGCCGTGCAGGGCGGACTGATCCTCCAGATGTCCCGGATGAACCGGATCCTGGAGATCGACCTGGACAATCGATGCGTGACGGTGGAACCCTGTGTCGTGAACCTGGATGTCTCGAAGGCCGTGCTGCCCCATGGCTTTTATTTCGCGCCGGATCCTTCCAGCCAGATGGCCTCCACCATCGGCGGCAATATCGCTGAAAATTCCGGCGGTCCCCACACCCTCAAGTACGGCACCACGGTCAACCATGTCCTGGGCTTGGACGTGGTCCTGTCCGGAGGCCGGATCGTCCAGTTGGGAGGCAAGAGCTCAGATCGCCTGGGCTACGACCTGGTGGGCCTGTTCGTGGGCTCCGAGGGAACCTTCGGGATCGTGACCAAGGCCATCCTTCGCCTGTCCCCCATTCCCCAAAAGGTGAAAACCTTTTTGGCGGCTTACAGCAGCGTGCGGGAAGCCTCCCAGACCGTTTCGGATATCATCGGCGCCGGCATTGTGCCTGCGGCCCTGGAGATGCTGGACCGGTTGACCATCCAGGCCGTGGAGGACTCCGTGTACGCCGCCGGTTATCCACGGGACGCGGAGGCGGTGCTCCTGGTGGAGCTGGACGGGCTGGAAGCGGGGATGGAGAGGCTGGCCGAGCGCATCGTGGCTCTGTGCAGGCAAAATGCGGCCACCGAGATTCGCATCGCCCGCTCCAACGAAGAGAGGGAGAAGCTGTGGGCTGGGAGGAAGAAAGCGTTCGGCGCCATGGGACGTCTCATGCCCGGATTGTACGTCCAAGACGCCGTCATCCCCCGCTCTTCCCTGCCTGAACTGATGCCAAAAATCAATGCCATCGCTGCCGGACACGGCATCGCCGTGGCCAACGTCTTCCACGCCGGCGACGGCAACCTGCATCCGAACCTGCTGTACGACGGCCAGGACCCGGAGCAGATCCAGCGGGTGCTCCAGGCGGTGGAGGAGATCATGAAGCTCTGCGTGGACGCCGGAGGCTCCATCACCGGCGAGCACGGAGTCGGCTTCGAGAAGAAGGATTTCATGCCCATGATCTTCTCGCCCGAAGACCTGGACATCATGGGACGGGTCAAGAGCGTGTTCAATCCCACGGGTTTGTGCAATCCCCAAAAGATCTTTCCCACCTCCAAGTCCTGCGGGGAATCTGGGATTCCCTACAAGATCCAGTACAAAACGCTGGACGGGAAGACGGAGGAGATTTTCAGGATCTGATCGCTGAGCGGACGGTATGGTTCAAACGATTCCCATCCGGGTCAAAGAGGTGAGGGAACCGCGGTCGGTGCAGGAGCTTCAGGATCTGGTGCGGGCCGCCTGCGCGGACCGTCGCACCCTGGTCCCGACCGGCCAGGGAACCAAGCTGCACTGGGGCAACGCGGTCCCGGAGTTTGACCTCCTGGTGAAGATGACTGCCTTTGATGCCGTCGTGGAGTACCACCCGGCGGACCTGACCGTGACCGTCCAGGCAGGAGCCCGGTTCTCGGAAGTGCAGGAGCTGCTCAAGGAGAATGGCCAGTGGATCCCCGCCGATCCCCCGTATAGCCACCAGGCCACCGTGGGCGGGGTCGTGGCTTGCAACAGCGACGGCCCCTTGCGCTTCGGTTACGGTCCGGTGCGGGACTCGGTCATCGGGATGCGTCTCGTGCATGGGGACGGCACCGTCAGCAAGGCCGGCGGCAAGGTCGTCAAGAACGTCGCTGGCTACGACCTGTGCAAGCTCTATGCGGGATCGTTTGGGACTCTGGGGATCCTCACCGAGATCAGCTTCAAGCTGCGGCCCCTCCCTGAAGCCACCGAAACGGTGCTGGCCACGTTCGGATCGTTCCCGGAGGTGTACGAGGCGGTCTCACGGATCCTGCGCTCTCCCCTGCTTCCCGTGGCCCTGGTCCACCTGTCGCCGGAGGCTGCCTTAAGTCGTGGCCTTCAGCAGGCGCACACATTGCTCGTCCGACTGGCCGAGACGGCGGAAGGGGTCGCCTGGCAGCGGGAGGCTCTTCGTGCGTGGCTTCCCGGTTTCGACTTGGCCCCCGGCGACGACCTCTGGGAGCGTTGCATGGAGCGGGACGAGAGGTTTCCCGTGACGTTGCGGGCGTCGGTGCCCGTGAAGGAGCTGGCAGCCCTCTACGCCGAGCTGGAACAGATCGCCGAGTCCGAGATCGTCAGCCATCCCGGCACGGGGAGGATCTACGCCCACGCCCCGGCCTTGCCAGAGGTGCGCGAGCTGCGTGGCGCGGCCCAGCGCATGGGCGGCTCCCTGATGGTGGAGCGGGCCCCCGAAGGTTGGAAGAGAAACGTGGACGTCTGGGGATTCTCCAACGCCGCCGAGTTGGAACTGATGCGGACCCTGAAGGCCAGGCTGGACCCCCATCACATTCTCAATCCGGGGAGGCTGTTTTAGGAACGGCCCATTGAACATGGCGACGGATTTGCGAGTCGCGGCGGAACTCAAGCAAACGGCCGAAGAGGCGCATCTCAACTGCGTCCACTGCGGGTTCTGCCTGCCCAAATGCCCCACCTACGTCCTGTGGGGCCTGGAGCCCGATTCGCCCAGGGGCCGGATTTACATCATGAACGGCCTGGAGAAGGGCGATCTCCAGGTCACCGACGTGGTGAAGGAACACCTGTACCTGTGCCTGGACTGCCGCGCGTGCGAGACCGCATGTCCCTCGGGCGTGGAGTTCGGATATCTGATGGAAAAGACCCGGGGCTCGATCGAGCCCCGGGTGAACCGCTCCCCGGCTGAAAAGCTTGCGCGGTGGCTCTTCTTCCACCAGCTCTTCCCTTACCCCGGGCGGCTCCGCGTCTGCTTTGTCCTGCTGCGCATGTATCAGCGAAGCGGGCTTCAGAAGCTAACCAGGGCGTCCGGGATCCTGAAGCTCCTGGGACTGGACGAGAAGGAAGCCATGCTGCCGGCACCGGCCAGGAAGCCCTTCCGCCTGGAGCCCGGGCAGGTGTTTCCAGCCGTGGGCGAAAAACGTCACCGCGTGAGGTTATTGTCTGGCTGCGTGATGAACGAAATGTTGGGAGACGTTCACAGGGCGACGGTAGAAGTCCTGACCCGCAACGGCTGCGAGGTGGTCATCCCCCCCGGCCAGGTTTGCTGCGGCGCCCTGCACAATCATTCCGGCGAGCGAAAGCAGGCCGAGGAGCTGGCTCGCAGGAACATCGACGCCTTCGAGAAGGACGGGCTGGATGCCGTCATCATGAACGCCGCAGGATGCGGCGCCATGACGAAGGAGTACGGCAGGATGCTCTCCCACGATCCGGCTTACGCCGAGCGGGCCCACGCTTTCAGCGCCAAGGTCAAGGACATCTCCGAGTTCCTGGACGGGATCGGGCTGACCGCGCCCCTGGGTCCCTTGGAGCTGAAGCTCACCTATGACGACCCCTGTCACCTGCTCCACGGCCAGAAGATCCGCCAGGCCCCCAGGAACCTGCTGGCCCGCATCCCCGGAATCGAGTTCGCCGAGCTGGAGGACGCCGACATGTGCTGCGGCAGCGCGGGCACCTACAACCTCACGGAACCCGAGACCTCCCTTGACCTCCTGAAAATGAAGATGGCCAATATCGCCCGGACGGGCGCTCAGGTGGTGGCCACCGGCAATGCTGGCTGTATGCTCCAGATCGCCTACGGAGCGCGGAAGTTCGGGCCCGCCGTCGAGGTCAAGCACCCCATCCAGCTCCTAGCCGACTCCCTGCAGAAG
>JACQTF010000024.1 GCA_016210925.1 Acidobacteriota bacterium | reverse complement strand
GACAGGGCAGGGACCACAGATGCGTGGGCCCGACCGCAGGGAGGGTCCCATACCAAATCGGCTAACCAACGGCGCGAAATAGGTCATTACCTACCGAGAAACGGGGGGAGAGATGTCCAAAAGGTGGCTTCTTTCACTGATCCTCAGTTTTCCTCTGATCTCAACGATGGAGGTGAGCTTAGGTCAAGTGACCACGGGCTCCATCTCAGGCACCGTCAGGGACGATACCGGGGCAGTGTTGCCAGGCACGGCCATCTCCACCAAGCACCTGGAGACCGGGACAACGCGAACCGGCGTCACGGATGAGCACGGACGATACATCATTTCTCAGCTTGCTTTGGGCAATTACGAGGTCCAGGCTGAGTTACCCGGCTTTCAAACAGGCATCCGGACCGGCATCAGGCTGACCCTGGGGAGAGAGGCCATCGTCGATTTCACTCTGGCAGTGGGAGAGATCACCGAAAAAATTGTCGTGACAGGCGAAGCGCCGTTGGTGGATACGGCTCGCTCGGCCATCTCCGGTTTGGTCGAGGAAAAGACGATCCGCGACCTGCCCCTCAACGGGCGAAGCTTTGACCAGCTGGCCCTGCTCCATCCCGGGGTCACCAGTTCGAGGCAAAGTGGAAAGGGCGCCATCCTCGTGGGCTTCGGATCGTTCTTTTCTGTTTCTGGTGCCCGCCCCAACCAAAACAGCTACCTGTTAGACGGCACCGACATCAACAACCTGATTGACCAACCTGGGAGCGTGGCTGGCGTCCTCCTGGGCGTCGACGCCGTAAGGGAGTTTGAGATCCTCACAACCAACTACAGCGCGGAGTACGGCCGAGCCGCGGGCGGCATCATCAGTGCTGCCACCCGGTCCGGAACCAACGAATTTCACGGCTCCGTCTTTGCGTTCCACCGCAACGACAACCTGGATGCCAGGAATTTTTTCGATCGCCGTCCCAATCCGCCCGAATTCAAGCGCAATCAATTCGGATTCGCCGCGGGAGGCCCGATCGTCAGAAACAGGACCTTCGTCCTCGGCACGTACGAGGGACTCCGAGAGCGGCTGGGACTCACCCGCACCTCCATCACCCCCGATGCTCGATCCCGTCAGGGTTTGTTGCCGGATCCCGCCCGTCCCGGCCAATTCATCAATGTCGGCGTCTCCCCGGCCGTCAGGCCTTTTTTGGATCTTTACCCTCTGCCCACTGGTGCGGACTTCGGGGACGGTACCGGACCTTTTGGCTTCTCGGAGAGTCAGCCCACGGATGAAGACTTCTTCCAGATCAGGATGGATCACACCTTGTCCAACAGCCATTCCCTCTTCGGCCGCTATACCTTTGATGACGGCAGGCTGGTCAGACCGTTGGATTTCCCCACCTATCGCAGCCGGTTCACGACTGCCAACCAGTTTGTCACCCTCGAAGACAAATACATCTTTTCACCCAGACTGCTCAACGTGTTCCGGTTTGGCTTTAACCGCTCCCTCATCTTGGGGGCAGAAGTCACGGATGAATCGACGCCCGCGGGCGTGACCTTTATCCCGGGTCGTCCCCTGGGCGATATCCTGATCGGGGGCCTCTCGGTCGTTGGAAGCGATTTCACGTTGCCCCGAAGGAATCTTCAAAACCTCTTCGAATGGACCGACAACGTCACCTACACCACAGGGCGTCATTCGCTCAAACTGGGTTTCAACGCCAAGAGGTTCCAGGCAAACGTGATTCAAGACCTTTTTAGGCGCGGACGCTACCAATTCAATTCGTTAGGGGACTTCCTCGCCAGCAGACCCGTCTTCTTCTTCAGCATGTTTCTGGACGCAGATTCGGTGCGTGGGTTCCGCCAGAGCCTGTTCGGCTCGTATGTGCAGGATGACATCCGCCTGTCCTCGAATCTGACGCTGAACCTCGGGCTGCGCTATGAAGTGGTGACGAAGCCGACGGAAAAGAATGGAAAGGAGGTGCACCTACCCTCTATCTTTGCCCCCAATACGGTCGTCGGGGATATTCTCCTGCGCAACCCGAGTCTCAGGAATCTTGCGCCGCGCCTTGGATTTGCCTGGGACCCCTTCCGCGATGGAAAGACCTCCCTCAGGGGTGGATTTGGCATTTTCTATGAGCAGATCCTTCCAAGGATCTACTTTATCGCCTCGGCTCAGGCGCCGCCCTTCTTCAATTTCGCCATCATCCCCGGCGTGTCCTTTCCCAGAGGTGGATTTGAAGCGATCACCGGCGCGGCGCCCGTGCGCAACGTGAACGGTCTCGATCCCTTCATCGACACGCCCTACACCATACAGTGGAACCTCAACCTTCAGAGGCAGCTGTTCGCAAACGCCGTCTTCAGCATCGGTTACGTCGGTGCCCGGGGCGTCAAGCTGACGACGTTGAAGGAAAGCAATACAGCCATTCCCCAGGTACTACCCGATGGGCGAAAGTTCTTCCCGCTGGGCGCGCCCAGAAGAAATCCCAACTTTGCCAGCCTGTTCATCTACCTCGGGGAAGCAAACTCCTTCTATCATTCGCTTCAGCTCGGCTTCAACAAACGGTACGCGGAGACACCCATCGGGCCCCTGCAATTCCAAGTTTCTCACACCTTGTCCAAGTCAGTGGACGATCATACGGCGGACTTGGGAGGGAGATTTGGCAATGCTCCGGCAGGCATCCAGGATGCCGATCATCTCAAAGGCGACCGCGGCCTCTCCAACTTCGATCTCCGGCAGAATCTCACCATCAACTACACTTACGAAATCCCGTTTGGCAAGGGTCTCACGGGCTTTGCCAACAAGATGGCCACTGGATGGCAGATCAACGGGATTACCACCGTCAGTTCCGGTATTCCCTTCAACGTGCTGCTAGGATTCAACCGTTCCCGCAGTCTCGCCCTCGGTTTTCGCCTCTCCGACAGACCGGATCTGAAACCCGGGTCCAGCAACAATCCCACGAAGGGTTTCCGAAGACCTGAGCAGTGGTTCGACAGGAACGCCTTCGAGCTCCAGCCCGCTGGATTTTTCGGCAATCTCGGCCGCGATACCGTCATCGGACCCGGCTTTGTCAACTTTGACTTTTCGGTGGTGAAAAACAACTACGTTCGGAGCATCTCGGAGTCCTTCAACGTTCAATTTCGAGCGGAGTTTTTTAACATCTTTAACCGACCCAACTTCGCCACGCCCAAGAACACAGCCGGCGGCACCGGTGGCGTCATCATCTTCAACGATCCCAGCGGAAGACCGCTGGGGTCGGCGGGTCAGATTTTCGATACCGTCAGCACATCGCGGCAAATTCAGGTGGGTTTGAAGATCGTCTGGTAGCAGTTCGGCCCGGGCTCGGAAGGTCGGGCCCTCGGCCGCAGTTTGTGCAGACCCAAGGCTACGTCTGGACAGCGACGCAGTCGCTCAACGCGCCTTTCGCCCCACGGGGGATGGAATCCATGAAACGATCAAAGGCTGGCCTCTTCATCGCCGCATCGCTCCTGTTCCTCACAGCCCCAAAGGCCTGGACGGCCTCAGCCCAGAGCATCGTCATCGAAGGAGGGACGCTCATCGATGGCACTGGTAAGCCGCCGCTGAGCGATGCGGTGGTCATCATCGAGGGGAACAAGATCAAGACGGTGTCCCAGAAGGGAAAGACCCCGTACCCGGCGGGAGCTCAGATCATCCCGGCCGACGGCAAGTTCATCCTTCCGGGTTTCGTGGACATGCACATCCATTACTATCACTGGCTACCAGAGATCCTGCTGGCCCACGGCATCACCACCATCCTCGACCTGGGCAATGTCACCGACTGGATCCTGGCCCAGAAGGAAGCCGTGGCGAAAGGCAAGGTCAAGGGGCCGCGCATCTTCACGGTGGGACCCGTCATTGACGGGCCCTCCGGTGATCGGGAGAGGGCCGTGTCTCTGGCCAGCCCCGAGGAAGCCAGAACCGTGGTCCGGGAGCTGATCCGCAAAGGAGTGGACGGGCTCAAGGTGTATCAAAACATGACCTCGGACATCTTCAAGGTCATCGTGGAAGAAGGACACAAGGCAGGGCTTCCCGTCGGCGGGCACCTCAAGAAGATGAGCGCCCGAGAGGCCGTGGACGCGGGAATCGATCTGATCATTCACTGCGCCGGCATCGCCGTCTCCATGATCCGAGATCAGGACAAGCTGGAGAGGTTCAGGCGCGAACGAATACCTTACCTTCCCTCGGGAGAGGATCCTCACTATGTTTGGATATCCTACCCGGCCAGTGACCCCTGGTATTTGGTGGATCCCGCTGACATGGATGAGTTCATCGGACTGCTGGTCAGAAAGAACGTCTACATCAACCCTACGGCCTCTTCAGTATGGGAAGGGGTCGTGCCCAGAAGAGCCGAGTTCGATAAAGAAGTGAGGGAAATTTTTACGAACCCAGCCCTTTCTTACATCCCTCCCACGTCACACCACGATCCCGACATTCCTGACATCTCCTATCTCGATCTCTGGTTGAATCCCTATCCTCCAGGTTACGACTGGCTCAGCGACGAAGAGCGGGATCGAGTGAGCCGCAGCTACAAAAGGTATCAAGAATTTATCAAGAGGTTTGTTGATAAGGGAGGCAAGGTATTACCCGGGGAAGACCCCGTGGGGTCCGGAACGCCAGGGATTGGATTTCACCACGAGCTGCAGCTCCTGGTGGATGCCGGCATCGCGCCCATGCAGGCCATCGTGGCAGCCACCAAGTGGTCCGCAGAGTATATCCGCAAAGATCAAGAGCTGGGCACCGTCGAGCCCGGGAAGCTGGCCGACATGGTGATTTTGAATGGAGACCCCTTAAAAGACATCACGAATACCAAAAAGATCGCCCTGGTGATGAAGGATGGCAGGGTCTTGAATATCGGTTACCAGCCTCACTTTAGGAACCCTCTACCGCGGCCACCGCAGTTTCTGCCCAATCGGAGTCAGGTGGCCAACCTACGGTTGGTTCTAACTCCGGAGGTCATCGCTGAAACGGGCGGTCCTTTGACTCTGACGGTAAGGTCACGCCCCCTTGCCGAAGTGCCGGGCGGAGGTTATTTTTATCGAGTATCTTTAGTTCATTTCAATGGGGTCGCTTTACCCACCAAGTTTGTGAACGCGATCGAGCTGCAGGCGGAGGTGCCAGCAGAGCTCGTGGCCAAGGCTGGCGTGTATCCTGTGACCGCCAGTCTTCCAGGCCCCCTGGGTGGTATGTCCAGGCCAGCGTATCTCATCGTCAAGTTTAAGTAGGGCACCTGATAAGGAGGTCAGGACCAATGACCGTGGCCTATCCGATCATCGATGCCGACGGGCACGTCATGGAGAAGGAAAGCGAGATCCACGCTTTCTTGGAAGGCCGCTACCGCGGGATGCCCTGGCACGGGACTTACAACGAGCACTTCTTCCCGTCGCTGGATGGCTGGCAGCGCGGGTTCTCGGTACCGGGCAAGGACCTGGACGTCCCGGCCTCTCGCTGGCTGGAGTTTGTGGAGGAGCTGGGCATCGAGGCCAGCGTCCTGTACCCCACCGCCGGGCTGGCCCTGGGCCTGATCCAGAGCCCCGACTGGGCCTGCGCCCTGGCCCGAGCCTACAACAGCTGGGTCTGCGAAAAGTTCACCCGGCAGAGCCCGCGGCTGAAGGCGGCGGCGCTCCTGCCTGTCCATGACCCGGTGGAAGCCGCCCGGGAGCTGCGGCGGGCCAAAACGGAGCTGGGCCTGGTGGCGGGCCTGCTGCCGGCCGTCACGGTCCTGCACAAGGGCTACGGCCACCGGGATTTTGACCCCATCTTCGAGGAGGCCCAGCGGTTGGACATGCCGCTAGCGGTCCATGGAGCCCCCAGCCGGGGCATGGGCTTCGACTTCTTCGACAAGTTCCTCCAGGTCCACACCCTGGAGCACCCTTTCGCCATCCTGATCCAGTTCACCCACATGCTGTTCGAGGGGGTCTTCGTGCGCTTCCCAGGCCTGCGGGTCGCTTTTCTGGAAGCGGGCTCGGGCTGGATTCCCTACATGATGGACCGGATGGACGAGGAGTACGAGAAGCGGGGCGAAGCGGAAACGCCGCTGCTCAAGCGGAAGCCGAGCGAGTATATCAAG
>JACQTF010000027.1 GCA_016210925.1 Acidobacteriota bacterium | reverse complement strand
CCCTTGGAATGGAGGATCTTCAACATGTCCTTCTGCTCTTGAAGCAGTTCCTCGGTCAGAGGCGGCCAGGGAAGCTTCTCATAGATCAGGGTGCCCGACGCCCACCGGGCCAGGTGCCCCGTCGGCTCGGCCGTTTGCGGGTCCAGGATGTAGCCTGGCGTGTCCCGCGGGATGGCCGCCTCCTTGAGCGCAAGGGAGTTGACCAGGGCCTCCTCGTTCATGTTAATGATGGCCAGAGGGTTCTGCGGCGAGACGGCATCCAGCTCTTTTATTGTCAGCTTATAAAAAACGTCGCTCCGGGGGCCGCCCACCACCAGCCATTTTCCAGGCTCCAATCCCTTCAGCTCTGCTCGAAGCTCTTCCAGAGCCCTCTCAACCGTCTTCATCTCCAGACGCTTGCGGCCGCGTTCGGTGGCGCCATTCCCCACGTGGGCCTGGTGCAAGTGCGTCTCCACAAACCCGGGAATCACGCACCGGCCGTTCAGGTCGATTCTTTGCGTTCGAGGACCGGCCAGCGGCAGAATCTCCTGGTTGCTCCCTACGGCCAGAAACTTTCCGTCGCGGACCGCGATCGCCTCCGCGAGGGTAAAGCGCTCATCCGCCTTAAGGACTTTGCCGTTGTAAAGGACCAGGTCCGCATAGTGGAGGACCGCTTCGGGCGGACCCGCTTGAGCCCTCACATGCGGGATCGCTGCTATGGGCAACAGCATGAAGCACAGAAGGGGCTTCCTCAGGAACTTCGACATGCTTGATTCCTCCGTTTCGCGACGAGTTTTCACTGCCCGGGCCATCAGAAAGTCAATTTGAGCCCAAACTGGATCTGACGTGCCGTGGAACGCGTTCTATCGATACGACCTGCCGAGGCGATCGGTCTCCCTTGGCCGTCCAGGACGGTCCGGGCCGGGATTCCGAAGTTCACCCGATTGGTCACATTGAAGAATTCGGAGCGGAAAGACAGGTTGACCTCTTCCGAGATCTGGAAATTCTTTATGAGTGAGAGGTCCAGGGTAGCGAATCCGGGACCAATCAACGTGTTTCGCCCGAGATTCCCGTAATACCCTGCCGGCGGCGCCAGGAAAACGGAGCCGTCAAAGTAGCGCACCGCTCCGCCCAGCACCGGGTTGTTACTGGCGCCCGGAGCCAGATCCGGGCGGTCCGAGCCGTCCAGGTCTCGGGAACGGTTGCCGCTCATATTGATGTTCACCGGAGAGCCGGTCGCCAGCGTGGTGATGCTGTTCAACTGCCATCTACCGACGAGGTGGGCGGCCGCTCCCGAGGCGCTAGATGCCCACCTGCGGCCGGGGCCGAACGGAAGGTCCCAGGTCGCGTTCAGGGTCAGATTGTGGCGGGCATCGTAGGTCGAAAGGGACCGGTTCCACTCGGGGCGGTCATAGAACCGCTGGTTGCCCGAATCCGCCGCCGTGTCGGAAGCGGTGTTCGGACCGTTGCTCTCATCGACGAGCCGCGAGTGGGTGTACGACAGTTGCGTCTGAAAACCCTTGTAGAATCGCCGGTCCACCCCGATCAGCAGCGAGTTGTAGAACGAATCGGTATTCGAGGAGATCAGGTCGATGGTTTCCCAGTTGGGATTTCGACGCCGCAGGCCCGCCGCGAAAAAGGGCCGGTCACCGGCCTGAATCTCCGGAATGGGGATGTTGAAATCCATCACGGTGGCTTGATGCAAGCCCCGGGATCCGGCGTATCCCAGCGTGACCACGGTGGAAGGAAGCATCTCCCGTTGGATGTTCACGTTGTAACGGAGCAGTTTTGGGCTCTTCAGGTTGTACTCGTGGGTCCAAAGCTGCTTCCGGGCCCCCGTGACTCGCTCCACGGGCAGCAGGGGGAACGGCGGCCGGTCAATTTGGGCGGTGTTGAAAAAGGGAGGCATCCGAATCCCCGAGGTGGAGAACCATAGGGGCAGGAACTGCTCGGAGAAGATGCCGAAGCCGGCTCGGAGAGCCGTCTTGCCGTCCCCGAACAGATCCCACGCCAGGCCCAGGCGAGGGTCGATGTTTCGGAGAGAGGGATTTTTCATCCACGGATCCCCCACCTGGAGCTGGGCATCGCGAAGCGGGTCAATGATATTGGAGATCTTCCCGTTGACCTCCGTGGGCACCGTGATGAACTCGTAACGAACCCCCAGGTTCAACGTCAAACGCGGCGTGAGCTTCAGGTCGTCTTGAACAAAGGTTCCGATGAGAAAGTAACGGAATCCGCGATTGATGTCCGATCCGGGCGTAAAGGCCTCTACCCGGCGAGGTGTTCCCAGCAGAAAGTCGGTGAACGAATCGAAAGCGAACCTCCCGCCGGTCCGGGTCGGGTTCTGGATGTTGAATCGGAATCGCTTCACCAGGATCCCGGTTTTCAAGGAATGGCGGCCCCGGGTGTACGACAGGTTATCCACGTAATCGAACACGTTCAGGAAGGTCTTATCCACGTCGTGCGGCACGCCTTCCGCCCACAAGGTCAGTAAGCCAGGAACACTGGCCTGTCCCATGGGCTGCCCCGGGATGAAGCTCAGGCTGCCGATGTCCTTGGTGGACTGGCGGGTATAGGTGATTCCAGACCGATTGAAGCCGAATCGGAACTCGTTCAAGAGGGACGAGGAGAAGACGTGGGTTTCTCCCAGGGTGAAGTAGATGTTTCGGCTGGTCTCCAGGTCAAAGAGGAAACGGTTATCGATGGGACTAAACCTGTCACCGTCGTCGATCGTAAACCTGCCGAACAGGCTGTCCTCTTCCGAGAAGGCATGGTCGATCCTGCCGGCGAAGTAATCTTCGTTGGTCCGCTGAGAAGCGCTGAAGGTGTCCTCCGCGGTCCCGTCGCCAAAATCGAGGCCGTTGGGCAGGGGCCACAGGTCCAGGAACGGCCTAACCGCTGGATTGACGGTCACGGCAGGCCGGCCGGGAATTCTTCCCTCGCGCGCCGCCGGCGTCGGCACCTTGGCGCGCCGGGTGAGGCCGAGACGATCTCTCAATCCCTCGTATCCGGCAAAGAAAAAGGTTCGATTTTTGATGATGGGCCCACCCACAGTGCCGCCGAACTGGTTTCGCTTGAACGAAGGCGGATCGCTGCGCACCTGGGGCCTGGAGGGATCCGTATCGAAGAAGTTGCGGGCGTCCAGGGCGCTGTTCCGATGAAACTCGAACAGGGATCCGTGAAGCTCGTTGGTCCCGGACTTCGTTACCGCGTTGACCACGCCACCGCTGGCGCGCCCGTGCTCGGCGGTGTAGTTGTGGGTCAGAACGCGAAACTCCCGAACGGTTTCCACACCCAGCATCACGCCGGCGATGCTGCCCGGCGAGCGGTTTTGTGACTCGTTGGCGTCCGTCCCGTCCAGCAGGAAGCTGTTGGCATACGGCCGGGAGCCCGCCACAGAGATCTTCATGGAGTAGCCCCGGTCACCGTCCGCTCCGGCATTCCGCGTCACGATCACTCCGAGCTGCAATTGGGCCAGTTGCAGCATGTCTCTGCCATTCAGGGGAAGGTCTCGGATCTTCTTGTCATCCACCAGCCCGCTGAGGGTGGAACCGGTCGTCTCGACCAGCGACGCCTCGCCCGAGACGACCACCTGCTCGGAGATCTCCCCGATCTTCAACGTCAGAGGGACCACCGCCTCCCGTCCCACGGTGATCTTGATTCCCTCCCGGATCTCGGTTCGAAATCCGGCAAGCTCTGCGCGCACGGTGTAGTTCCCGGGGCTCAAAGAGGTGGCCTTGAAGGTCCCCTCCTCCCCGGTCAGCAGCGTCCGCGAAATTCCTGTATCGGTGTTGGTCACCACCACGGTGACGCCGGGCAAAACCGCGCCCGTTTCATCATGGACGGTGCCGGAAATCGTTCCGGTAATCCCCTGTCCGGCGACCGTGCCGAGGACCGAAACGAAAGCCAGGAGTACCCAAGCCACGACCGCCCAATGCTTATCTATCGCCATTGTTCCCTCCAACAGTCATCAGTTCTCAGTTATTGGCAGAAACCAGGAACTGAGAACTGAAAACTGAAAACTGAGAACTCAAAAGGTTAGCTTTAGCGCGAACTGGACCTGCCGGGACGTGCTCACCGTCTCGTCAATTCGTCCCGCGCTGCCGTTGACTGCGTCCACGTCCAGGAAAAGGATTCGGTCGGGAGTTCCAAAGTTCGCCCGGTTAAGGAGGTTGAACAGCTCTGCACGAAACTGGAGCTGCGCTTCCTCTGAGAGACGGAACCGTTTGACCAGTGACAGGTCCAGATTGGCGTAACCCGGTCCAATAACCGTGTTGCGTCCCAGGTTTCCCAGGAAGCCGGCCGGCTGCAATTCGAAAGCGGAGGGGTCGAAATACTCATCCGGCCCTCCGCGGAAAGGATTGTTGCTGGCCCCCGGCTTCAGGTTGGGTCGGTCTACCCGGCTGGTGCCGCTTCGCCCTGTCCTGGCCCGATCGAAATCGTTTTTCACCGAGAATGGCTCGCCCGACGAAATGGTCACAATCGAACTCGACTGCCATCCACCCAGGACGGAACCTGCCAGGCCCGATAGCTGGGATCCCGGCAGATCGTAAGTCACATTAAATACGAAGTGGTTGCGAATATCGAAAGAAGACAAGCCCTTATCGAACCGGATGTCGAAAGGGTACACGCCGATATCCGAGTTGACGAAGTCGCTGCTGCCCCGGGCTCCCGACGACACATCGGTGCTTTTGGAGAGGCTGTAGGAGCCCTGGAATTGAAGGCCCTGGCTGAAACGCCGGATCAGTCCCAACTGGAAGCCATGGTACTCGGAGGTGGCCTCGGTGGTGCGCGTGCGAATGAAATCGAAATTGGGGTTGCGCCGGGGCCTTCCGGCGGGCCAGAAGGGCCTCCCGTCCGGGAGAATGTCGGGGACGCGGATGTTCTGGTCCGCCTGCCGGACCAGATGAATGCCGCGGGAGCCCGCGTAGCCGGCGTTGATCACGGTCTGGGAGCCAAGCTGGTGCTGCAGTCCGAGGTTCCACTGGATCATGTAGGGGTTCTCCGGAGTGAACTGAAACGCCTCCAGGGCCGGGACGCTGGCAGTGAGGGCCGCCACGGCGTTCGGGAACGGCGGGTTGTTGCGCGTCCCTCGGATGTAGAAGGGAGGCACGCGCACCATGGGATCGTTCCAGTAGTACGACCAGAGCTGCTCGTGAAAGATGCCGAAGCCCGCCCGCAGGGAGGTCTTGCCCTCTCCCCAGGGATCCCAGGCGACGCCCAGACGGGGTCCGAAATTTTTCAGGGAAGGGTTCTCGAAGTAAGGCGGCGTAAACGTCAGGGCGGGATCCGCGAACGATCTGAAGGCCCCCGCCTTGCCGTTGACCTCAACGGGCACGGTGATGAATTCGTACCGGAGCCCCAGGTTCAGGCTCAGACGCCGGGTCGCCTGAATGTCGTCCTGAACGTACAAACCGATGATCCACTGCCGCGCGCCGGAAATCGCGTCGTCTTTGCCCAGCAGCACCGCTTCCAGATTTCGGGCGGATCCCTGAAGAAAGTCGGCCAGGGTGTTGAATCGGTAGCGGCCATTCAGGCGAGAATGGGTCTCCTGGTTCAACTGGTGCCGCTTCAACTCCGCTCCCGCCTTGATCTGGTGATTGCCCCGCGTCCAGGTCAAATTGTCGTTGTACTGAAAGATGTTTTGGGCGTAAAGCTTGGGCGTGTTACTCGGAAAGCCCATTCCGCTCACGCCTCCCACCTCCAGCGTTCCAAACCCCCTTCCCGGGACAAAGGAAAGGGAGGGGTCGGGGTCCGGGTTGCCTCGATTGACGACCTGCATCCCTGCGCGAGTGAATCCGAAGCGAAACTCGTTGATGACCGTGGGTGAAAAAATGTGGGTTTCTGAGAGGGTCAGGTACTGCTGACGGGACCCTTCGTCGGTCAGAAACTGCGGAAATGCCCCCGGCGCGGTGATCGATCCTTCGTAGAAGGCGTACCGCGCAAACATGGAGTCCGCAGAGGAAAAATTGTGGTCCAGCTTCACGCTGAAGTGGCTCTCGGCCGTCGGCTGAGAAAACGAGTAATGAAATTCCGCGGTCCCGTCCGGAAAGGTTCTTCCATTGGGGACGGGATACAGGGCCAGGTAGGGCACTACCGCCGGCGCCACGGTGACCCTGCGGCCGGGCACAACCCCCTGGCTGGCGTTTTGGTCGGGCACCTGGGCGATGCGCGTCAGCCCCAACCTATCTCTCAGGGCCTCAAATCCCCCGAAGAAGAAAGTCTTGTCCCTGACCAGCGGTCCCCCCAACGTGAATCCGAACTGGTTCCTCTTGAACTCCGGCGGCTCTCCGGGATCGAAGAAGTTCCGGGCGTCCAGGTTGTCGTTGCGATGGAAAAGGTAGGCGCTGCCGTGCAACTGGTTGGTTCCGCTCCGGCTCGCGATTCTGACGGCCCCTCCTGCTGCCGAGCTGAACTCGGCGGAATAGCTATGGGTGAGGACCTGGTATTCCCGCACCGTATCCACCCCGAGAAACACGCCCGAAACGCTGCTGGGATTTTTCCAAATGGTGTTGCTCAGGTCCGTGCCATCCATGGTGTAGTTCGTCATCTCCGGCCGGGCTCCGTTCGCCACCACCTTGATGCCGCGCCCCACCCCATCCACGCCTCCCCCGCCGGAGCTGCGGGAGGGAGTGACGCCCTCCGTCAGGAGGGCCAGCTCGTTGAAGCTTCTTCCATTGAGGGGCAGGTCGCGGATCTTCTGGTCGTCCACCAGCCCGCTGAACGTAGCGCTAGCCGTGTTCACCAGCGGCGCCTCCCCCGTGACTGTCACCTGTTCGCTGATTTCGCCGATCTGTAGCTGAAAGTTAACCACGGCGTTTCGGCCCACCGTCAGGTGAATGCCTTCCCGGGCCTCAGTCTTGAAGCCGACCAGCGAGGCCTCCACCCTGTAACTGCCCAAGGGCAGGTTGGGAGCGATATAGCGGCCTTCGTCGTCGGTCAGCAGCGTTCGCGACTGGCCGGTTTCCAGGTTCTTGAGCACGATGGACACGCCGGGCAGAATAGCGCCCGTGGCGTCGGTAACGGCGCCTCCGATGGTCCCCGAGGGAGTTTGACTCCGCCCAAAGTTTGCCAACGCGATCACACCCACGATGGAAAAGATCAACACAGGTACTCTTCTCATGACCACCCCTTAAGGCATGGAGCTTCCGTGATGAATTTTGATATGCGCGCCGAGCATCCTCACAACGCGCTGCCGAGGAAGTGAACCAGGTGTAGCGGGCCGGATGATCAGACCGAACCCCGATCTATAATGCCTTATCTCGGGCTCGTGTCAAGTGATTTCAAAGGCAAAGGGTAATGCCTCAGTAACACGGGGCGCAGGAGACGAAGGGACGCAAAATGGGGACAGGCTACTCATTTCCCGGCATTTGATGTCCCGGCAACTCCTTCTGCTGGAAATGAGTAGCCTGTCCCCATTTTTCCCCTTTGATTCAACGTCCTTGTACCCCGTGTTACTGAGGCATTACGGCAAAGGCCGGCAGAGGTCAGAGGGATTCTCGCAGACCTAAATCGGCGTTCGAACCGATGGGTTCGCCGGGCAAGGCGCCATGGGCCACCAGGGAGTGCCTGGCTTCCTCGCGGAACCGAGGTAAGCTGCGGTAAAACCAGACAGCGCCGCCCACGCAGAACGCGCCTCCAAGAGCCACCGCAAAAGGCGCGCCCCATCGGGAGGCCACCGCGCCTGCCATCAGGCTGCCGATGGGCGCCATGCCCAAGAACATCATGGAGTAGAAGCTCATGACCCGCCCGCGAAACTCCTCGCGGACCAGCGCTTGCAGCAGCGAATTGCTGCAGGCCATGTGCATCTTCATGGCGAACCCGACCGGGAAGAGGCAGAGAACGGAGAGCCAGAAATTCCTGGACAGGGAAAAAAACATCAGGGCCGACCCGAACAGCGCAGCGGTCGCGGCGTTCAATCTTCCCAGACCCCGCACGTCCCTTTTGAAGGCCAGCAGGAAAGTCCCCACCAGGGCCCCGGCTCCGGCGGAACCCATGAGGATCCCCAGCCCCCGCGGCCCCCCGAGTAAGATGCGATCTGCAAAAATCGGCATCAGGACCGAATAGGGCATGCCCATCAGGCTGGTCAAGCCCAAAAGCGCCAGAAGGGAACGGATGGGGCGGCTGCTTCGGGCGAACTCAAAGCCTTCTTTGAGGAAGCTCGACACGGAGCCCGGCTGTGGCCTGGGACGATGCTGCTCCAGTTTCAGCAGCAAAAGCCCCATGATCACGGCCCCGTAGCTGACTCCATTAATCAGGAAGCACGGCCCTTCTCCCACGAGGGAGACCAGGATGCCCGCCAGCGCCGGGCCCAGGATGCGAGCGCCGTTGACGACGCTGGAATTCAGGACGATGGCGTTCATCAGGTCTCGCCGCCCCACCAGTTGCACCAAAAAAGATTGTCGCGTGGGATTGTCCAGGGCGTTGATCAGACCCAGAAAAACAGACAGGGCGAACACCTGCCACACCTGGATGCGCCCGGTCAGGGTCAGGAGAGCCAGCAGGAGCGCCTGGACCATGGCCAGTCCCTGGGTCAGGATCACCAGGCGGTGGCGGTTGTACCGGTCGGCCGCGACGCCCCCCAGGGGAGCCAGCAAGGTGGGAATTTGAGTGGCGAATCCCACGAGCCCCAGCAGCATGGCCGAACCGGTCATTCGATAGACCAGCCAGCTCTGCGCCACGCTCTGCATCCAGGTCCCGGTCACCGAGATCATCTGCCCGAAGAAAAAGAGGCGGAAATTCCGATGCCGGAGAGCCCGCCATGCCGTGCCAAAATCCCGAGATTTTGCCGCCTCGAGCTGCGGCTCATCAGTTGGCGTGCGCGGCAGATCCATCATCGCAGAGTCCTTGCAAGCTTGAGAGTTTAGCATGGCTCGCCGTCCGGTGGCATCCGGTCCGACCACGGGCGTCGGGAGGGTTGAGCCCATCTCAGGTCCCCGCGGGATCTGATTTCTTATGGAAAGCACGGGGAAGTGTGTTATACATCGGGATGATGCTTCGGAGAGGGTAGGAGGAGAAGGAATGGCATCCAAGGATTTGCGCACTTTTATTCGGGAGCTTCATCAGAAGAGGCCGGACGAGTTGAAGCTGGTGTCGCAGCAAGTGGACCCCCGGCTGGAGCTGACAGCCATCGCCGAAAAATCGTCTCAAGATGGCCGCTATCCGGGCGTTTTTTTCACCAACGTCAAGGGCTCGTCGATCCCGCTGGTGATCAACCTCACCGCCACCTACGAGCGGCTGGCGCTGGCCCTGGGGACGTCCGTTCAGGAGCTCGTCAAGGCCTACGGCGAGAGACAGGGGCACCCCGTGGCGCCGAAGATCACCCAGGAAGCCCCGGTCCATGACGTCGTCCTCCAGGGAAAGGAGGTCGACCTGTATGCCTTGCCCATTCCCCACCATAACGAGACCGACAGCAATTTTTATGTCACCAGTGGGGTGCTGATCTGCAAGGATCCCGAGTCGGGCCGCACCAATGCCGGGATGTACCGTCACCAGGTCCAGGCCAGAGACCAGCTGGGCGTGTGGTTTTACGAGTCGCACCATGGCGGCGTGATCTGGCGGCGGTACGAGGCGTTGGGAAAGCCCATGGAAGTGGCCATCGCCATCGGCCACCATCCGGCTTTCGCGCTCGCGGCCATTTCGCGGCTTCCGGGGATCGGTGGGGAGTTTGAGGAGGCGGGGGCGCTCCTGGGCGAGCCGCTGGAGCTGACCAAAGCCAGGACAGTGGACCTGTTGGTTCCCGCCCGCGCTGAGATCGTCCTCGAGGGCGTCCTCTATCCCCGGCAACGACATCGGGAAGGACCCTTCGGGGAGTGGCCCGGTTACACGGTGGAAGAGGGGGAAAAACCCTGCATCAAAATCACCACCATCACAATGCGCAAGGATGCGCTCTATTACACCATCTTCCCGGCCAACGAGGAACACCGGGTCATAGGGGCGTTGCCGCGCATGGGGAGCATCTATCGGAGGGTCCGGGAGGCGATTCCCGGCTTGGTCAACGTGAACGTCCCCGCGCACGCCCGAACCCACTGCTACATTTCCATCAAGAAGTATCAGGATTCCGATGTGAAGAAGGCGGCCATGACCGCCATCCTGACCGAGCCCGAGAATTTGCGCTTCGTCGTGGTGGTGGATGACGACATCAACGTGTTCAACGAGCGCGAGGTGATGTGGGCGATCGGAACCCGCTTCAATGCCGACAAGGATCTCCTGATGGTCAAGGACTGGAGCGGGCCCGGAGGGTTGAACCCCACGGGCTGGGAATACCATCCCGACGGCTCCCGCACCCCTATCATGAGCACGGTGATGCTCCTGGATGCGACCATGCCCCTGCCGCCGCGGCAGTACCCGCCTCTTTCCAGGCCGCCCAAGGAATTGGTGGAACGGGTGGATGCCGCTCGAGTGCTGCGAGACTTCGATCCCAGCCTGCTCAAGGTCAACCTGGATTCCCATTAAGTTCGCGATCCCGCCAGGGAGATACCCGTCGCAAGGGCTCGAGGCGTTTTTTTTAAGGCGGCGGGCGTCACTCGGTCATGGTGTTCGCGCTGGCGCGTTGGACACCCGTTCCCACACCATCACCCGAGGCCGGCCTCCGCCGACGAACTCCTGGATCAGGCGGTTGGGCCCGCGCATCCTCCGGTGACCTGATCATGTTCCGCGGGCTTCGCTCCGCACCCGTGGGAGAACCGGTCGGAGACGGACCCTGGAGGGACTGGCCGGTGACAAACAGCCGCGGCCCTCTCGCTTTTCCCGAGTGGAGGGATTCCCTTTGTTTCAGGATCTCTTTCGTCTCGTTCCCGAGATCAAATACCGATGTCACCCCGTGGTAGAGGAACAGCTCGGGCATCCAGGATTCGTAGTGGACGTGGCTGTCGATGAGCCCGGGCAGGACCCATTTGCCCCGCACGTCCACCACCGTTGCACCCCTGGGGATGCGCTGCTCGCCGGAGTTCACGATGGAGCTGATGCGATCGCCGCTGAGAAAAATGTCGATGCCGGTCCGAGCGGGCGCTCCCGTTCCATCCAGCAAGTTTCCGCCGGAGAGCACTGTGACGGGCCCAGCGTCTTGAGGAGCCCTGGCCTGAGGCAGCCCCGGAAAGAAATTGGCAAGGCAGGCCAGCCACAGGCCCACGGCAGTGAGTCGCGGCAGCGCCACTTCTCTCAGAACCGACGTGGAGTTCAAAACTCGATGCTTAATTTTTGCCCGTTCCAACGCTCGTTGAACCTGCGGCCGAAGGTGACCATCACCTCGGCGAAGTTGAGCGACGGCTGATGCACCCTGCCCCCGGTGATCATGTGAATCTTGCGGGTGCCCGGCGCCAACAGCAAATGATCCGGAACCAGCACCTTCATCTCCGTGGGGCTGACACTCAGCACCCTCAGATCCGTCTGGTCCATGAGGACCCGGTTCTCTTCGTGAAAGTCGCGGCCTTTGATGGTCAGCTCCAGTTCTTGGGTCCCCATGGGCACCGCGCTGGGCTGGACCGATGAAAGGTAAGGACGAAGCAGTTCGCTGTTGACGCGCTGGTAAGGCCGCGGGATCGGACTGCGATAATCCGACCGGTATCCCATCTCTTGGACCTTGCCGTGTTGAATGCAACGTGCGAATGTTTCGGATGTCCTGCAGGGGATTTTTCTGGAGGATAATCAGGTCCGCCAGCTTTCCCGCCTCGATGGTCCCCAGATCCTTCTCCTGGTGGACGAACTCGGCCGGGTTGATGGTGGCCGCTTGAAGAATCGCAAGGGGTGGAGCACCGGCCTGGGCCATCAGTTCCATTTCTTGCCAGACGGCGAGTCCGGCAATGGCGTGGTAATAATTGTCGGTACCGACCAGCAACTTCCCGCCGGCAGCCGCGAACTTCTTCGTAAATAGCTGGTGGTTGGCCAGGCCGTTTTTCAACTTTTTCAGCACCTCAGGGGTGGGCGGATAGGGGTCGAAATTGAAATCGGTGGCCCACATGCGCACAAACATCTCTGGGATATAGTGCAAATTGGGATCCATCGAGAGCCGGTGATTTTCCAACTGGTACTCATCCCACGGGTCGTAAACGCCTCTGAACAGTTGAACGATATTGGGAGGTCCCGCGGCTCATGGACTAGATCTGCGCCAGCCTCACCTCCTGACCGACGTTGAGCTTGGCACTTGACGGCTTGGGGCCTGGACCGTCCAGACCATCTGATTTCCTACCTACGGCGCCGCCGGCGGCGGCACGCGCCGCTTCGTCGCCTGCTCGAACGCATACGCGAGTTCAATGAGCCTTGGCTCGCTGCACGCGCTTCCGGTGAAGCTCACGCCGTAAGGCGCTGGCTTTGCGTTGAAGCCGTCGGGGAACGGCGGGGTTGGCTCGTTCGGCACGAAACCAAAAGGCACGATCACCGTTGGATAGCCCGGCCTCGCCGCGATCGCGGCGCCGCTCGAGCCCGGAAACAGCAAGGCGTCGAGGTCGTGCGCCTGGAGCGCCGCGTCGATGCCGCGCGTGCTCGCAAGCGCCAGGTCCTTGGCGCGATCGGCCTCGTAGCGCACGCGATCCGCCTCGACGTCCATTTCGTCCGAGATGTCGAGCCTCGATTGCCCGTACTTGATGGCGCCGGCCGTCTTGTGGGCAACGTTGAACGCGCGGAGCTGGGTCAGCGACTTCAGCGGCGCGGCGGGCCCGAGGGTGGCGAGCCACCGGTTGAAGTCGCGCTTCATTCCGTACTTAAGCACCACCGAGCAGTCACCGTCTTTTCCCTTGGCATCGTCTGCGCCGGAGCAGATGTCCCACAGGAGGAAGTTGTTCTGCCGGTCTTGGGACAGAATGCTGGGAAGGTCGGCCGGATCGACGATGACGGCCCCCTGCTGCTTCAGGATGGCGATCGCCTCGGCCATCACCTGTTTTTGAGGCGGGTTGAGACCGCCGCGGGGCTCCTTCGCGCCTGGCGGCGTGACGGGGTCGTAGTAAAAAGCGCGCGGGACGCCGATGCGCGCGCCCTTCAGGCCGTCGACGTTTAGGTAACGGGTGTAGTCGCCGCCGGGCGGACGGCTGCAGGTCGTGGTGGCCGGGTCGTTTGGATCGGGCGCTGCGCCCTCCAGCGCGCCGAGCAGGATGGCCGCGTCGGTGACGCTCTTCGCCATCGGGCCCGCTGTGTCCTGATCGGCCGTAATCGGGACGATGCCGTAGCGGCTCACGCGCCCCACGGTCGGCTTGATCGCCGCCAGCATGTTCTGGTTGGCCGGAGAGAGGATCGAGCCGGAGGTCTCGGTGCCGGCATTGGCGGCCCAGAAGTTGGCCGCTGTGCCGATCCCCGAGCTGGACCCCGCCGTCGAAAGAGCGGGGCGGCCGTCGAAGGTGGCCTCGCGCGGATCGCGTCGCGGGTCGTACGGGTTCATGCCGTATCCGGCCAGCGCGCTGTAGTTGCCCGGCATCGGCGTCGGCGCGCCGGCCACCCAGTTGGCGAGCTCCGTCATGCTGGTCTTCGCGATGATAACGGCACCGGCCTGGCGGAGGTTCTTCGTCACCGTTGCCTCGTAGGGCGGGACGAGGCCGTCGAACGCCAGCGCCCCGCCCGTCGTCGGCATGTCCGTCGTGTGGATGTTGTCCTTGAGCGCGATCGGGATCCCATGCAGCGGTCCACGAGTCTTCCCTTGCGCCCGCTCGCGGTCCAGAGCCTCAGCCTGCTGAAGTGCCTTTGGGTTCACGGTGATCACCGCGTTGAGCTTGTCCTCATAGAGCGCGATCCGCGTCAGGTACTGGAGGACGATCTCGCGGGACGTGATGCGGCCCTGTTCCATGGCGGCACCCATCTCCGGGATAGTCGCTTCGACGACGCTGAATGGCGGCCCGTCACCGGCCGGGGCATCGCGACGGGTCTGACAGGACAGGAGGAGCCCTGAAGCAACCAGGATCAGAAGACCGACAAGTGACCGACCCATGTGGGTCTCCTCCTTTGAGTCTCCTGGACGAAGGATCAGGAGCTCCCCTGGCGTCGCGCGCGCGAGACCGTCCGCTGGTCCGCTCCAGCACATGCTTAGCCAAACAAATAACCAAGTCACTGATGAGCGTCAACCCCATGCCCACCGCGCACACACCAGGTGAGGGCAGTGATACTCTTATCGAGTCCCACCAGGTCGCCGTTGAGGAAGGACCGGCTCCACGCGAGGCTGGTATCCGCAGGGTGAGTAGTTGCCGACCAGTAATTGGTGTGCGTCTGGACATTGTCAAAGGGATGACCGGGGGGAAGAGCGGGGTCCGACTGCATAGGGTCCACCAGGCTGGATAACTCTTCGATCGTAGGAAGTCGCCAACCTTTCCGGCTACCCACACTTTTGAAGTAGCAGTGGGTGACCGCTCTGAACCAAACCTGCCGTAGCCCTCGCACCGGGGTCCGCTCCCAGACAAGCCCGGTCTCTCTGTCAAGGACGGCCTCATTGTTGAAGTCGTCCAGCACCTTAAACCGCCCCGGATTGTTGATAACGCGGTCCCACGTCGACTCCGCTTCCATAGCACCGGCTGGGGCAAGGGCAATGAAAGAGAACGAAACAATCAGGCTTCAATGGAAACTTTTCATGGAAGTCCCTTGAGCGTGGCGTTCCAGGCCCGCTTGTACCAAATCGAGTTCTGCCAGAGCGCGAGAGCGTAGCCGGCGAAGGCAGTGCAACCTGCAAAACGAAAGACAGCCAGGTACGGGGCCCCGGGCGCCAGCGCCCGCCCGGCGATGTAAGCGGCGAAAACGCTGACGGCGATGCAGTAGAGGAACCATTGGGCCAGGCTGGCGCCCATGGACGGTGGGCCGCTCTCCATCACCGTCAAGAAGGCCACCGGGCCTCTCTTCATCTTGTCGATGAAGCCCGGGTCCTTCATCTGCTTGGGGCTCCCGGCGCACGGAACCATGTAATCACCGGGAGAAATGTCGAACTTCCGGAGGGCGTCCATCACCTCATCTTCAGCGGGCACCTTGCGGAAGTCGGTGCGGTGATAGGGCAGCACCATGTGGATGATGGAGCTGGCCACGAACACGGCGGCGGCTGCCAGCAGGATGGGGAGCCACAGCGACGTCAGGGGGACCATGGCGGTTGCCTCGGGGGTTCAGGGGTCCGCTACGATACGCGCCGCCGGGGCGGCCCGCCAGGGACGAGTCGCTACGCCGGGGCTGCCTAACTCCGATGCGCCGCCGGCCACCTGGCGAACCGCGATTGCCCCCGGAGGACTCGAACCTCCATAACCGGATCCAAAGTCCGGGGTCCTGCCGATTGGACGAGGGGGCAGCGTATTGCGCTAGGCTAACTTAGCCGCCCGGTCTCCAACCGGGTAGCATCCGTGTTTGCCGCTGGTCGGCCGTCATTCATGATCACGGGTCAGGATGGCGTCGGGGCACCTCACTTCAACCCGAGCTTCTTGCCTGCCGCCACAAGGCTCAGCGCTTCGCGAAGACGACGCTCATCGCCGGGACGCCAGCCGAGGCGCGCTACTCATTGCGGGAGCCGCTACGCGCCGGGCGCCCGGTACCGGACTTGCTCGGCCTTGCGCAGAGCATCCATCGTTTCGTCGACGGTCAGGAGGACTGTCGTTTCGAACGAGCTGAGCGCACCGCCGGCACTAATCGCCAGCGCGACAGCGGCCATGGACACGTTGTCCGGGGCCTCCCACAGGTTGTAGCCGTCGTGTGTGCCGAAGGCGTACCAGAACCCGTGGAGCTTCCCACCGACCGACTCGATGT
>JACQTF010000184.1 GCA_016210925.1 Acidobacteriota bacterium | reverse complement strand
GCTGTTTCGGGATTGATCTTCCAGTGGGATATGACGAGAGAAACAGCATACTGTTCGTGAACGCGAACGATGCGAATCCAGGTGGGCAGATCCACCCCTTCAAACAACCGATAACCTCCGTAGTGGATGTCGCTGTCCACTCCGCCTGACCGGCCAAAGTACTGCTGCCGCACCAATTCCAGGTTCGACCGATCGATCCAGAGCCTTCGGAGCAATTCCCCGCGCTGCGGAGCGCTCTGGGCTACCAAGCCGATGACGTAGTACTTGCTCGTCTCGTCCCGGACTTCCTCCAGAAAATAAAGAAAATCCCCGTCTGCAACCGACAGGGGCTCCAACAGAAGCGCCTGGACCAAGTGCTGAGGACGAAAATTCTTCAGGGGATCAGAGCCCACGTTCCGCGCCCGGTTTTCCCCCACGATGAACTTATTCTCGGAAGGAATGAAGATTTGAAAAGTCTTGCCATCGGAGACCATCTCCGCGACGGTGGTCTTGGACAGGGGATTCTGGATGTTCAGCCGGATCCACCCGGGTCTCTGTACAATGAGGTACCCCGGAGCCCGCCGATATTTTTCAATCTTCCCCGTCTCGACGGTGCCGCCCTCCAAATCGGCTTTCAGCTGGGACGCCTGGAGGCTCTGAACCTTGCCGCTGGTGGCGTTGATCTTTTCCATCAACTCTTCCAGGGTGGCCGTCTGTGCCTCTCGATACTTCGCCGGCACAGCGACCCGCGTGGTCTTCTTCACGCATCCCGGGAACGGGGCCAGCACTGCCAGCAGCAAAAGCGCCGTTCGCCCTCCCCGAAGATGAACGAGCGCGGATTGTAGCATAAGAATAAGTCGTTATTACACTTAAAGATTCCGAGCCTTCCGGGCTGCTCCCCCGTCAGCCGCGCTCGGACCCGTTGCTTCACGTCGCAAGCGGCGTGCCTGGTACAACCGGCAAATGAAATAGCCCAGAAAGGAAGCCAGGAAAATCCCGCTCAAGACGATCCCGACCCCCTTCAAGTTGGTGCGTATGAAGTGGTACACAGAGTCCCCATATAAGACGGCGAGGGTGCCCCACATGAAGTAGCGCATGCTCCGGCCCGCAGCCACGGCAAACAGGAACGATTTTGTTTTGACGCCGAACACTCCTGCGGACAAAACGAAAATCTTGAAGGGCATGGGCGGAGGCAAAATGCACGGAATCAAGATGGCCAGAGTGCCGTGGCGGCGGAAAATGCGACCCACTACCTCCATCCTTTCCTCACCGAACCTTGTGTGGAGAAACGCCTTGCCTCCTTTACGGCCCACGGAGAAGAGGAGGAAACAACCCGTCACAGATCCGACAATGGTCATGACGACGTAGTACACCATGCTGCTCCAGGTGTTCCCCGTGGAGAGCACCACGATCAGGATATCGTTGCTCTCAGGCAGGGAGAGGAACGAGGAATCGGCCAACGCGATCAACATCAGGCCCGGACCCCCCAGCGCCAGCACGAAGCTCCGCAGTCCAGACAGGATCTTACGGTAGAAAGGCTCGCTCCAGAGGGACAGCAGCATACCGAGGACCAAAAGTTATTCTACCAGAGCCGGGGCACTTCCCTCTTTTGGCCTCGATCAGGAATAAATGAACACGTCGGCGGAGTCGCCCAGGTCACGAGCAGACGGCGTGATGATGGTTTTGGGGTTGACCAGAATTTTTTCGTTTCGGCGGAGGGCGCGACGAACGTCTTCCTCACTGACAAACTCTGTGGGCTTCGGCGCGGGCCTGGCGCCGGATTTGGCAGGAGGTGCTTCGCGGCTTGGGGGCTGCACGGGCCCGCGATGGACGGTGGGTGCCGGGGCTGGGGCCTGGGCGATCTCCCCGGTCCCCCACTTTTGCGCGACGAAAGCCTCCACCATTTCCCGAATGCGCTCTCTGCCGGGCGTTGAAGCCCGGGCAGTTTGTCCCGGTGGCGGATGAGCTTCTTAAGGCCGAGTCTCGTACGCCACCCGTTTCACATTGATCAGATGGAGAGGCGAAATGTTGTCGGAGGTGATGTTGCCCCCCGCACCGCCGCATCCCAGCGTCATGGAGGGCACGATTCCCGTGGTGTATCCCACGGCCCCGATGGAAGCCAGGGAGTTGACCACAATGCGGAACGCGGGCAGTTCCATGGCCATCTGACGGATGACCTCGTCGTCTCGGCTGTGCAGAACGATGGTGTGACCCAGGCCGCCGAAGCGGAGCAACTGTGTGCAGACATCGAGGCCGTGCTTCCAGTCCCGGACCCGGTAATAGGCCAGGACGGGCGAGAGCTTCTCGATGGAAAGAGGATACTTCTTCCCGACGCCCTCCAGCTCGCCGATCAGGACCCGCGTCGCCGGAGGCACCCGGACGCCTGCCAGTTGGGCAATGGCCGGGGCGGTTTGGCCCACGATCTTGGGGTTCACCAGGTAGCCTGGGGTCACCACCACCTGGGCTACCTGGTTCACTTCCTCCGGGGTGAGGAAGTGGGCACCGTTCTTTTTCAGCTCGTCCCGGACCTGGGGGTCCACAGGCTCGTCCACGACCACCGCCTGCTCGGCGGAACAGAGCGTCCCATTGTCAAAGCACTTTCCTGCCACGATATCCCGAACTGCCTTCGGCACATCCGCGGTGCGCTCCACGAAGGCAGGGACGTTTCCCGGACCCACTCCGTAGGCGGGCTTCCCCGAGCTGTACGCAGCCCGGACCAAGCCCGCCCCCCCCGTCGCCAGGACCACGGCGACCGCGGGGTGCCTCATCAACTCCTGCGTGCCCTCCATGGTGGAAATCGTCATGCATCCGATGCTGCCTGCCGGGGCTCCCGCTCCCAGCGCCGCCTCCGCCAGAACGCTGGCGGTCTCGCTAATGCAGCGCACCGCCGAGGGATGGGGACTGAACACGACCGCGCATCGCGCCTTGAGCGCGATCAGCCCCTTGTAAATGGTCGTGGAGGTCGGGTTGGTCGTGGGAATGATGGCGGCCACCACGCCCATAGGCTCCCCGATCTCGATCACCTTGTTCTGAGGGTCTTCCCGAAGGATGCCGGCGGTCTTCAAGGTCTTGATGTAGCCGTACACCATTTCCGCAGAGAAGAGGTTCTTCAAATTCTTGTCGTGGGGATTGCCGTACGTGGTCTCTTGCACCGCCAGGTCAGCGAGCCGCTGCGATTCCCGCCGGGACGCTTCCGCCATGGCCGCCACAATCCGGTCCGTCTGTTCCTGGCTCAAGCGGGCCAGAGACTTCTGCGCCTCCGCAGCTGCCTCGCACAGGCGGCGCACCTCCTGGACCGATTGCAGGTCCTTGTCGCGAATCGCTTTCGACATCCGACCTATGGGTTGGGCTTGGATTCGTTCTTAGGATTTCTTTGCCTTACTCGTTTCTTCTTCAGGCTGAGGCAGGATCTTTTCCACTTCGCCATGAGGGCGCGGGATCACGTGAACGCTCACCAGTTCTCCGACGCGCCGGGCTGCCGCCCCGCCGGCGTCCGTCGCGGCTTTGACGGCCCCCACGTCACCTCGTACCAGGACCGTCACGTACGCACCGCCGATGTAAACTTGTCCGATCAAGACCACGTTGGCCGCCTTGACCATGGCATCCGCAGCTTCCACCGCGCCCACAAATCCCCTCGTTTCCACCATTCCGAGAGCTTCCTGAGCCATGAATTCCCTCCCCTGTCAAGGCCGGTACGCTAGCACAGGCACTGGCCCCAGTCAAGGCACCAGAACAAACCCGAACAGCCAGAACAGCCAGAACCGAAAGGCCAAAAGGTTGGAAGGGCCGGGGGCCGACGATGGCGGCGATGGGGCTGCGTTGACTTCGCTCCAGGCAGGCCCTAAAATAGGGGCCATTCGGTGGGGAGACCATGGGTCCTTTTGGCTCCGAATTGAAGCGACAACGCGAGCTCCGTCGCATCAGCTTGCAGGAAATCTCCGAAGAAACCAAAATCAGCCTTCGTTTTCTCGAGGCGCTCGAGGACAACCGCTTCGAATATCTGCCTGGAGGCATGTACAGGGTGGCGTTCATTCGCGCCTACGCCCGCAGTCTGGGTATGAACGCGGATGAGTTAGCGAGCGGGTATCGAAGCTATCTGGAAAGCTTGAAGGCCGAAGGAGACCCAAAGAAACAAACGAAAGTCATCGAAAGCAGCCCGCGTCGCTCGCCGGTGATTTCTTGGCTCATTCTTGGCCTGGTGGCCCTGATCCTGGCGGGATCCGGATGGACCCTGTGGAAGAATCGGTCCGAGTGGAAGCTCTTGAAACACGTCAGCCCGCAAGCCCCCACCTACGTGGATCGTTCACCGTCCCGGTTGGGCCGGGCCCGCGAGGCCCCGGCAGCAGTCCCTTCCTCCACGCCTTTGCCGGAGCCAGCGAAGCCTCGGGAAGGGCCGACGCCGGCGGCCTCTCCCGGTCCAGCGATTCGGCCGGCGGCGCTCGCCTCGCCCCCCACGGAGCTCCCGCGGGCTGAAGCGCCGCTGGACACACGCTCCGGCCTGACGCTGGAGCTGCTGGCAAACCAGGTCTGCTGGGTCGCCGTTCAAATTGACGGAAGCGAAAACCGCGAGGCCCTCCTGCAGCCAGGGGAAAAGTACCTCTTAACGGCGCGGGAGAGGATGGAACTGACGGTGGGGAATTCCGGCGGCGTCTCCCTGCGGGTGAACGGACTGCACGCGGGCAGCCTGGGGGAATCGGGCAAGGTGAGGCATCTCTCCCTGACCACCACGAACTATCAGACGTTCATACCTGGGGAAAGACCCTGAACTGTGTCTAAAGATCTCGTCACCCTCTTTCGCTCCGGAAGCGTTCCCCGGAAGATCCGGCTCGCTGCCGCCAAAGGGGAGCTCCCCCTCGCGCCGGAGGAACAGAAGCAGATCCTGGAACAACTCGCCGCGGACGAGGATGAATCCGTCCGCCTGCTGGCCCACGAGACTTTGAGCCGAATTTCCGCACCTCCGCCTCCGGCCCCGGCTCCCTCGCCTCCCGCCGAAGACCTTCCTGAGCCCCTCCAGGAGCCCGCCCTGGCTCCAGAGGCCCCTCCAGACGGGGAGATCCAAAAGCCTCCCGCGGAAGGGCAGGCCCAGGGGGAGGATAGGCCTCAGGAAGAATCCGAGACGTTCAAGACCACCCTTCAGAAAATCTCGAAAATGAACGTGGGCGAGCGGATGAAGGTGGCCGGTATTGGCTCGCGGGAGGAACGGATGATCCTGGTGCGGGACACGAACCGGCTGGTTTCCACGGCAGTGCTCAAGAGTCCGAAGATCACCGATCGGGATGTGGAAATAATCGCTACCTTTCGGAACGTCTCCGAGGAGGTCCTTCGCGAGATTGGAAACAACCGGGAGTGGACCAGCTCGTACAGCATCAGCCTGAACCTGGTCCGCAACCCGAAGACCCCCATCGGCGTTTCCATGCGGTTGATCCAGCGCCTCACCACGAAGGACCTCCGGCTGCTGCAAAAGGATCGCAGCCTGCAGGAAATTCTTCGCCGCATGTCGGTGAAAATGGTCGCAGATCGGGAAAAGACCAAATAGGCGTGAATTGCCGGATTCCAAGGAGGGCGGTTTCCGATCCGCGGGATCCGGTTTGCACAGGTCCGGCTGGAGCTGGCCCGGGAGAACGATCGTGATTTTCGTCACGGGAGGAACAGGCTTCGTGGGAGGGCACCTGGTGCAGAAGCTGGGTCAGTCCGGACACCGGGTGCGTTGCCTGGTTCGAGAAAATTCCAACACCGAGGCGCTGCAGAAGCTCCGGGTGGAGACCATGCCGGGGGACATCCTGGAGCCGGAGAGCCTGCGCGGCATCCTCAAGGGGGTCGACTGCGTCATTCACCTGGTGGGAATCATCTACGAGCGTGCCCATGCCTCGTTCGAAAGCGTCCACTACTGGGGTGCCAAGAACGTGATGGATGCCGCCAAAGACCAGGGCGTTCCCCGGTTCATCCACATGAGCGCCCTGGGAAGCTCCCCCGGGGCGAAAAGTCAATACCACCGCACGAAGTGGAAGGCGGAAGAATACCTCAGGGGCAGCGGCCTCCGCTTTACCATCTTCCGCCCGTCGGTGATTTTCGGCCCCAGAGATGGATTCGTAAACCAGGTGGCCGATGTCGTTCGGAAGGCTCCCCTGATCCCCATCCCCGGCCGGGGCGAGTTCCAGCTGCAGCCCGTGTCTGTCCATGACGTGACCGATTGTTTCACCCAGGCTGTCACCAAAGATTCAACGATTGGACAAGCGTACGAACTCGGCGGGCCTCAGCAACTGGCGTATCCGGACATCGTGGATCTCATCGCGGACCGGCTGGGTGTGAGAAAGCGAAAATTCTTCATCCCCTTTGACCTGATGTATCCCGCAGCCTGGTTTGCGCAGACCTTTCTCTCCCCGCCCCCCCTCACCCTGGACCAATTGAAAATGATGAAGGCGGGAAGCGTGTGCGATACAACGGACATGACCGTCGCCTTCGATGTGAAGATGATCACCCTCCGGGAAGGGCTCAAGGAGTATCTTTAGAGAGGGCCTGCGGCCTACCTCGGAGTAGGACTCGTCGAAGCTTCTTAGGATCAATCCGGTACTTGAATTTCTTTCGGCCGTCCACGAAGAGAACGGGGATCTGCTCTCCGAACTCGGCCTGCAGCTCGGCGGATTTTTCGATGTTGACTTCCTGAAAATCAAAGGGGATCTCCCGGCGGGCGCGTTCCAGCGTGGCCCTGGCTTCCTCACAAAGATGACAGCCCGGCCGGGAGTAGAGCACGAGCTTATGCATGGTCCCGCGAGGCCTCGTACAGAGACCGACGGATGTTGTGGTACACGAACCGAACCAGCTTGTTTCGGATGAGGCGTTCCTCGGGCCGGGGAAATCGGCGCTGTGTTTCCACGGCAATCCTCTGCAAAGCAACTTCCAGCACATCCACCAGTCGGGCCGTGCGGGTGGGATCGTACGGCAGCTCGATGCTTTTCATCCCCAGCTCTCCGAACACCTTCAAGTACCGGGCGGTGACCAGGTCAGGACACTGGACTCGTTTGCGCCCCATTTTCACCTCGTGGCCCAGCATGGTCTTGAGGATCCTCGCCCTGTGCTTCCGCCCGTAAAGCTTCAAGGGCCGCGTTCGATTGGGAAGCACCTCCCGGATGTAGATCTGCAGAATCTCGGGCGCGACTTGCTGGATCTCTCGAGCGACTTCCAGGTAGGCAACTTTCCCTCTGGCGGGTGCAGGCCGGGAAGGCTTGGAGACCTGGTCAAACAGCGAGCGTTCGGAAACCATGGACCTCAATTTTAAACTCAAACCTGAAACTGGAACACCTGAAACCTGAAACTAAGAATCCTTTGTTTTAGGTTTCAGGTTTTTCTTTTGTCCGCTTCCAGTCTTCCAGTGTTTTGGCTATGATCGCTCTTATGGCGCTGGACCTTCTGGCCATCGCGGCTCATCCGGACGATGCGGAGCTGACTTGCGGGGGTACGCTGGCCAAGGCGGTGGAGCGCGGCTACCGGGTGGGGGTGCTGGATTTGACCCGCGGTGAAATGGGCAGCCGAGGGACCCCCGCGGACCGGGAGCAGGAAGCAGCGGAAGCGGCCCGCGTCCTGGGCATCCACCTGAGGGAAAACCTCGGTCTTCCCGACGCTCGGCTGGAGTCCAATCTGGACAGCAGGCTTCTCGTGGCCCGGAAAATCCGGCAACACCAGCCCCGCGTGGTGATTCTCCCCGCCTGGGAGGCCCGCCACCCCGACCACTCCACCTGCACCCGAATGGCCTACGAGGCCTGCTTTCTGGCGGGGCTGGCCCAGCTCGAACTGGAAGGAACACCGCACCGGCCCTTCAAGATCGTGTACAGCGCCATGTACGAGCCCATGCGTCCCTCTTTCGTCGTGGACGTCACTGCCCAGTACGAGTTGCGCAAACAAGCGATCCTCTGCTACCGGTCCCAGTTCGGCGATCAGAAAACCTGGGGAGACATCTCCCCCCGGATGGCCGGGCTGGTGGACGAAGTGGACCTGCGCTGCCGCTATTACGGGAGCCTGATCGGCGTGGAGTACGGCGAGGCTTATACTCTCAAGGAAATGATTCAGATCGATGATCTGGTCACCATGCCGGTCCGGTCCATCTGAAAGAGTGCATGGTCATGGGTCAACGGTGGTCAACGGTCCATGGCCATGGGCGACCTGTTCAGCCCGCCAGGTCGGAACGCACGACTTCCACCTGTTGCTCGGGAATGGAGATGCGCAGAAGGTTTCCCTTGGAATCCACCACGACGGTGACAGCCAGGATTCCTCCCACGTCCAAGACGAAATGCTCTCCGTCCAGGCTTCCCCCGGAGCCTTCTACCCGCACCTTGCCCCGGTGCTGGACCGACAGCTTGATCTCTCTTGCGATGATGGGGACGTAGTTGTAGAAGATCTGTTCTCCCCCCCGGCGGCGGTTGTATTTTCTCACCACCAACTCATACTGGTGGTAGATGCTGTTTTCCAGGACAACCACGTCTTCGTGCAGCTCGCTCCGGCGGTGCAGCCTGCGGCCCGCCAGGAACGCGTCATCGGACACTTCCTGCTTCTGGAAGCGGGCACTGAGCTTGTTGGTCGCGCTGTTGACGGTGTAGGTCAGGTCATAACGAAGCGGTGACAGATCGCGGGCGTTGAGCACCAAGAGGGGCTCGAACGTGAAATGGACGGTGGTGTTGCCTTGAGGGATGGTCAATTCGCTCTGGGCGCGGGCTACCCACTGATCAGGCTTTCGTTGGATGGTGTACTGCTCAGTTCCTGCCTGCTTGCCCTTGACGTAGATGACCAGCTTGTTTT
>JACQTF010000186.1 GCA_016210925.1 Acidobacteriota bacterium | reverse complement strand
TTTTCAGCGCAGAGAAAACGGTCTCCGGGGTAACAGAAAAACACCTCCCACGGGTGCTCCAGATTACCACGGAAAGCGGCAACACAGGCAAAAAGAGAGCAGCGGGAGAAGCTCCGATGTAGAAACAGTTCAGCACCGGTCCGAAGATCGAGGTACCAAACTTCGCTGGCAAGCACAGCGGTTCCTTCTCATCGCGACGACATCCTTGCCATAAGGATTTTCTATGCAACAAATCGGAAATTCCTATGGGCTAAGCCGATCTCTATCGAGGAGAGCGATGGAGCTTTTGCCCAGAGAGGAACTGGAGGAAGACCCTGGCCAGAGGAAAGGGTTCTCCATGGGCCTGGCGCACCACGTAGAAATCCCGTCGGATGCGGCCTGCCTCCCGGACACGGAACTCCCGGACCCAGCCCGCCCGAACCTCGTCCCGAATGGCGCGACGGGACAGGATGGACACGCCCACTCCTGCCTTGACCGCTTCTTTGATCCCGTTGGTGCTGCCGATCTCCGCGATCACCTTCAGGTCCTGAACGGTGTATCCCAGCCGCTTCAGCCAGGCCTCGAACTCCATCCGGGTCCCGGAACCCGGTTCCCGCAGGACGAAAGGGTGGGAGAGCACCTCGCGAAGAGGGACGGTCCGCCCGGTGGGCCATCCGCGGCCCGGGGGGGCCACCAGGACCAGTTCGTCGTGGGCAAACACCTGGAATTGGAGCTGGCTGTCCCCCATCCTGGCCCCCACGAAGCCCAAATCCAGCTCTCCGTCTCGGACCGACCGCACGATACCGCGGGTATCGGATACCCGGAGGGTCACATGGATGTCCGGGTAGGCCTGCCGAAAATCACGCAGGATGCGCGGCAGGATCCACTCCCCGGGGATGGTACTGCCGCCCAAGGTCAGCCGGCCCTCGTAGCGCTCGAGAAAATTCTGCATCTCCTCCAGCGTCCGCTTCCGGGCCTGGAGGATCTGGCGGCCGGACCGGTACAGGAGGTCCCCTGCACGGGTGGGAACGATGGTGCGCCCCAAGCGGTCAAAGAGAGGCGCTCGGAAGTAGTCTTCCAGGGACTTGATGTGCTCGCTGATGGTGGGCTGGGTCAGGTACAGTTGCTCGGCTGCCCGGGAGAAGCTCCGCAACTCGTAAACTTTGCAAAAGATCTCAAAGAGGCGGAGATCCATTCGCTCAGTGCCCCTCAGTGCCCCTCCCCCGCCACCCGGGAGGGGGCCAGGGTCGGGAAGGACAGCCTCGAGGTCTCTCGGGGATACGTTCGGCGCAACACGTCCAGCATGTGGCCCGCCAACAATCGGCTCCCCAGCGGGTTCGGGTGCACGCGGTCCAGGAAGACATCCGACTTGCGGAGGCGATAGGTGACGCCGTCCACGCGAACGGGGTGCCCACGATCCACGGCTTCCAGCAAGGGATTCACGTCCACGAGGATCAGATTGGCAAATTCAGATGAAAGCTGTCTCAAGAAGCGGTTTGCGTGTTCGTAACGGAGCAGGACCAGCTTGGGCACCGTGCCCAGCAATACGGGCGCGCCAGTGGAACACAATGTCTTCACGTAGTGACGCAGGTAACGCTTCTGCCCTTCCGAGAGGAATAAAGAGAATTTGAAATCGTGATAAAAGAGATCAAGGGCCAGGATCAAGGTAGGCTTCAGCCCGACGACCTCGTCCAGCGCCCTCTCGAAGCTTCGGCTGCGGGCGCCGCCCCGGGCGTATACCCACAGATGGTCGGGCCGGGTTCCCGCCCATTGCGCCAACAGGATCGACGGGGAAGGCCCCCGCTCCCCCATGGAGACGCTGGCCCCCAGGACGACGACACGCTCAAACAAAGGGGAGCGGGGATGCCCTTGGATCCTGGGGGCGAAGGCACAAGCCAGCACCAGAAACGCCGCAGTTCCCCTGCTCACGACTCCACAGGTTAGCACACCCCGATCCGTCCGTAAAAGCGCGCTCGCCGTGACAGGCGCGAGTGAATGTGTTGGAAGCACCTCCTGGGTGATCGGGACACGGCGCAGTGGCACGAAGTCTCTGTGGAGTGACCTCGCCACGAGAGGTTACGGGCGGATCGGGGCACAGATTTTTTCTTGATTGCATCCGAGGAGGCGGCTAATCTGATGGTTCGTCCATCGCCGGACCACAGAGCAGCGCCAGAGCCTGAAGCCTGCGTTGGGGGCGCCCGGACCCTTCGGAGGAGCCCATGGCAAAAAAACGGTCGGAACTTTCCGTCGAGACAGCACCCGCGTTCCAGCCTTACGTATCCTCTGAGCGCATCCTCCCCGAGTTCACGGCCAAAGCCATCATCCTGGGCGGGATCTTCGGAATCATCTTTGGCGCCTCCACGGTCTACCTGGCCCTGCGCGCCGGTTTGACCGTGAGCGCCTCCATCCCCATCGCCGTGCTGGCCATCGCGGTCTTCAAGAAAGTGGGGCACTCGACCATCCTGGAAAACAACATCGTCCAGACCATCGGTTCAGCAGGCGAATCGGTGGCCGCCGGTGTGGTCTTCACCGTCCCGGCCCTGTATTTCCTGGTGGGAGGCGAGGACTTTTTCCGGTACCTGCAAATTTTTATCTTGGCCCTGGTGGGGGGTACCCTGGGCGTGCTCTTCATGATTCCCCTGCGACGTTCCTTGATTGTCAAGGAACATGAAACGTTGCCCTACCCCGAGGGGACAGCCGCGGCCGACGTCCTCATCGCCGGAGAACGGGGGGGCACGTTCGCCGCCCGCGTGTTTCAAGGCCTGGGCATTGCCGCCCTCTACAAGGTGTTCATGAGCATCCTTGGGCTCTGGCGCGAGGTCCCGGCGTACGTGACCTCCAGGAGTAGCGCCTATCCCAACGCCACCATCAACGGGGAGATCACACCCGAGTACCTTGGCGTCGGTTACATTATTGGTCCACGCATCGCGGGCATCCTGGTGGCGGGGGGCGTGCTCTCCTGGCTCGTCCTCATTCCATTGATCACCTTCTTCGGCGACCTGCTTCCCGTCGCTTTGAAGCCCGGATGGGGTGGTAAGCTCATCTCCCAGATGTCTCCAGTAGAGATCTATCGAGGGTATGTGCGCTTTATAGGGGCCGGCGCCGTGGCCGCGGCTGGTGTCATCACCCTGATCCGCACACTTCCCACCATCGTCAGTTCCTTCAAGGAGGGCTTGGCTGACTTGAGAAGCGCACGGCTCGGAACCACCACCCAGCAGCGAACCGAGCGGGACATTCCCATGGCGTATGTCCTGTTAGGATCTCTGGCCCTGGCCCTGGCGATTTCTGTCATTCCCCAGATTCCGGGCCAGTTTCCCGGCAGCCTCCTCCTGTCGGTTCTCATCGTGGTGTTCGGCTTCTTCTTCGTCACCGTCTCATCCCGGATCGTGGGGGTTATCGGAAGCTCCTCCAACCCCATCTCGGGCATGACCATCGCCACCCTCATGGCGACCTGCATGCTGTTCGTGGCCATTGGCTGGAGCAGCGAGGCCTATCAGCCCATTGCCCTCATCGTGGGTGCCATCGTCTGTATCGCAGCAGCCAACGCGGGTGCCACGAGCCAGGACCTGAAGACCGGCTACCTGGTGGGCGCCACCCCCATCTGGCAGCAGGTCGGCCTGATCATTGGAGTCCTGGTCTCCGTGCTGGTGATCGGAGGGACGCTGCTGCTGCTCCACAATTCAGCTTATGGCCCGATCGGCTCGGAGCGGCTGGCGGCGCCGCAAGCGACCCTTATGGCCACCGTGATCAAGGGGATGCTGGGGCGGGATTTGCCCTGGGGCTTGGTGCTCTGTGGCGTTTTCATGACGGTGGTGGTGGAATTGTGCGGCGTGCGATCGCTTTCGTTCGCGGTCGGTCTATACCTTCCCCTCTCCACCACCTCCCCTATTTTCGTCGGGGGGATGCTCCGGGCTCTCGTGGAGAGGCTGCGCGGACGAAAGGCTGAGGAGACCGAACTCAGTTCCGGCATGCTGTACGCCACGGGGCTAGTGGCCGGCGGCTCCATCGCGGGGATCGCTATCGCCGTCCTGGCCGGGGTCGCAGAGGGGGCATATGCCCGTGTCGTCAATCTGGGCGCCCGGTTCCACTGGGAGGAAAATCCCCTTGCGAATGGAGTCGCCCTCATCGCGTTTTCCCTGTTGGCACTGACCCTCTTCCAGGTCGGCCGCAAACACGAAGAGATCTAATCGGCCCCACGCCCGATCCGAGCCCGGCCTGCAACTTCCCGAGGGACGTGAAAAACAGGGGACTTGGGCCGGGCCAGCCCATCGTGACGGACCCCGGGCCATGGACCCGGGAGATCTTGGCCAAAACCCTAAGCTGGCATTTCATTGATTTTCATAGACTTGACGTCACCTCCTCGGAAAAGAATCTTTTTAGAATTCCGTCCTGGAAGAAAAAGCCGATCAAGTGCTTGTCCCCGCAGAAGAAACTAAACCAGGCAAGATACCCATTGACACGCCCAGCTCCCTTACGTTAGTTTCGATCTGGGCCCACCTGGGCCGCAGTCGATTTTGAAGCGCACCTAACCCCCTGGTTAGGCATTCCGTTCATAGCGTGTAACTTATTTTATATCAATAAATTACGGTCTATTGACCGGGAGGTATCATGTCCACTTCTCGGGCGGCAGCTCTCCGAGCCAGGCGATTAATCCAGAGCTGGGAAACAGAGCGCTTCGAGCTCCTGAACAAGCGGATTTGCGATCTGGATCTGAAGCTGGAGGGAACCGTCCTTCAAAAGTGTATCGACAAATTGTATCGGGAGCTCGAGCGCAGGCACATCCGATTCCGGCCCGCCTGCTACCTCAGCAACGAGTGGGGATGTCCGGATCGGATCCCCATGATCGGGCTGCCTTTTTATCTTGCCGATCCGCGCCTGACCCGCATCAACAACGAGATCAACAAAGACACGGAAGGCGAAGAACAAATCATGATGGGGATGCGCCACGAGACCGGTCACGCCATCAATTACGCCCACAAGCTTTACAACCGGCATGATTGGTGCAAGGTGTTTGGGGCTTTCAGCAAGCCGTATCGGGACATCTTCAAGCCCAACCCGTTCAGCAAAAATTATGTCAAGCACCTGGAGTATTCGGGGGTCCGGGTGTATGCCCAGAAGCACCCGGATGAAGATTTTGCCGAGACCTTTGCCGTATGGCTTTATCCCTTTTCGAACTGGAGGGAGAAATATCGGAACTGGGGCGCCCTGAAGAAGCTCAAGTATATGGACCAGCTCATGAAGGAGATCGGTCGCAGGCCACCACTGGTGAAAAGCGGCAGACCCCATTCTCCCGTGGAGGAAATGGACTACACCGTCCTGGAGTACTACAAGAAGGATCCGGAGGACTACAAACTCGAAGCCCAGGGATACTGCGACGACGTTCTGGAAAAGATCTTTGAGGAATCGCCCCGATGGGAACAGTCCGTGGGAGCGTGGAAATTCATCCGCAGATATCGGAGTCAGCTGATCGCGAACATCTCGGACTGGACCGGTGAGAACCGGGCCACCATCCAACCCTTGATCGACAAACTCATCAGCCGGGCGCGAGACTTGAACCTATACATGAACGGGCGCCGGGAATCTTCCAAGCTGGTGGAACTCACGGCGGTGGCAACCACCTTCGTCATGAACTACGTGTACGAGGGAAAGTTCATCGTCATCTAACCGCCGGGCGAGCCGGTCCCCGCGTGGGAGCTTTGGCTCGCCGACACCCGCTCTCTGTCCCCACTTGCCTTTCAGTTTCGCCTCAACGACCCTCCGGGTGCAGGCTCCCGTCCTCAGTCACTTTGGGCCGCGAGAAACTTAGAGCTGCAACCGCGCAGCCCGCCCGGGAGCTTTGCCTCGCCCTGGATCGAGGATCGCCGGGTGCCCACTGGACCTCTGACTCAAGACGCGGGGAGGTATTGGTGAATCCAGCTGGACCGGTTTAACGCGTCCAGGCGCATCGGCGCTTTGGTAATCAAGCTGGCCTGACCCTTCCGATTAATGAAGTGCAGCTTTTGTTCCTTGCTGCTCAGGCCAGCACGTTGGGATTGAAAAAGACGCCGAGGAAGATAACTGCGGTAGAGGGGTTCCAGAAGTTCCAGTACGGAGCTGTCCCCCAACGATACACGATGATCCCATTCTTCCCAGAAACGAACCCACTCTTCCTCGGAATAGCAGATTTCAGGATTGAACATTTTTCTCGAAGCGAGGACCGACGCATTGTAGCAAACCTTTTTCCATCTTCAACAAAAAATTTTTCCACCGGCCCCACGCCCCGGAGCCACGTTCGTACCCCCGGCGTGGGCGTTTTCTTTTTGCCCGGTCCCCCACCCGCGGCACGACGTGCGCGGCTGTGGAAAGCGGGAGTTTCCAGGTGATATAAGAGAGCCATGAGACCGCTTCTGATTTTTGCAGCGCTGGTGGTTCCTCTTCCGCTTCAGTTCAGTGACTGGGTCCAGGATACGGTGCCCAGCTTCGTATTCAGCCCCAAGGAGAACGCGACTCCGAAACGGATCAAGACCCGGGGCAAAGCCCGGGTGGCAGATTGGGGAAAGGTGGACGCCCGGATCAAATCCTTCGCCGACGCCATCGACCTGGATGGGCTGGTCTCCCAACTCCGTTCCCGGACCTCCTCGCCTCTGGAATCGCCGCCGCAGTTGGAGGACCGGCTCAACAGGCTGCTGCTGGAATACTCCATCCCATTCGAGTCGGTGTTTCTCCTGGAGAGGGAGGACGCGTTATTCCCCTTGACGAACAACGTCCTCAAGCACACCCGGGACTCGATCATCAAGGACCTCCCCCTCTTCGACAACCGCGGAAAACCGGCAGGAACCGCGGAAGGGAAAGGCACCTATGAAAAAACCAGCGACCTTTTTTTGGGCAACCGCCTGCGCTTGGAATTTCTGGTCTATCGGGATGCCAACGGGCAGTTGGGATTCAGCAGCCAGAACCTGCTCCTGGATTCTTTCAACGTGCGGTGGAAGGAGTTGAAGAGGAGCAAAGGGTTCTTTCCGTTTTCGGCCCGCGTCGAACGAAACCCTATTCGCCTGCCTTAGGGTCCTGGTTCGATTTCTGGCCTTCATCCCGCGCCATCGACACGGCACGATCCATGGTTGTCTCGAACGCCCCTCCGCCCAAGTGGGTGGCGTGACCGACGGCTAACGGAAGATGCCGGACCTTTCGAGCCAGGGAGGAATCCCCAGAACTCCATTGCTGCAGCCGAGCGTGAAAGCGGGCCAATGCTCCCTCCACACCTTTCGCATTGGTCTCGGGCAGCAAAACGAGGAACTCCGCCTCGCCGGATCGCACGATCTTGTCCACAGCGCGAAAATTCTCCCTCAGGAACCTTGCCAGTTGGACAAGGATTTCGTCCGCAGCGGCCAGTCCTGATTGGTCCAGGCCCGCAACCCGGAAGACCAGGACGGACAGGGCTTGTTTGTGCCTCCGGGCGCGCTCCACCTCGCCGGGCAGTATCTCCCGAAAATACAGCATGTTATACGTTCCGGTGAGGGGATCAAGGATCCCCAGATCCTTCGAGGTCTTGTCAGCCATAACCATCACTTAGTCGCAGGGCTCGTCAAAATACCAAACTACCCGCTCTGTTTCCACTGGAATTTCGCACCCGAGAAAAAAATGAGCCCCGCGACAGGAAGAGCGCGTCACCGGGTCAGGGCGCTTGTGGGGAAAAATCGAATGACCAGAAGGAGTTACACCGACCGCTTGAATCTTCCCAAAAGGGCTTCGGGCCACGGTGAGGCCCCGGGTGGGCCAGAAACCCGACCTCAACGCCTCATTTCCGTCAATTTGAAGCGCTCTCGAAACTCCAGGCCATACCCAAAAAGTTTGCCTGTGATTTTTTCTTTGCGGGCGACTTCAGCCTTGAACTTCAGTTCGGCAGCACCTTTTCCCTCTTCGATGGGCGGCGTCACCGTGACAACCATCTCGCTCCCGATGTCCAATTCCAACGGGAGCTGAAAATAAGCGCCCCGAGTGCTGGCGTTCTCCAAGAACACGCTGTGAGAGAACTTGCGCCGATTCGATCCTATCCCTGAAATCCGGGCGGGTATCCTTAACGGGATCCTTCGATGCCCCCTTTGTTCTTTCTTCACTCCTCAACCTCCTCTCTCCACCCACAACCACCCACTCTTCAACTCTGCCTATCCCTCAGGCTTCCTGAAGAAGGTCTCGGATACCAACCCCCGGTTTTCCATCTATGGAAAGCCACCGCCTCACCAAAAAATACCCAACTCCTGAGCTCAAGTCTTTCCATACACAAATGATATCATCCTTTCCGAGGAACCCAAATGAAAGAATACATCGAAGCGGTGCTGCCCGAAATAGCCGAGCATTCCCGACTGACCTATCCCGAAGAGTGCTGCGGTGTTTTGACCGGTCCCACGGAAGGAAAGGCGGCTTGGAAGGTCCATCGCTGCCGGAACATTCAAAATGAACTGCATGTCCAGGACCCACACCAGCATCCTCGGACTGCGCGGACCGCCTTTTTCCTCCATCCCCTGGATCTGCTAGCAGTGTATCGGGCAGCAGAGAGATCCCAGTGCGAGATCAAGGGGTTCTACCACTCCCACGTAGAAGCTGGGGCTTATTTCTCGTCCGAGGACGAACGGAATGCTGCCCCGTCAGGAATGCCGTCGTACCCCGATGCCATCCACGTGGTGGTAAGTGTCATGGGTGGCAAGCCGTCCGCATATGGGGTCTTCCGGTGGGACCCGGAGGCCCGGCGACACGTCCAAATGCTTTGAAGACCGCAAAAGGAGATTGGGAGATCAGGCAACGACGAGGTCAGGAGCGATCTTCAATGCTTCGTCGTGCGGGTACATGAAGATCGTCTCCCAGGGACAGTAGCGAGCACAGAGAGTGCAACCTATACAACGGTCGTAGTCGATCCGGCAGAGCTTATTGACCCCGGGATGTTGGGCCCCCGGGATAATGTCGATGCAGTCCACGGGGCACACGACAATGCAAGCCTCGCAACCTGTACAGCCGTTCTCGTCAATGACCGCAAGCTGGTTCGGCTTCTTTTTGCGCGGCGGTTTCGCAGCAGATTCCATTTAACCTCTTCGTTTGCAGATCAGTGTAGCCTAAAATCTCCGAAGGGAATAGCCCCAGCGGGGATCGAACCCGCGTTACCAGATTGAGAATCTGGCGTCCTAGACCACTAGACGATGGGGCCGTAAGAGCTCATCTTAGTGGCTTTCCCAAAAGGCTGTCAACTTCAGAGTGCCATCGCCCGCCATCGCGGCGAGCCAAGCGAGGGGGCGAGGGGGGGGCGCCATTGATGCCATGGGGCCCGTATGCTATTCTCGTTTTTCGTATGCTGGGAGGTCGTCTAACGGCAGGACGCATGACTCTGGATCATGCTATTCAGGTTCGAATCCTGGCCTCCCAGCCATTTCCCCTTCGGTGCGCCCCGCCGCCCGCCGTGTGCTTCGGACAAAGCCCAAACCCCACCTGCCCGCGACCGGAAACCGCGCCTGCCCAGATCCGATTCCACGCTTTCGGTGTCGCCACTGTCACTCTTTGAGACAGTCTACCTGTTGCGGTTTTGACCCTCTAACCTGCGCCGGAAAAATTTCTCTCGCTGTGGTGGCCAGTTCAACGTTGACGGATTTGGGCAACGGATTTGCTTAGCTCATCCTGCCGACGAAGGAGGGGGACGCGATGCGAAATCCAGCAAGGAAGGCAGAATCGAGTAACGGGGGTTGCTTACCCGCAGGGCTGCTCAATAACCTGTTGCACTGGAAGAGCCGATCGGAGCGCTGGTTGCCTTACCATCTCCATGTGGAGAAATGCAAAGTTTGCACCGACCGCCTTTTTCAGATCCAAAAGGCCCGAGACCGTCATCTCTATCAGGTGCCGAAGATCCAGGACGCCCAGGAGGAGCTGCTGGAGTGGCTGTTCCTTTCCCGGTGCTGAGACCACGAAATCTGCACCAAGCGCCACGCGTTAGATAGACCCCTTTTATCACCCCGAGAGGGCCCGTTTTCCTACTTTCCCATTCACTCCCCCGTTTTCTCCTAATGATCAACCCAGCCAGGCCATCAGGGCTTCCAGCGCCATGGACCAGGCTCGGACCGCGTCACCTTTGCCCAGCTCGAGAGAGTGGTTTCCGCCCTGAATCCAATGCAGATGCGCCAGCGGCAACCGGTCTACGACAGACCTGAGCAGATCGGCCCGGGCCAGAGCGTCTCGAGTACCGGACACGAAGAGCATCGGCTTTTGAATTTCGTAGAGGTGGCTGTCACGGAGGGCGCCGATTCTGCCGGGCGGGTGCAGGGGATAACCGAGGAAGACCAGCCCGCTCACCCGATCCTCCCTCGCCGCCACATAGGACGCAATCCGCCCTCCGAGGGATTTTCCTCCCACATACAAGCTGCGGGGAGGTTGGGGCAACTTCGTACACATTTGATTCAGGACGGCGTGATAGCATGACTCCAGGACCGGCCTGGGGTCAGGCGTCTTGCGGCCTTCTTCCATGTATGGAAAGTTGAATTTGACCGCCAGGATTCCCCGGACCGCAAGCCCCTCGTGGAAGAAATTCATGAACGGGGAATCCATGGAGCTTCCGGCACCGTGGCCCAAGACCACCGCCAGGCGCCCGTCCCAGGAGCTGGGCCGTGCCAGGGAAGCGGACACCGCGGCCGACCCCTGGGAGACCTTCCAGCGTTCGAGGATAGGAGGTTTAGGCTTGGGCATCCGTAAGATTCAGCGCTTGGCTTCCCAGATCTTCCGCATAACCCGCTGCAGCTGAAGGGTATCCGCCACCAGTCCTCCAAGTTTGCTCCGGCGGAGCTGCATCCTGGCGCAGACCGAAGCGATCTGTCAGGCTTGGAGCGAGGGTTCAAGCTCGGGAGGCAACCTCCAGCCGGGCCAGGGCCTGGCGCAGGTCCTCCTGAGCCTCGGCAAAGTCTGTCTGGGGGTCCTTCGACCGGAGGAGCTGCTCGGCCTGGTCCCGGGCATGGCGGGCGCCCTCCACATCGATTTCATCCGAACGTTCCGCCACGTGCGCCAGCACGGAGACTCGATCCGGGAGCACTTCTACGAACCCTCCCGAGCAGTAGAAGTGGTGCTGTACCCCGTCGTTGGTGCAGGAGAGCACTCCCACCCCCAGCTCGGCCAGTAGCGGGGCGTGTCCCGGGAGGATGCCCAGATACCCGTTGAGCGCCGGCACGGACACCTCCCTCACGCTGCCGCTGTAGAGAAGCCGGTCCGGAGTGACGACCTCCAGGTAGATTTCCTTCGGGAGTTCCATAGGCTCGCAGGAAACAGGACGGTCAGGGGGAACTCACCGTAAGGTCCGGGCCTTTTCCAGCACCTCCTCGATACCGCCCACCATGTAAAACGCTTGCTCGGGAATTTCGTCGTGCTTCCCCTCGATGAGTTCCTTGAAGCCCCGGATGGTGTCCTGAAGGGACACATACTTCCCCTCGATGCCGGTGAACTGCTCCGCAACAAAGAAAGGCTGGGAGAGAAATCGCTGGATCTTCCGGGCACGAGCCACCACCAGTTTGTCCTCTTCGGAGAGCTCGTCGATGCCCAGGATGGCGATGATGTCCTGGAGGTCCTTGTAACGTTGCAAGATCTGCTTGACGGCCCGTGCCACAGTGCAGTGTTCATCTCCGATCACTCGGGGATCCAAGATCCGGGAGCTGGAGGCCAGCGGATCCACCGCCGGATAGATTCCCAGCTCCACGATCCAGCGCTCCAGATTCGTGGTGGCGTCCAGGTGGGCGAAGGTCGTCGCGGGTGCCGGGTCCGTGTAATCGTCCGCGGGCACGTAGATGGCCTGGATGGAGGTGATGGAGCCCTTTTTGGTGGTGCAGATCCGCTCTTGCAGCTCGCCCATCTCCGTGGCCAGGTTGGGCTGGTATCCCACGGCGGAAGGCATGCGCCCCAGCAGGGCCGACACCTCGGACCCCGCCTGGGTGAACCGGAAGATGTTGTCGATGAAAAGGAGCACATCCTGTCCTTCCTCGTCCCGGAAATATTCGGCCACGGTCAGACCCGTGAGTCCCACCCGGAGGCGGGCCCCCGGAGGTTCGGTCATCTGTCCGTAAATGAGAGCGGCCTTGTTGATGACCCCCGATTCGTTCATCTCCAGCCAGAGGTCATTGCCCTCACGGGTGCGCTCGCCGACGCCGGCAAACACCGAGACGCCCCCGTGGTGCAAGGCCACCCGGTGGATGAGCTCCATGATGATGACGGTCTTGCCCACACCGGCGCCGCCGAACATTCCCACCTTGCCGCCCTTCACGTAGGGCTCCAACAGGTCGATGACCTTGATCCCGGTCTCCAGCATCTCCAGCTTCGTGCTCTGCTCGTCAAAGCTGGGAGCCGGGCGGTGGATGGGATATCGGGAGTTGGCCACGATGGGTCCCTTCTTGTCCACGGGCTCGCCCAGAACGTTCATGACCCGCCCGAGGGTCTCCTTTCCCACGGGAACCGTGATGGGACGACCGGTGTCGCTGGCTTTCATCCCACGGATGAGGCCGTCGGTGGGCTTCATGGACACGCACCGAACCAGGCTCTCGCCCAGGTGCTGCTGGACCTCCACGATGATGTCAATGGGGCCCGGCGTCTCGAAGCCATCGCCGGTGACGTGGATGGCATTGTAAATCGGAGGCAGGTTCCCCTCGGGGAACCGCACATCTACCACCGGACCGATCACCTGGACGACCTGCCCGACGCTGTTGGTTGCTTCAGCCATTGCTCTCTCCTGAAGGGGATCGGCGGGTTTCTCCATCAACGTGCGAGGGCGTTGGCCCCGCTCACGATCTCGATCAACTCCTTCGTAATTCCCGCCTGGCGAATCTTGTTCATCTTGAGGGTAAGGCTCTCCATCATCTCCTCGGCGTTCTTCGTAGCGCTCTCCATGGCGGTCATGCGAGCGCCATGCTCGGCAGCCGCTGACTCCAGTAGCGCGTGGTAGACTTGCACCTCCACGTGGCGGGGCACCAGCCGTTCGAAGATCTGCCGCTGCGGCTGCTCGTAGAGATAATCCATGGCCACGCCCTCGGGGATCTGCTTCAGGGGAACGATGGGGAGCAGTTGCTCCACCACGGCTTCCTGTCGCATCACGGTCTTGAACTCGTTGTAGGCCAGGTAAACGGCATCGGCTTCCCCCGTCACAAAGTCCTCCCTCAAAGCGTGGGCGACCTGCTGGGCTTGTCCAAACTCGACCTTGGTCAGAAAGTTCACATACTGACGCCGAACTGTGAAGGACCGTCGCTTGAAATAGTCCCAGCCCTTTTTCCCCACCAGGCTCAACCTCACGTCCCGCTGGGCCTGGCGCGCCAGGAACTGGGAGGCCACCTTAATGAGGTTGGAGTTGAAGGCTCCGCAGAGGCCTTTGTCAGCCGTGATGACCACCAGCTCCACCCGCTTCTCTTCCCGCTGGGAGAGGAGGGGGTGAACCGCCTCCTCGTCGCGGCCCGCCTGGGCTCGGGTGACCAGGCTGTTGAGCACCGCCAGCATCCTCCTGGCATAGGGCCGCGAGGCGAGAACGCGGTCCTGAGCCCTCTTGAGCTTGGCCGCCGAGACGAATTTCATCGCCCGTGTTATCTGCTGTGTGTTCCCAACACTCTTAATGCGCCTTCGATAATCCCGGATATTCGGCATCGCTCCCGCTACGCTGCCTTTTCCGCCAGGAAGCGCTCCTTGTACTCGAGGATGGCCTGATTGAGCTCCTCCCGGATCTCCTGGGTGAGCTCCTTCTTTTCCCCGATCCTCTTCAACAAGGCCGTCTTGTTGGTGTCGAAGAACTTGTAGATCCCCTGCTCGAACGGGCGGATATCGCTCAAGGCCAGGTCGTCCAGGAGCCCGTTGGTGCCGGCGTAGATGATGACGATTTGTTTGATCACGGGTAGCGGCTGATACTGTCCCTGTTTCAACACCTCCACCATGCGCTCGCCCCTTGCGAGCTGTGCCAGGGTGGCTTTGTCCAGGTCGCTGCCAAACTGGGCGAAGGCCGCCAGCTCCCGGTACTGGGCCAAGTCCAGCCGCAGGCGGCCTGCCACCTGCTTCATGGCCTTGATCTGGGCGGCGCCGCCCACCCGGGACACCGAGATGCCCACATTGACGGCGGGACGGATGCCAGCGTGGAACAGGTCGGCTTCCAGGTAAATCTGGCCGTCGGTGATGGAGATCACGTTGGTGGGAATGTAAGCCGAGACGTCTCCCATCTGGGTCTCGATGATGGGCAGAGCCGTGAGAGATCCTCCCCCTAGCTCCGCGTTCAGCTTGGCGGCCCGCTCGAGCAACCGAGAGTGGAGGTAGAACACGTCCCCTGGGTACGCCTCCCGGCCGGGCGGGCGGCGCAAAAGCAGGGAGATTTCCCGGTAGGCGGCCGCGTGCTTGGACAGGTCATCATAGATGACAACAGCATGCTGTCCCCGGTCCCGAAAATATTCCCCCATGGCACACCCGGCGTAGGGTGCCAGAAACTGCATGGTCGCCGGATCGGAGGCGGAAGCCGAAACGACCACACATTTATGCATCACGTCGTAATCGTGGAGGGTCTTCACCACTTGAGCCACCGTGGACCTCTTCTGTCCGACGGCCACGTAGATGCAAATGACATCCGTCTCGCGCTGGTTGATGATCGTGTCCACGACGATGGCGGTCTTGCCGGTCTGGCGGTCGCCGATGATCAGCTCGCGCTGCCCGCGGCCGATGGGGATCATGGAGTCGATGGCCTTCAGCCCGGTCTGGAGGGGCTCCGAGACCGGCTGCCGGTCCACCACGCCCGGGGCCAGGCGCTCCACGGGCAGGTGGCTTTCTGCGGCGATGGGACCCTTTCCATCGACAGGCTGGCCCAGGGCGTTCACCACGCGCCCGATCATGGCATCCCCAGCGGGCACCTGCAGGATGCGCTTCGTGCGCTGGACCACGTCTCCTTCCTTGATTTTCTCAAATTCTCCGAACAGGACGGCGCCGACCGCATCCTCTTCCAGGTTGAAGGCCAGGGCCATCACGTCATGGGGAAACTGCAACAGTTCGCCGGCCATGGCCCTGTCCAGACCGTGAATCCGGGCAATGCCGTCTCCCACCGAGATCACGGTGCCCACTTCGCTCACCACCATTCCGGATTGGTACTGTTTGATTTGATCTTTGATCAGCCTGCTGATTTCTTCCGCCTTGATCTGCATGGCTACTCCCCGCCCAATTTTTCACGTCCCTTCCGAGGGACGAACGTTGTGTCTTCGCCCGCCGGATCTCACTCCTGGCTCAAGCGCTTTCGGATCTCCTCCAGCTGACGCCAGACGGAACCATCGTAGATGGTGGAACCGATCTGGACCACCGCGCCCCCGATGAGGGCCGGGTCCGTTTCGAATTCCGCCTTCACTTCCTTGCCGGTCATCAACCGAAGTCTCCGGACCAGGCGCTCCCGCGCCGGGTCCGAAAAACCGTCGGCGACGACGATCCGCGCCCGTAGAACTCCCAGCAGTTGGTCCAGCTGGCGTACAAACGCCTCGTAAATTTGGGAGAGATAGGACAACCGATGATGATCCAACAGGACCCCAGCAAAATTTTGGGTCACGGGGTGGACCTCGGCCCTTTGCAATACCTGTCCCAGCACCTGCCGCTTGTGCTCCACGCGGACGGCAGGGTTTTCGAAGAACGCCCCGATCTCGGGATCGCCCTCAAAAAGCTCCTTCAAAGATTTGAGCTCGCCTTTCACCCGCTCCTGGATCTCCGCCTCCACCGCCAGCTCCGCCAGAGCCCGGGCGTATTTGACCAGGACGCTGCTCCGGATCATCCCTTCTTCTCCAGCTCCTCCAGGAATCCCTGGAAAATCCGCTCCCGGTCCTCGGGCCTCATCTCCCGCCGGATGACCTCCTCCGCCAGATTGACGGACAGATCAGCCGTGTGGCATTTCAACTCCAGCCGGGCCGATTTCATCAGGCCGTCGATCTCGCGTCGGGCCATGGAGACGATCTTCTCCGCATCACTCCGGGCGCTCTCCACAACCCGCTGCCGCTCCTCCTCCGCCTCCCGGGCTGCGGTCTGCTGGATCTCCGCCAGTTCAGCGTCCAGGCGGGCCATGCGACTGCCGATCTCGTCGAGCTTGGCGTTCGCCTCGTCCCGGGCTTGCTCCGCCTCCCGGAGCCTCTTGCGAATTTCGTCGGTACGTTGCTCGAAATACTCCCTCAAGGGCCTGCGAAGAAGGTAGATCAAGGCTCCCAGTAAAAGCGCCAGGTTGAAGACGCGGCCGATGGTCTCCCAGATGCCCCAGCCCCCGTGCTCGGCCTGGGCGGCCAGGGCCGGAAGGGGGAAAGACAGCACCGCCAGGAGGATTACCAGTGAGGCTCGTGAGGCTCTGCTCATCCAGCTCATGGCCGTTTGAAGGCTTCCCCGGCGATGTCCCGCCGTAAGATATTCCGTGCCACGGAGCCGGCCAGGTCCCTCACTTCCTGTTCCAGAGTCCGCTTTGCGGAGGCCACCTGCTCCCGAAGCTGGACCTTGGCATCTCCGACCGCCGCTTCCGCCTCAGCCTTGGCACGCTGCAGCAGGACGGCTCTTTCGCGCAGGGCTTCTCCTCGAACGGCCTCCTGGAGCTTGTAACCTTGACCCTTGCCCTCCCTGACCGCCGCTCGGTACCGCTCGAACTGTTCCGTGTAATGTTCCAAGGTCTTGTGAGACTCCTTCAGGAGACCATCCGTCGCCCGGTCCCGCTCCTCCAGCGTCCGAAACAACGGCTTGAAGAGCAAGCGGTTCAGGGCGACCAGCGTGAGAAGAAAAACAATGAGGACGGCGGCTACGGAAACATCAGGCGGGGCAATCATTCAGTCCGGCTCTTCCTCCTCGTCCAGCGGGTCCAGCTCAAAACCCACAGTTTACCACGATCCGTGAGGAACTCTGAATGATGAATTATGAATGGGAATGGGAGAATGGCACAGGGCAGTCAGCCTTCGGTCTGGGCGGAGCCGCTGCGCAGAGCGCGGAGCAGGAGCATTTTCAAGTTGGTGGGATCGGTCCAGCGGATGCCTAGCTTTTCCGCCCACGTGATCACCCCCTGGTCGGCAGTCACCAGCAGGGCGCCCAATTCCTTGGCCAGGAGGATCAGGTCCACGTCTTCCTTACTGTCGATGATTCCTTCCCGAAGCGCTTCCCGATAGTTTCGGCGGAGATCCTGAACGATGTCCGGTTCCCGCTTTTTCTCCGACATCTGTCGCACCGCCTTCTCCGCCACCCTCAGACCCTTGTTGATGCGCTCCCGGAGGTCCTCGATCAATTCGTACAAAAGAAAGGCCGGCACCTTCAGCTCGTGCTTGCTGGGCGGTTTTTGATGGATGACCAGTAGCAGTTGTGGATCCAGCCGAGCCGGATCCACAAAGTTCTGGAGCTCTCGGAAGATGGAGGGAGGCATGAAGAACTGGAGAGAGGAGGCCTGTTCCGCCAGAGACAGGAACGCCCGAAGCGCCTCGGTGGAGTCCGAGCCGAAGTCCCGCCGGGCCTCTGGGTTTACAAACAGACTCGTGTCCAGGACGATCTTCTCTCGATCCATCGGCAAAGCGGGAAGAACGGAAGACTGGAAGATTGGAAGACTGAAAGTCCTAGGGACATTGGGTCTACAGAGCTGCTTTCGGCCAGGCCTGGAGCGCGGGCCGATTGATTCTGCCAGTCTACCAGTTTTTCCAACCCTTGCAATCTTCCAGTTTTCCAGTCTTCCACCCTTCCAGTCTTACAAGGGCCAGAACATCGGAACAAAGATCAGGATGATGACAAACAGGATGAGGGTGAGCCAGAAGCCGGACCTGATGAAGTCCGCGAAACGGTACTTGCCCGGTCCATACACCAGGATGCAAGAAGGCTCCAAAGGCGTGACGAAGGAGCAGGATGCGGCCAGGGCGATGGCCATAGCGAACGTGCGCGGGTTGACTCCCAGCTGGACCGCAGTGGAAACCGCCACCGGCAACACAACCAGGGCAGCGGCGGCGTTGGACATGGGCTGGGTGAGGAGGACGGTCAGCAGGAAGAGTCCCGCCATGACCACCGGAATTCCCAGGGGCGCCAGGCTGTGGGCGATGTGGGCGGCCAAGAATTCGGCCGCCCCGGTCTTTTCCATGGCAATGCCGAAAGAGGTCATGCCGCCGATCAGGACGATGAGACGCAGGTCCAGGGACTTGTACGCCTCCTCGACGGTGATACAGCGGGTGAGAATAATCAGGATGGCAGCCAGCAGGATGGCCACCGGCAGCGGCACGATGTTCAGCCACGTCGCACCGAGAGCTGCCAGGAAGAAGCCCATGGTGTACAGGCCCTTGCTGCGCCGCAGCCGGAAGTGGGTCACCTCTTCCAGGACCCAGAGGTCGCGCTCCCTCTTGAGCAGATCGATATTTTCCTGCCGGCCTTGGACCAGAAGCAGGTCACCTAGTTGAAGCCGGATCCTGGCCACCCGGTCCCGAAGGCTCTCGCCATGGCGGTAGATGGCCAGCGCCGTAAGCCCGTAGCGGCGGCGAAAGTTGATCTCCTTCAGAGTATTGCCGATCAGCGCCGAGGTGGGAGGGATGATCACCTCCACCAAACGCACCCGATCCGATTCCAGCTCCTCGTCGCTGAACTTCAGATCGGCCTTGATCTCGATGCCGCTGATCTCTTTCACCCTGGCGATGTCCTCGATCCTGCCCTCCACCAACAACACATCGTGCGCTTTCAGCACTTCGGTGGCTCGCGGAGCCAGTATCGCCTCCTTTCCCCGGATGATCCCTAGCACGGTGAGGTCCACGTCCCCGTCCCAACGGAAGCTGCCCAGGTGTTGTCCCAGCAGAGGAGACTGAGGCAACACCACTACCTCGGTCAGGTACTCCTTCACGTGGTAGTCCTCGGTGAGTCCCACTTCCCTGTGATCCGGCAGCAGCTTTCGCCCCCAGGTGACCATGTAGGCGGTTCCCACCGCCACGATGAGAATCCCGATGGGCAGGAACTCGAACAGCGCGAAGGGCTCCAGGTCAAACTTCTTCATCATCCCGGCGACGGCCACGTTGGTAGAGGTACCGATGACGGTGCACGTCCCACCCAGCATGGAGGCGTACGCCAGCGGGATGAGCAGTTTTGATGCGGCCATCTTCGCCCGCCGGGCCAGACCCAAAACCGCCGGGACAAAGACAGCGGTCACTGTGGTGTTGTTCATGAACGCAGAAACCGAAGCCACCACCATCATCATCATGGCGGTTAGCTTGACGGGGTTTTGCCCGGCGATGCTGTAGATCTTTTTGCCCACCAGGTCCATGACGCCGGTCTGCAACAGGGCGCTGGAGATGACGAAGATGGCCGCAATGATGATGACGATCTCACTGGAAAAACCGGAGAAGGCTTCCTCCGGAGTCAGGATACCGCTCAAGAGCAAAGCCGATAGCAGGAGCAGAGTGATCAGGTCCACCGAGACCCGTTCCAGGGCAAAAAGCAGAATGGCCAGAACCAATAATCCCAACACCACGGCAATCTGCATCTGAGGCCAATCTCCCGCTCGTTACCGGCGCCCGCTGGGCCGCTTTCCTACCGTCCGACCAACGACGGGTGACGATCTGCGGATCAGCGCGATCTCGCCTGCCAGGCCTGAAATTCCTGAAGGATCTCCACAACCTCCTCGTCGGTGGTCTGTGGAAATTCCTGATAGAGTTGCGAGACGGCGGAAAAGAAAGCCGGGGTTTCCAGGCAGATGACGTCGTTCACTTCCGGCAGACACCGGATCTCGGCCAGGCTCTCCGGAGGGCCCCCCGGAACCGCCACCACCACCCTCCGTGCCCCCGCTGACTTGACACCGCGAATCGCGGCAATCATGGTGGCGCCCGTCGCCAGGCCGTCGTCCACCAGAATGCAGGTTCGACCCTGCAAGTGCACCCGAGGCTTGACCCGGCGGTACGCCGCCACCCGTGCACGGGCCTCCCGAGCCTTACTCTCTTTCTCCCGCTCGATGTAGTCCGTAGAGATACCCAGTTGATCGATCACGTCCTGGTTCAGATGGGCTGTTCCGTCCTCCAGCACCGCTCCAATCGCCAGCTCCGGGCTGTGGGGAGCGCCCAGCTTTTTGGACACCAGGACGTCCATCTCGCACTTCAAGTGGCGGGCAATCGGGGCAGCCACAAGCACACCACCTCGGGGAAGACCCAGCACCACTGGCTCGTCATGGCGATACTTTTCAAGGTGAGAAGCCAGCCGCTCGCCAGCCTCCGCACGATCTTTAAAAGGCATAGCGAACCTCGGAGAAAAGCCAGCCGCACCGAACCACGGTCCTTCGTCCCGGACCTCGTCTAGTGCGCCTCCACCATGCACGGGCTGGCAAAAAACCTGTTTCGCCCTTGGGCAACACGCACTGAGACCTGAGCTCGTGCGACACTTCGAACGAAAAGGCCAGATGTCAAGTCGGGCCCGCCTCTATTATACGGCCCGACTGCAGAAGCAGGTAACCAGGGAAATAGAAAACAGGAAAGTCGGAAGAGACTTCACCCTGCTTTCGAGAAAGCGCCGAGAAGGTTTTTCCCGCCGGACAGATCCCCGCCGGGGAGAGGAAGGTAAGACGTTACCCGGAAATCTTGTTTACCAGGCGAACCAGGTGTGCCAGAAAGCCCTTTTTTCCTTTTCCATCCTTTCCTTCCTTAAGCCCTCCGAACTTGATCCCTACCTGGTAATGCCCTGTGGTTGACTTTTTCTTCCACACCACCCGGGCTCGAGTGGCATTCCGATAGATACGCTCTGCTTCCACGGAGATCCTCACGGGAGCGGAGATCTCCAACACCGAGCCTTGCATTAGATCTCTCTTCGTCAAGATTCGCGCGCCGCTGAGGCTGATATTCTCAGTGACGGTGCTTTCCTCGAAGGGTACCCCCCTGCTGTCCATACCGCGCACGGTCAGCGCGTACTTGACATTTTCACGGGGTGCGGGTTTCTTTTGCGTCATAGGAATCTCATTCTCCATCTTTCCAGGGCTCCGAGGGATGTGCCGCTTTTCGGCAAAAGTTGCGAAAAAACAGGGTTTATTGTAGCTAAGAGAGAAAAAAAGTCAAGACCTTTTTACGTTAATTTATTGATGCGGAGATACTTGCTGAGGAAGTTCGTCCATAGAGCACAACTTAGCGGGTGGCCATGCAAACATGCGCTAACGCGCCCCATGACCGCGGGGCCCATCCGCGTGTCCCGTGCCGTTACTTGAATAGCCGGGAAAGACGATCCACGAAGCGCCCTCTCTGCTTGGTCTGCAACAAGAGGTCCAACTCGCCCTTGTCGAAATAGATTCCGCCGCACCGGGTGCAGATGTCCACCTTGATAGGGGCCAGGTCCCTTTCCTCCATGGGCTCGCCACATTTCGGGCATCGCATCCAATGGAACTCTTTCACTTGCTGGGACTCCCGCTGGCGGCGCTCTGCGTCCAGCTTGACCCGCATCTTCTCGATCAGCTCCTTTTCTTTCTTTTGGAAGTACTCTTCCTCTAAGCCCTTTTTCCGCTCTTCGAGAACCATCGTCGCCTCCACAAACGGGGCTTCTCTGCGCGTGGGCAAACTTCCGGATCGGGGTCAGTTCCAAATTCCCGGGATCTTCTCCTCGCAAGAAGGGCAGCGGCCCGTAGAGGCCAGGAGATTCTTAAAGACCTTAAAGCCCCAGCGTTCGACCAGCATCTCGTTGCACCGGGGGCAATAAGTGTGCTCATAGCGACCCACCTTACCCGGCAGGTTGCCGGCGTACACGAAGCGCAGGCCAGCTTCCTTGCCGATCTCCGCAGCACGCAGTAGGGTGCTGGGAGGCGTGTTGTCGGGGTCGGTCATCTTGTAGTCCTTATGGAAGGCGGTGACATGCCAAGGAATGTCCCGGGAGAGGCCCGCCAGAAACTCCGCGGCGTCTCTCAGCTCCTGGTCCGAATCGTTGAAGCCGGGAACAACGAGGGTCACGATCTCCACCCAGAATCCCAACCGAATCAGCCGCGACACGGTTTCCAAAACATTGTCCAGCTTCCCGCCCAGTTTGCGGTAGTTTTTGTCGGACATAGACTTCAAATCCACCTTGTAGCAGTCCACCCACGGTCGGAGATACGATAAGACTTCTTCGGTGCCATTTCCGTTGGAGATATAGGCTGTTCGGAACCCTTCAGAGCGAGCGCATTTGAACACCTCGACAGCCCACTCCGAAGTGATCAGCGGCTCGTTGTAGGAGCTTCCCACCATGCGGGCGCCATAGCGCTTCGCCAACTTCACGAGCCCCAGGGCGGAGATGTTGGACGGCTCGCTCACTGCCACGGGGTCCCGTAGAGCCTGAGACGTGAGCCAGTTCTGACAGTAGCCGCAATGGAAGTCGCATCCCAGCATGCCGAAAGTCAGCGTGGAGGATCCTGG
>JACQTF010000181.1 GCA_016210925.1 Acidobacteriota bacterium | reverse complement strand
TTCCCGCTTTCCAGGATCACGGGGACCTGGCGGGCACCTCCGGTCAGACTCAGCATCTCCTCCAGGGCGCTGGGATTCCGTTGTACGTTCAGGTACTCGAAAGCAATTTTCTTTTTGGCGAAGTCCTCACGGGCCGCCGTCGTGTACGGTCAGGTGTCCTTGCCGTAGATGCGAACCTTCTCGGTCATTCTGCCTCCTCTCGAAGCTGCTCGAAAATCTTAATTCCATTCCGGCCCGTTTGTAAATCTTTAGCCGCTCAGTGGCTGTGCCCTTGCCTGTGTTCCCGGGGGTCGGGCCGTCTACGGCGGTTCTGTTTCCACGGGTGGCGTTTCGACCTGGAGGGAGGGTTCACACCCGGGCGTCTGGAAGACCGCAAGTGGCGATTTTCCTGTGCCTTTCGCCAGGAAAGGATGAGCATAATGAGCATACAGTCCATTTTTGTATTTGTGACTTATAAGTTATAATTGAGAATCCCGTACGGCAGGAGGGATCCGCTGGGGAGCCCCCCGAACGGGCCATCACAGGAGGTAGTTACTTTGGCCGCTCCCACAGAGACCGCAGTCGCTGAAGAGGTACAACTGAGGGCCCCTGCGGCGGTCGTCAACGACTTCAGCATTCAGGTGGCCACGGTGAACGGATCTGGAAGCCAGTCGGCCAACTCGGTTCTGATGCGCTCCATCTTTCAAATGGGGATCCCAGTCAGCGGCAAGAACCTGTTTCCGTCCAACATCGCAGGTCTGCCCACCTGGTTCACGATCCGGGCCAGTAAAGATGGCTGGATCGCTCGTCGCAAAGAGATCGATTTCCTGGTGGCCATGAACCCCGAGACCGCCAGGGAAGACGTGCTCCAACTGGATCCCGGACGGGCGGTGGTGTATGAGGAGAGCCTTCGCCTGAACCAGCTGCGCAATGACGTGATCTTTTATCCGGTTCCATTTCAGAAACTGGCCGCCGAAGTGACCCCCGAAGTGCGCCTGCGAAAGCTTCTGGCGAACATGATCTACGTGGGTGTGCTTGCCCAATTGCTCTCCATCGAGCGGAACGAAGTGGAAGCGGCGATTCGAAAGCAATTCAAGGCCAAAGCGAAGGCGGTGGAGCTGAATTTGAAAGCGGTGGATCTGGGGCTCCAGTATGCCCGGGAGCATTTGACCAAGCGCGATCCCTACCGGGTGGAACGCATGAACAAGACCCTGGGCAAGATCCTGATCGACGGCAACAGTGCCGCGGCCATCGGAGCCATGTTTGCGGGCTGCACGGTGGTGACCTGGTATCCCATCACGCCCTCCTCGAGCCTGTGCGAGACCCTGATCGACTACATGAAACAGTACCGCATCGATCGGGAGACGGGCAAGGCCACGTTCGCCATCGTGCAGGCCGAGGACGAGCTGGCAGCGCTGGGGATGGCCTTGGGGGCGGGCTGGGCTGGCGCCCGGGCCATGACTTCCACCTCCGGACCCGGGATTTCCCTCATGTCGGAGTTCACCGGACTGGGTTATTTTGCCGAGATCCCTGCGGTGGTCTTCGACATCCAGCGGATCGGCCCCTCCACCGGTCTCCCCACCCGCACGTCTCAGGGCGACATCCTGTCGGTCGCTTTCTTGTCCCACGGCGACACCAAGCATATCGTGCTCTTTCCATCCAGCGCGGAAGAATGCTACACGATGGCCATCGAGGCTTTTGACCTGGCCGAGCGGTTCCAGACCCCGGTCTTTGTCCTGAGCGACCTGGACCTGGGGATGAACAATTGGATGGCGGACCCGTTCAAGTATCCGAAGAAACCCCTGGATCGAGGCAAGGTGCTCACGGCGGAACAGCTGACAAAGCTGGAAAAGTTCGAGCGGTACCGCGACGTGGACAGCGACGGTATCCCGTACCGGACCCTGCCCGGGACCCCTCATGCCCTGGCAGCCTATTTCACCCGCGGCAGCGGCCACAATGAAAGAGCGCAATACTCCGAGCGCCCGGAGGACTACAAGAACCTGATGGATCGCCTGGCGCGGAAGTACGAGACCGCCCGGCAGAAGGTACCCGCTCCCGTGGAAAGCGTGGAACCCGAGGCGGAGATTGGGATCATCGCGTACGGCTCCAGCCACTGGGCCGTCACCGAATGTCAGGACCAGCTCCGGCGGGAGTCCGGCATGTCCACCAGCTACCTCCGGATCCGGGCGCTTCCCTTCAACGGGCAAATTCGCCAGTTCGTGGCGCGCCACAAGCGCGTCTACGTGGTCGAGCAGAACCGGGACGGCCAGATGGCGGACCTCATCCGTCTCGAGGTAAAGGAGGAAGCCCCCAAGATCCGCAGCGTGCGCCACTACACCGGCATTCCGATCGACGCCCGTTTCGTGACCGACGCCATTCTGGCCCAGGAACAGTCCGGTAGTTCAGGAGAGCGAGGTTGAGATCATGTCCACCGTAGTAGAGAGGCCCAAAAACGTGAATCGCATCGGTCTGACCATGGCTGATTACCGGGGCGCCGACTCCACCCTGTGCGCCGGATGCGGTCACGACGCCATCACCAGCCAGATCATCAAGGCGTTCTGGGAACTGGGCATCGAGCCGCATCGGGTGGCCAAAATGAGCGGGATCGGATGCTCGTCGAAGACCCCGGCTTATTTTCTGAACCGCGCCCACGGGTTCAACGCGGTCCACGGCCGCATGCCGGCCGTGGCCACCGGCGCCATGCTGGCCAACCGCCAGTTGATCTGCATCGGGGTCAGCGGGGACGGCGACACGGCCTCCATCGGCCTGGGCCAGTTCTGCCACATGCTCCGCCGCAACGTGCCGGTGGTGTATGTCATCGAGGATAACGGGGTGTACGGTTTGACCAAGGGGCAGTTCTCAGCCACTGCGGACGAGGGCTCCAGGCTCAAAACCGGAGTGATCAATGACCTGCCGGCCATCGACTGTTGCTCGCTGGCCATCGAGATGGGATGCTCCTACGTGGCTCGCTCCTTTGCCGGTGATCCCAAGCAGCTGGTGGCCCTGCTGGAGGGCGCCCTGGCCCACAACGGCACCGCCATGTTGGACGTCATCAGCCCCTGTGTCACCTTCAACAACCACGAAGGTTCCACCAAGAGCTACAAGTACGCTAAGGAACACGAGGAGTTACTCCACGAGATCGGGTTCGTCCCGTTCTTCGAGCAGATCCAGGTGGATTACGACGAAGGCACCACCCGCGAGGTCGAGATGCACGACGGCTCCCGCCTCCTGTTGAAGAAGCTGGCCCGGGATTACAATCCCTTCGATCGCCGGGAGGCGCTGCGAATCCTGGAGGAGTCCAGGCAGACGGGTGAGGTCCTGACGGGGTTGGTCTACGTGAACCCGGCCTGCAAGAGCTTCCTGGACCTGTTGCACTTGTGCGATGAGCCTCTGGCCACCCTGCCCCAGGAGAAAGTTCGGCCGCCCCAGCAGGCCCTGGATCGGATCATGGCAGAGCTGAAGTAGGCCCTAAGAAGACCTGAAACTCGAAACCTGAAACCTGAAATCAAGAACGGTTTCAAGTCTCGAGTTTCACAAAGTGGGCTATGGCGCGTCGAAAGAAAGAGGTCTTCCCCAAGATCCCTCTGGAACTTCCGGAGCACTTCCTGAAAGACGACGCGTACCCTTGCGGCGACCGGGATCCGGTGGGCAGCGAGATGGACGCTTTGGGAGGACAGCCGGGCTTCCGGGGCGAGCATTCCGGACAGGAGGTCCGGAAGAAAAAGCGCGGGAAGCAGAGACCTGCCTGAAGACCCACCTCTCGCCGGCGTGGCGCTGGAAGACATTGTGAGCCACGCGCTTGTGTGTCGCCGCTGCTCCTTCCCGGCGTCGCTCCTTCCCAGACCTGGAGCGACTTTGCGGCTATGCTGTCGTCTGAGGCAAAGGAGCGCGAGGGATGGCTGTCCCGCGTCTTTCCGCACTCAGCGGGAATCTGCACGATGGGGAGGAATGATGGACCGAAGGGGGTTTTTATCCATGACGGGCTGGGGAGTGCTTGGCTTCTTCCCGAAACAGCTCAAGTCGATTTCCAGGTCACAGGGTCGGGTTCCACCTCTGGAGCAGTGCATCCGTGCACTGGAAGCCGGGACCCTCTCTCCTACGGATTTGGTGGAACTCTGCCTGGAAGTGATTGGAAAGCGCGAGGGGCAGGTTCAGGCGTGGGCTCACCTTGCGACCGACGCGGCACGGGCGGAGGCCAGGGAGCGGACCGCGGAGCTGGCGCGGGGTGCGCGGCGAAGTCTCCTGCACGGCATTCCGTTTGGCGCCAAAGACATCTATGACACGGCGGGCATGCCCACCGGTTATGGTTCGCCGTTGTACGCGGGCCGGATACCTGCTGCCGATTCCGACCTGATCATCCAACTGCGAGAAGCGGGAGCCATCCTGCTGGGGAAGACGCGGACCACTGCCTTTGCATACTTTGATCCGGGGCCGACCACCAATCCATGGAACCCGGCTTTTACGCCGGGAGGCTCCTCGAGCGGGTCGGCGGCGGCTGTGGCTGCCGGCATGGTCCCCTTTGCTCTGGGAAGTCAAACCTTCGGGTCGGTTTTGCGCCCGGCCTCCTTTTGCGGGATCGTGGGCCTCAAGCCGACGTACGGCCAGCTCTCCACAAGAGGCATGTTGCCCCTGGCGCCGTCGCTGGATCATGCCGGTTTGTTCACCGCCACGGTGGCCGGAATGTTCATGCTGTGGCGGGCGCTGCGGAAAAATGTGCCTGCGAGGCCGGCGCCCAAACGTTTGACGATTCCCGACCCTTTTGTGGCCATGTGCGCGGACAAAGAGATGGAAGAAGCATTTCAAAGATGCGCGGACCGGCTGTCCGCGAAAGGGTTCCGCGTGGCCACCGCGCCCGTACCCCAGAGTTTCGTCCGCCTCCTCGATGACCTTCAGGTCGTGCTCAAGTTCGAAGGCGCGGAAACCCACCGGGAGAGGTGGGAGAAGCACGGAGAGGCGATGGGGGCCAAGCTGGCAGAACTCGTGAAAGAAGGCCTTGCCCTTCCCGACCGCGTGTACGAGAGCGCCCTGGAGCGCATCCAGCAAGCCCGCCGGGATTTCAGCGGTCTGCTGGCCACCCATCCGGTCTTTCTCACGCCGGCTGCCCCCGGGCAGGCGCCCCGCGGTCTGGCCAGGACCGGAGACCCGCGCTGCAACGGACCCTGGACGGCGTTGGGACTACCCGCCGTGGCGATTCCCATGGCCCTTTCCCAGGAGGGCCTCCCGCTCGGGCTGCAACTGGCGGCCGCGTCGGGCGAAGAGTCCTCTCTCCTGACTACCGCAGAGGACTGTGCAGCGGCGCTGGGATTTTCCGCCCAAGCTCCTTGACGCTCCAGGGGACAGAGCGGGCGGTGGCTGCCGGCGTGGATTCGTTGGAGCGTGGGAGTGGAGTCGGCGACCAGAACGTTCCCGCGACCCGCGGCCGGGATCAGGACTTCTTGTCGGAGGGTGATCTGGACAGGGCAAATTCCACGAGGGTCTGCAGGAGCTTAGGGTAGGTGTAACCGGCGCGCTGGGCGGCTCGGACAAACTCGGCTTCCTTGTCCAGGTAAGGGTTGGGATTTGCCTCGATGACGTGGGGCTCGCCGTTTTTCGGAACCCGGAAGTCGACCCTCCCATAGTCGCGCAGTTCCAGGGCCCGGTAGGTCTTCACTGCGATCTCGCCGATGTTTCGCTGCAACGCTTCCGGCAAATCGTCGGGGAACACCAGAGTCGTCCCTCGGTATTCCACGGTTCTCTCCTCCCACTTGGCCTTCCAGTCCACGATGTGGGGGCGTCCCGCCGGCAACTTGGAGAAATCCATCTCGATGAGGGGAAGGACTTGCGGATCCTCGTTGCCCAGGACCCCCACGTAGAACTCCCTCCCCTCGACGTATTCCTCGATGATGAGGGGAGCGTCGCCGCGGCCTTTCTTGAGCCGGTGGGAGAGCTCCTCAGGGGTATGCACGACGGACTTGACGTCAATTCCCAGAGAAGCATCGCCATACAGCGGCTTGACCAGGAGGGGGTACTTCAGGGCGGGAAGTTTTCCCTTGCCCGCCACGGCAAAGGCTGGTGAAGGGATGCCGTTGGCGGTGAAGATCTTTTTGGCCAGAGCCTTGTCCTGGGCCAGGTGCAGGGAAGTCGGCGGGGCTCCCGTGTACGGCACGTGGAGCAGTTCCAGCACCGCGGCCACGTGCATCTCCCACCGGTTGTTGCCGGCGAAAGATTCACACAGGTTAAACACCACGTCGGGCCGCTGCTTCTTGATCCCTTTGAGGAACTGGTCCAGATCGTCGTAGATGGTGAGCAGGTTCACCGTGTGGCCGGCTTCCTGGAGGGCGGCGGCAATGTCCCGCTCTGCGACATCGTGCTCCGCTCCTTCTGCGGGATCGTGGTCGAAGAGGAGGGTGATGTTCATCGGTTTACGTCACGATGGGTTTGCCCGCGGCAATCGAAGGGAATCGGGAGATGAGGCCGCGGGAAAATCGCGCGCCGCCAGGCCGCCGAGCGCCGGCGGGAGATTGGGTTGGGATCTTTGTCTGACTGGTTTCCTCTTCGTCTTCCTGTTTGCACCTTCATGCGCCGGCCGTCGTCCTGTAGCGTGTCGGTCGCGGTGTTTATCATACCATCCATCCGGCTGGATGACAAAATCTTTGCTGAATGGAAAACGGCGCAGGACCGGGCTCCCCGCCGTCCCCGCCGTTTCCGGATTGACACCCCGGCGGCCCATCGCTTAGAATGCAGTAATGGCGCTGGCTTTGCTCACCGCCACCGTAGTCTCCATCCTCGGCCTTTGCATCTCCGTCTGGTTCGGCTACCGGATTCCTCAGCCCGGCGCGTTTCACTACCATTTTTTGTTCGCCATCGTTTCGGCCCTGATCACCGTCTTCTCCCACAGCATGACCATGTTCTTCTTCATCGGGAGCGGCCGCACGATCCGTGAGTACATTCGGGAACACCGGATGGACGAATCCCATCTGCGGCAGACGCGGCTTTTCAAGGCCCGGGTCTTCCCCTTCGCCACGGCGGCCATCGGGCTGACGATGGTGGTGACCATCCTGGGCGGCGGCGTGCACACGGGCGTCATTTCCGTTTTCCTCCACGCGGGACTGTCTTATCTGGCCATCGCGTCCAATCTGGCAGCCCTCTGGGTGGAAGCCAAGTACCTGGCCGCCAACAACGCCCTGCTGGCGGAGCTGGCCCGCTGATCCCGCACCTACTAGAATGAAGATGGATTTTGGACGAAAGTAAGGGGTAGGTGCGGGGTGACGGCCATGTACGATCCGGAGAGCGATCGGTACCGTCGGGGAGTCGAGCTGTTTAACGCCGGCGAGTTTTTCGAGAGCCACGAGGTTTGGGAAGAGCTCTGGCTGGAAGAACCAGGCCCCGCCAAGCTTTTCCTGCAAGGCCTCATCCAGGTCGCTGCTGCTTTCCACCATTTCCAGCAAAGCAACTACGCCGGGACCCGTTCCTTACTGAAGACGGGCATGGAGAAACTCGAGGGTTTTCGTCCTCGCTACGGTGGCATCGACCTGGACGCCTTCCTGGGTCGCCTCCTGGACTGCCAGCGGGAGCTGGAGCGCCAGAAGGTCGCCGGACAGCCCCCGACTGTTGTCCCTCCCCGGATCGAGCTTCAGTAGCCCGGGATGCGACGATTCCGGACCCGGCCCGCCGGCCTCCCGGGCCACGTCCCATCCCGAGCGGGATGAGGGCGAACGGTCGTTTTTCATTGCCAGGGGCAGGCGCTTGATCTAAGCTTGGGGGCATCATGGATACGGAGCGGAGGACTTACGAGCGTTACCGGAGCCCGCTGCAACTCGTGATTTCCGCCAGCAGCGGTTCGGAGCAGACCTTCATGGAACAGACCAGCACCCTCAACATCAGCTCGACGGGCGCCTACTTCTACCTGTACCGCCCTCTGGACAAGGACAGCCTGGTCAGCCTGCTGCTGGGCGGGGAACGGGTCACGGCACGGGTGGTGCGGGTCGAGCAGGGCTCCACCGGTTCCACTTTCGGCATCGGTGTCAAATTCCTCGAGCCGCTGGAGAAAAGCCGGACGTCCTCCTTCCTTTTCGCGTCTCCCTCGGCGTGAACGAACGGACGCGAAGACGGCTCGAGGGAGGGTCAGTTGCCCTCCAGGCGACGCCGGGCGAAAGCCGCCCAGGGGCTGCTGGAATCGTAGTGCAGGTAGGTCTGCCAGTGGGCCCGCGCGCGGCGTCGGAGAAGTTTCTTCTCGTACACCAGCGCCAGGTTGAAGTGGGCATCAGCGAACGTGGGATCAATCTCGAGAGCTCTCTCCAGGAACTTCATGGCTTGGTCCAGCCGCCCGCTCTCGTCCGTGATGTTTCCCAGGTTGTAGTGGGCTTCCCGGTGGTCCGGGTCGCAGGCGATGGCCTTTCGGTAGCACTGCTCCGCGCGCTTCAGGTCGCCGCTCTTGTAATAGATAGTGCCCAGGTTGTTCCAGGCGTCCGCGAACCGGGGATCCAATTGGACTGCGCGGAGATAAGCTTCGATGGCCCCGTCGAAGGTCGCTTCGTTCTGATCCAGCTCCAGGCCCTGTCGGAACCACCCGTCCGCATCCCTCCCGGGTGCCGCCCCGGAGCTCTCCTTCCGGCTTTTGAATTCCCGGACCAGTTCGTTCACGCGAAAGCTGAACAGGAGCTGGCCCGTCCTGGGCTCCAGTAACTTTCCCCGGTGACCGATGGCGATCCGGTTGCCGTAGGCTACGATCCGAGCCGATGCCAGCGGCTGCCGCAGGCCCGGCAGCTTCCTCCGAAGCTGGACCAGGGTGGCAGCGATTTTTCTCAGGGAGAGGCCGCGGTCCACCAGTTCCTTGGCGGCCCGAAGGGCAATCAGATCCTGGAAATCGTAGCAGTCGCCCTTTGGGTTTTTGATGCTGGGTGAGACGAGCCCGCTCTGGTCCCACTTCCGGAGCTTCCCGGGAGAGACCTTGAGGATGTGGGCGGCCTCTTCCAGGCTATAGGAATCGGCCATGTTTCATTGTGACGCCGAGAACCGGAGTGAGAGCCGAAAGAAGTGGGATCCTTTCCGCGGATTGCAGCTCCGGGCTCGGTGTCCTCCGAGCTCAATGTTTGGCGCGACGTTTGCGTGATCCGGCGACGGGGGACGCGGCGCGCTCCGCGGCAGCGGCGACCCGCGCCGCGGGCCGCTTGACCCCCTTTGCCGCCCCCTCCAAGCTCTTCTTGAGGGCGTCCATGAGATTGACCACCTGGCCCATTTCGCGCTTCGGTTCCACCACGGCCACCGAACGTCCTTCGATCTTCGCCTGGATCAGGCCCAAGAGGCTCTCCCGGTACTCGTCCTTGTATTTCTCCGGCGAGAAATCTTCCGTCAGGCTCTCCACCAACTGCTCGGCCAGCCGCAGCTCCTTCTCCCGGACCTCCATCTTCCCCGGCTTCCAGTAGTCCGTCAATTTTCGCAGCTCGTGTTCGTAGCGCATGAAGTGGAGCATCAGCCCGTCGTCGGCGGGACGGATCAGCACCAGGTGCTCCTGGCTCTTCAGGACGAATTTTCCCAGGGCCACGCGCCCTGCCTCCTTCATGGCCTTGGTGAGGAGCTGGTAAGCCTTCTCCCCCACCTCGTCCGGTGTCAGGTAGTAGGGACGGTCGTAATAGATGGGATCCACCTGTTGGATCTGGACGAACTGAATGATTTCGATGGTGCGGGAGCGCTCCGCCTCCAGCTTTTCAAGCTCTTTTTCGTCCACCACCACGTACTTGTCCTCTTCGTACTCGTAGCCTTTCTCGGTCTCCTTCCGGTCGATCGTCCTCTGGCAGACCGGGCAGAAGATCTGTTGCCGAGTCCGGCTGTGGCACTCCTTGTGCAACATGTGGAAGTGCACCTCGTCGGCGCTGATGGCGGCTTGCAGCCGGACCGGCACGGACACCAAACCCAAGACGACGCTACCTTTCCAGATGGTTCTCATGGGCAAGCTCCTTTACTGCTTAACTTAACACGGAATTTTCTGGCTGTGAACCTCGTTCCGAACCCATCGGGGGAACCGGTCCCGGCCAGGAGCCGTCAAAGGAGGGTCATTATAGCCGGGCATTTTGAATTGCAATGGTTTGTTTTGAATCAAAGTGGCGAAAAATGGTGCACGGTACAGTATCGCGGTCCCCCCCGGCGGGTCCATCGACCATTTGACGGAGCCCGCTGATCCTGATAATAGCAGAGTATCAAGTCGGTTTCAGTGGGCTTTGGCTGGGAGCTGATCCGACCGGACGGGCCGAGGCGCAAGAGCAGTACGGGCGTGGGAGCCATGGGTCTGAAAGAGTACGAGGAAAAACGAGATTTCCGCAAGACCCCCGAGCCCCCGGGTAGGGCCGTCCACCGTCGCGGCAGCGCACCATCCTTCGTGATCCAAAAGCACCGGGCGCGACGCCTGCACTACGACTTTCGCTTGGAAGTCGACGGGGTCCTGAAGTCCTGGGCGGTCCCCAAGGGGC
>JACQTF010000183.1 GCA_016210925.1 Acidobacteriota bacterium | reverse complement strand
GGGCTCATGACGATGTGGAATTCCACGTCGGCATTGAATGACAGGAACCACGGTTCCGCCAGCGCCGGGACCTTCGAAGGATCGGCGATGTCGACGATCATGATGGCTCCGCGCCGACCGTTGTATTCCGTGAAATAGACGGCCTCCGGCTTTGTATCTGCGAGAATCCGCCTCAGTGTTTCGTCCGCCGTCCCGTTTCGTACTGCAGTGTTGAACGGCTCATGGGGAATCTTCGCATGAACGAGCATTCGCATAAGGTCCTCCTTTCGTGAGTGCACGTACTGTGCAGGTATTGTCAACTTCCGCAAGGATAGATACTCCCGCCTTGTCCGCAAGCTCTTGGACGACCGCGCAATTAGCCTTCTCGTGCCCAAGTGACGATCCGGGCAATATCAATATATCTGCCCGGTGCTTTGGGTCACGGTATTCGTTACAGCTCGCGGGTGTGGTCGAGTCGCCGAACGGCCGGGATCAGCGGCGAGGTTCCTTCGCCCGCTGCATCCGGTTGTTCGGCGGCTCCACACGCCACTCAGACCCAGTTTTCTGTCTTGAGGCCAGGGATCTTCTCGAAATGCTTCGCGTTGTTCGTGACCAAGGTCAGCCCAAGGGCGAGGGCATGGGTCCCAATGAGGGTGTCATAGCCACCGATCGGCGTGCCGCGCCGGGCGAGCGAGGCAGCAACGGCGCCAAAGCGATCGGCGGCAGCACCATCGAACGGCGCAATCGTAATAGCCTCCACGAACGTGCCGATCAGACGGTGCAGCTTCCGCGACCGCCTCATCTCGGCACCGTACCGCAATTCGGCGAGCGTGATCGAGCTTATGCACAGCTCTGAGGGGCGTTGTTGAAGCAGTCGGTTGGCGACCTGTCCCTGGCCACGGAGGGCGAAGCTCACCGTGTCGGTGTCAAGCATGTACTCGAGCATCAGGGAAACACACTCCGAACGTCAGCCAGCCGTGGTTGCTCGGGCCGCGGAATCTCCTCACGCCAGGCACCGAGGCAGGCCCGGAACCGCTCCGACCACTCATCGACCGGCTCGAGGACGACACGGCGTCCTTCCTGACGGACGAGGACCTCACGCTGACCCTCCGGGAAGCGACACTCCTTCGGCAACCGGACCGCCTGACTCCCACCGTTCTGAAACAGCTTAGCTCGTGTGCCCTTCATGATGACAGTATAGACTACCGTATATACCCTGTCAAGCCTGCACCCGCGTTGATCCTGCCAATGTCCGCCGAACGGCCAAGCGTTAACCCGCGCCGAGCGAGCGTTTTTTGCGAGCGAGGGAACCGCTGCAGCACGCGTCAGCGGGTGCAGCGGCGGCGGGTTCAACGCGTTGTTAGCTGGCGTCGCGGTACAAACCGGGCACATTTGGATCTGTGCTCGAACGTATAGCCACTGAATAGCCCTCACCCAGACCCACGGCAATGTCGGCCGACACTCCCGTTCTTCAGCTACTTCCACTCCCAGAGTTCCGCGCTCATATTGCCGCTCCCGTCCACTTCGGCTGCAACGACCACGCACATGCTGTTGAGGCGTGCCAGTTTGGGGGAAGCTGTGTGAAAGAACACGCTTCCATGGAAACTAGCGGCCATGCCAGGCCCGGTAGGCTTGGCCACGCCCTGGAAGGTCCACGTGGCCGATCCTCCGTCATTGGTCGTTACTACGCCTTGACCTTCCGAATAGAGCACGCCTTCGGACTTAGGGACGGACTGTACCGTTCCTATGTTATTGAAGTCGATGCCCAAGATTTTGCCAGTGGACTGGAACGTCAGTTCCATTTTCGGCCCTTGACCTGGCGTGGACGGGAGTACCCGCGTCCCGATTATCTTACCGCGCTCATCATGGATAATTTGTTCACCCAACATGTTGTCAACACCTCCTTCTTCTTAAAATGCATTGTGCTGAGTCGGCTGCAAGGATACTTGGCTTTGGATACATACGCGTCATCCAGTGTCTAAATGTTGGCACAAACCATGTCTTTCCCCCGGGGTAGTGACGAGTATTAGGTTGCGCTTGACGCCTTATGCCACAAATCGGGCAACCTTTACAGAGCGCTGAACAGCAAAGTCTTTGCGGTGAAGTCTGATTCGCTCAATCTCGTGAAGCGTGTCGGCTGTGAAGTAACTCTCCCCACACTGCGGGCAAGTGACCAGGGGCACATTTTCAATCAACAGCAAATCTTTGCCTTTGCCGAAAGTCTCACTGACCCGGCGAAGGCGCGCACCTTCTTTCCCACAAATATCACACCGCATCGAAGTTCCTCCCGGTTTCATGTCAAATAGACGGTGATGATGACCAGCTTGCCGGTCGGGCTGATCTTCGTGATCATTTCAAGGTTGACTCCTTCTAGCCTCTCACCCTTTATCCGATACTTCAGCTCTCTGGTTTCCGTATCTCGCTGCCGCTCCAGAATCTCGCCGCTCAGGATACCACGCTCGACGTCGTAAATAGTTAGGCCATCTTCATTCATTTCTTTCCTGGCATGGTGAGTCATTACATACTGCCGTTGTCGAACTTTCTCCCGCATTTGCGTCAAAATGCGATTGAACATGCTGGTCGGTCATCGTCCAGAGTGCCGCCTTGCGTATTGGCATCCGGCAGCTCCTCCACAAATGCGATATACCCCGCCGCCACCTTCAAAAAGACGGCTGTCAGTCTCATGGTCATGTTTGAGTCGCTCGTGACACGATTCTATACGACGTGACCAACAGGATACAGAGAGATGCCCAACAAGAATTCGTTTTCGCGGGCTCATCCCGATGCATAAGCTCGGCGCCCGCCATTCCCAAATGACCAGTGGCTCTTGAGGATGGGCTACAGGGCGGCGAAGGCGGCGTCCAGGCGGCGAATGGCCTCATCCACGTCCGAGCGCGAGATGGTCAGCGGCGGAGACAGACGGACGACGTTCCCGTAGAGGCCGCCTTTCCCGATGATCAGCTGCTGCTCCCGCGTCCGTTCCATGAGGCTGGCCAGCTCGTCCCGGGCGGGCTCCTTGGTGGTTCGGTCCTTGACCAGCTCCAGGGCCTGCATGAGGCCCATCCCCCGCACATCCCCGATGAGAGGGTACTTCTCCTTTAATGCTTCCAGCCGGTCGCGCAAATAAGCTCCCACCTGGGCCGCGTTGTCCTTGAGGTGCTCCTCTTCGATGAAGTCGATGACGGCCTTAGCGGCCGTGGCGGTGACGGGGTTACCGCCGAAGGTGGAGATCGTCAGGCCCTTCATTGAGTCGGCGATCTCCGGGCGGGCCACGGTAGCTCCGATGGGATGGCCGTTGGCCATGCCTTTGGCACAGGTGATCACGTCCGGCTCGATCCCGTATTGTTCAATTCCCCACCACTTCCCGCCCGTGCGCCCGAAGCCAGTCTGGACCTCGTCGGAGATGAAAATCCCCCCGTGCTTCCGGACGATGTCCACCGTGATCTGGAAGTATTCCTTAGGAGGCGTAATGAAGCCGCCGACCCCCTGGATAGGCTCGGCGATGAAGCCGGCCACCTGTCCGGTGGTGGAGGTCTGGATCAGCTCCTCCATGTCCCGTGCGCAGGCGATCTCGCAAGAGGGATAGGTGAGCCCGAAGGGACAGCGGTAACAATAAGCGTTGTGAGCGTGGACGACGCCGGGTGTGATGGCCATCCCCTGTTTCCACGTGGAATGGGCCGTCAGCGCCATGGCCATGATGGACCGGCCGCTGTAGGCATGACGCAGGGCGATGATCTCCTGGCGCCCGGTGTACGCCTTGGCCAGCAGGATGGCGGTTTCGTTGGCCTCGGTGCCGCTGTTAGTGAAGAAGCTCTTCTTCAACCCCAGAGGAGCAATCTGGGCTATCCGCTCTGCCAGCGCCACGATCGGCTCGGTGGGAAACAGCGTGGAGACGTGCTGGAGCTTCTCCACCTGCTCGTTGATCTTGCGGGTCACCTCCGGATTGCAGTGACCGACGCTAATGGTGACGATCCCTCCGAAGAAGTCCAGGTACTCCCGGCCCTCCGTATCGTAAAGGTAGTGGCCCTTCCCCATGACCAGCGGCAACGGCTCCTTGTAGTACGTGGCCACGCAGGGAAACAGGTACTCGCGGTGCTTCCGGATGATCTCTTCCCGGGTCATTCCCGTTTGGATCTTTGCCTCAACTGGGTTCTTCATAGGCGTGACAGCTCTCCATAAGTTTCCGGCCTGCGGTCCCGAAAGAATTGCCAGACCGTGCGAACCTCCCGGATGAGATCCAGGTCCAGGTCCGCTACCACCACGTCATCCCGGTCGCGGGCCCCCTGGGCCAGGATGCGTCCGCGCGGATCGCAAAAGTAGCTCTTGCCGTAAAACTCCCCGATATCCCAGGGCAACTCGTGGCCCACCCGGTTAATGGCCCCCACGAAGTAGCCGTTGGCCACGGCGTGGGCCGGTTGTTCCAACTCCCACAGGTACTCCGACAGACCGGCCACGGTGGCGGAAGGGTTGAACACGATCTCGGCCCCGTTCAGTCCCAGGACACGAGCGCCCTCGGGAAAATGCCGGTCGTAGCAAATGTACACCCCGATCCGGGCGTAGGCCGTTTCAAAAGTCGGGTAGCCGGTGTTCCCCGGACGAAAGTAAAACTTCTCCCAGAAGCCCGGTGGGCAATGGGGAATGTGATGCTTGCGATACTTACCCAGGTAGGTCCCGTCCGCGTCCAAAACGGCCGCCGTGTTGTAGTAGACCCCGGCCATCTCCTCTTCGTAAACCGGAACCACCATGACCATGCCGTGCTTGCGGGCCAGCTCCTGCATGAGCTTAACGGCAGGCCCCTCCGGGACCTTCTCAGTCAGCTCGTACCACTTGGCATTCTGCTCGGCCGGAAAATAGGGACCGTAGAACAACTCCTGCAGGCAGACGACCTGAGCGCCTTTGGACGCAGCCTCCCCCACCAGCTTCACGTGCTTGTCGAGCATGGCCTGCTTCAAAGTGGGAAGAGGCGCGTCGGCCGCAATTGGCAGCTTAGCCTGAATCAGAGCTCCGCGAACGATTCTGCTCATTTCCCTTCTCTTCTATTCGGAAAAAATCTCCGACACAAGACACGAAAAGCCGGGAAGGACATCGCCTCCCGTGAGCGCGTCGTCTTCCGTAACGGTTTCAATCTCCTTAGGTGATCGATGGACGGTCACCGTGCGCGCCCCGTCGTCCACTACCCACACCAGCCGCGTGCCCGCTTCCAGGTATTCTTTGATCTTCTCCAGAATCTCCACGTAGCGGTCATGGGGGGAGACTACCTCGACCGCCAGGTCGGGCGCACCACTCCAGTAACCGCGCGGCACGCCCTCTTTGGGAATGCGCTCGTGCGAGACAAACGCAACATCCGGAGCCCGAACGGTATCGGGGTCCCTTGAAAGAATGAAGCCGGGATCACCGACACAAACCACGCCCAGACCGCGGGCAGCGACGTGAAGTTTCACTTTCTCGTAGATGATGCCTGTCAGCTGGGCATGCCGTCCTCCGACCGGTGTCATGCGAACCAACTCCCCTTTGACGAGCTCGGTGCGATATCCGTCGTCCGGCATTTGAAACAGCTCGTCGGCCGTATATTGCGTTTTTGTCCTCATCGCTTTATCTGCCTCACGAAGTTCACCTGATGCTTCAAGCTGGTCCTCGAATGGCCCCATCTTATCATGGAATTTTTCCATGCGCGGCAGAATTCCTCATGAGCCACCCGTAGGCCAGAAAAGAGATCGCAAAGGACAGGAACCACGCGTAAGTATAAAGGATGTCAAAGAAGTTGGGGTCGCTGGGAATCCCTCCGGGGGTGGTGGCCGCCCTGAGAAAGCCCGGGAGCACCGGCAGGACAGCGAGAAAGAAAGCGGCGACTGCTCTCCAGTTGATCCCATTGGTAAAGGTATACCTTCCCCGGAACGAAAACAACTCTTCCAAGAACAGCTTCCTCTTCCGAAGGACCCAGTAGTCGCAAATCAAGATTCCGCCCAGTGCCCCCATCAGGGCCGAATAGCCCACGAGCCAGGTGAAGATGTAACTTCCGGCGCTCGCCAAGAGCTTCCAGGGCATCATGAAGACTCCCAGGGCTGCCGTAATCAAGCCACCGGTCAGGAAGGAGATGTATCGTGGGCTGAGGTTGGAGAAGCCGCTGGCCGGAGCCACCACGTTGGCCGCCATGTTGGTGGTGATCTGAGCGACCATGATGACCAGCATGGCAAAGCCCACCAGCCAGGGGTTTCCGAAGAAGCTCACCAGCTCCACCGGATCCCAGATGGCGCGACCGTACAAGACCACGGTGGCGCTGGTGACCGCCACCCCGATGAACGAAAACGCCAGCATGGTTGGAGGAAGGCCCAGCGCCTGGCCCAGCATTTGGGACCGCTGGCTTTGGGCGAAGCGGGTGAAGTCGGGGATGTTAAGGGAGAGGGTGGCCCAATACCCCACATTCGCAGTGAGGGAGGGCCAGAAGATGCTCCAGAAAGGCCGGTGTTGGCCCTCCCTGTGCAAACGGGACGCGCCGGACAAGACCGGCCCCAGGCCTCCCACCTCCCGGACAGCCCAGAGGAGGAGGAGCACACCGCCCAACAGGAGCAAAGGTGCTCCCCAACCCTCGATCCACTTGATGCCTTCCATACCGCGGATGATGATGACGACCTGCACGGCCCAGAAGATAAAGAAAGAGAGCCCGAGGTGACCGGGGACTGCCTTCCAGGCTGGGCTCATGGAGGAGAGCAGGACATCGAGAGCGGCTCCCCCGATCCACGTCTGGATCCCGAACCAGCCGCAGGCCACCAAACTGCGCAAGAGGGCGGGCAGATGCGCGCCCCGGACGCCGAAGCTCGCCCGGCACAGCACCGGAAACGAGATGCCATACCGGGTTCCCGCATGCGC
>JACQTF010000187.1 GCA_016210925.1 Acidobacteriota bacterium | reverse complement strand
GAGTATGCTGGTCTGCATATCCTGGTTCTCGGACTTCCAATCAACGCGGCGATTCTTTCGCGTTCTCGGGCGCTTGTCAAGGCCCTCCGGAACCTGCGGTTGCCGGCAAAGACTGGTCAGCATAATTCCATTATGGCTGCCACGGACGGGTGGTCCGCGACTTCTGCGGTTGTGTTTGACTTGCGCGGCGACTATCTTAGCACAAGGTGCTGGGGCGCACCGGTGGAGGGTGGCATGAAAATCGAACGCTTTGAAATGGAGCGGATGCAATCCACGTGGGAGAACGTTGTCCGCTAAAACCTGTCGGAGAGCGGCGTGCATCCCATGTCCGTGAGAGAGCTGGTGACCTCTGCTGAGCTCAGGGACCGAATGCTGGAGACCGGGCTGGGCTACAGCCAGTCCAACGGGACCGAGGAGCTTCGGAACGAGATCAGCCGGCTCTATCCGGGGACGACCCTGGAAAACATATTGGTCACCAACGGGGGCTCAGAGGCGAACTTTGTCGCCACGTGGAGCCTCCTGGAGCCCGGGGATGAAGTGGCGTTCATGGTGCCGAACTACATGCAGATCTGGGGCCTGGCCCGCGCTTTTGGCGCCACGGTGAGACCTTTCCATCTCCGTGAGGAACTCCGGTGGGCCCCCGATCTGGAGGAATTGAAAAAGGCGGTCTCCCTCAAGACCAAAATGATCATCGTGTGCAATCCGAACAATCCCACCGGGTTCATTTTGAGCGGCGAAGCCATGAAATTCATTTGCGACCTGGCCGACCGCGTCGGAGCGTGGCTGCTGGCCGATGAGGTCTACCAGGGTGCCGAACTCGAGGGGCGAACGACGGCGAGCTTCTGGGGCCATTCCGAGAAGGTCATCATCACGAACGGCCTGTCCAAGGCGTACGGTCTTCCCGGCTTGCGCATTGGCTGGATCGTCGCTGCCCCGGATCTCATCGCGCGCTTCTGGTCCCACCACGACTACACCACCATCGGTCCCGGCATGCTGAGCGACCAGCTGGCGCGCCTCGCCCTGCGTCCGGACCACCGGGAAGAAATCTTGGCCCGGACGCGGAAGATTTTGCAGGCGAATTATCCCATCCTGGCCCATTGGGTGGGAAGGCATCGGGAACTGTTTCATCACGTTCCTCCCGGCGCCGGGGCCATCGCCTATCTTCGTTACGACCTGGATCTCAACTCCACGGAGCTGGTCAACCGGCTGCTTCACCAGAAGAGCGTTCTCATCGTCCCTGGTGATCACTTCGGGATGGATCGTTACTTGCGGATCGGTTACGGTCCCGAGCCCGATGATTTGGCGGAGGGCCTGAGTTTGATCGATGAACTTTTGGAAGAAGTGCGGGCGTCCCGGGCACCCGGCGACTGACCCCAGCGGGCACAGAATTGGCCAGGGTTCCCCATCACTCCCGATTTCCTCTTCCCCTGCCGAGGTGGGGCCGGCGTCCGGCCCGCAGAGCGCCGTCTGAAGTTCCCACCTACCGCAGGCTTGCGGGCACTGTTTGAATGAATTCCTGCCAGGAGACGAATTTCGACTTCGGCAGTTCCAGCTGGTTCTTGTCGTTCAGGGCTGGGACCCAATCCTCCCGTAGGATCTCGTCGGGGCTGCCGTACTTCGAGGCGATCTGGCGCACCTCGGGATCGTCCAGGGTGGTCAGGTGACCGTTGTCGAGGAGCGTGACATCCCTTCCGTCCCGGGTCTGGACCTTGTACGTGTTGAAATAGATCCACACGTGGATGTGGTAAACGGGCAGATCCCGGGCCTGGGCCCACCACTGGCTGGACCGGGTGCCGTGTCCCACGTGGATGACTCCGGAGCGATCCCGGGCAAAAGTCCACATGCTGTAGACATGGCGGCCGTAGCGGGGATCGTTGACCAGCTCGGGGATGTTCACGGGTCCGCTGATCTTGGGATTGGTTCCGATGCTGATCTCGGTGAGCCACCGAGTTCCCGGCCGGGGGTAGTTGGGGTATTTGATGTCGTCGGTTTCCTTGAGCAGCTTCTCCCAGGTGGGCCCGAAATAGCCGCCGCCCTCGATTCGCTGGATCTCACTCCCTTTGTAATGGAGCCGGATGTTTTCCGGGAGCGGGCGGGGTCCATCCTGGCCGATGCTGGCCACCACCACCCCCTCCGCGTTCGCCTCGGGCAGTTCACCGCCCCGGGGATAGGCCATGATGTGGCCGGGGATGATGGGGTTCTCCGAGGAGCCGGGGCCAAACATGTGATTGATGAATCCCGGGCTTCGGGGCATGCCGGGATAAGTCCCTTCGACCATCATCCAGTGCTCCGGAAACCAGGTGAATTTCAGGTCGGTTCCTTGGGCGTCCGTGACGTGAACGTCCTTGGCCTGGCGGATGATTTCCCAGACCTTGCGATCGATGGTGTTGTAGAGGTCGTGATAGGGGAATTTCACCGCCGGGCTGGAGAGCTGTTCCCGGGTGTCCCACTGGAACTCCAGGCCCGTCCGGATGATGGGATCCTCCGGATCATCGCTGGTAAACTCGGCGCCCACCACGCGGTCATATTCTTTGGCCGCCATCCTCATCCAACCCGCCTGGCGGAACAGCCCGGACCTCCGGAGCCGCCGCTCGATGGAGGGTGCGTCGAACGAGCGCTGGCTGGAGATTCGAAAACCCTGGCTACTCTCCCTTCCCTGAGCATCTACGGTGATGATGTCCACTGTGCAGTTTTTTTCCTTGAAACCCTTGAGAAAGGCCTCTTTGACCAGCGGGTCCGTGTCCCCGGGCATGAACCACAAGATTTTTTCTCCGCCTTTGATGGAGTAACCCGCCACCTGGCTCCGGGGGGTGGTCCGGGTGAGAATGTGGCGGACGTTGGACATCAGGGGTTCCACCGAGTCGATCCGGGGCGTGTCGAGAGCTTTGGGGGCCAGGTTGGCCGGGTTTGCGACTCGGCTCGCGTAAGCCGTCGTGCCTGGTTCCCACTCCCGGGCCAAGAAGAGCGCCGCCGCCACAAGGATCGCGAAGAGGAACAGGGGTAGGATTTTGTCCCGCATGCTACACCTCCAAGGAAACCTGAAAGCTGAAACCTAAAACCAAGACGGCGTTCTCACTTTTAGGTTTTTTAGTTTAACTGTTTCCCAGCATTCTTAACAAGTCTTTTGCCGAGAGCGCCTCGTTGGTCCCTGGGTACTTTTTGACGATCTCCCGGCAGTAAAGCGACGCCCGCGCCAGGTTTTCTTTCGCTTGCTGGGAGAGGCCCTTTTGTTGTTGCCATTTCCCGAGCTGCATGTGGTCCACGGCCAAAAAAAACTTCACGGTCAACGCCTGCCGGTCTCGAGGGAATCGGCTCAAGAAGGCTTCCTTGCGTTGGATGGCCTTCTCCAGGCCGGCCGTGTCACCCTCCTGCAGCCGGTAAAAGGCATCCTCGATGAGGCGGAACTCGGCTTTGGCGGCCCGTGCTCCCTTGGGAGCGAGCTTGCCGTATTCCCGGAACGCCCAGTTGTCGTAGAAGAAAGCTTTTCGCTCCTTGGAGAACTCCACGTGGACGTCGTACTGTTCCAGCCTCCGGAGGATCAGCACGAACAGGGGGTTTCCGCCGCCGTGGGCCTCGATGTCTCTGTTCATCAAGTCCACCAGCTGGCGCACCGCCTCCCCCAGCTGGAAGAGGTATTCGGCCTTGGTGGAGTCCTGAGCCTTCAGGGAGCCCTCCCGGGAGGCCGCGATCTGCTTGACGGCCTGGTCCACGTGCTGCAT
>JACQTF010000182.1 GCA_016210925.1 Acidobacteriota bacterium | reverse complement strand
TGGGTCAGCTCAGTGGCGGGAGCGAGGACGGCCAGCGGCTTACCCCGGCGCGTGACAACGAGTTTTCCGCCCCGGGCAACATAGCGGAGGGCCTCGCCCGTCCGGTTCTTCAGCGCTTTAGCCGTGATGACCTTCATCGCTTCCTCTCAAGGAGCCACTTCTCCATTAAAATAGCTACTTTTTTCGACCCTGTCAAGCGCTTGCTTGCAGCACCCGTCAGCAGTTCGCTGACCCCAACATGACGCTGACTAACACAGACTTGATGCAGACCGATTGACAAACGGGGCCATTTTCGCTAGAGTGAAGCTTGAAGGATGGTGGCCCTATGATTACAGTCTCCGAGAAGGCCCTCACCAAGCTGAAGGACGTCATCAAGGCACAAGGCAAGGAAGTGGGCCTGCGGGTTCGCGTGCTGGGAGGCGGGTGCTCCGGCCTGCAGTACCAGATGCAGTTTGATGAAAACCCGGCGCCCGGCGACAAGGTGTACGAGTTCGACGGGGTCAAGGTGTTCGTCGACCTGAAGAGCGGGCTCTACCTGGCTGGCTCCCAGCTGGACTATGAGGATGGCCTGATGGGCAAGGGGTTCCGATTTATGAACCCCAACGCCAAGGGAACCTGCGGCTGCGGCGAATCCTTCACCGTCTGAGCCGCCATACCCGAAAAAAACCTGGAGACCTTTGCCCCCTCTTTGAGGAAGTCGTAGCCCAGCAGCGAGCGACGATGCGGGTCCTGTTGGCCCTCCTCCTGTTTGGTTTCCCCGTTGCCTCCCCGAGCCTGTTTGCCCAAGCCGACCGGCCGAATTTCCTCATCATCATCAGCGACGATCAACGCTTCGACACGTTCAATCGTCACTTCATGCCCCAGACCCAGGCCCTGTTGGTGGACGAGGGGGTCTCGTTCGAGCGCGGTTACGTCACCACTCCCCTTTGTTGCCCGAGCCGCTCCAGTATTCTCACAGGGATGTATGCCCGCAACCATGGCGTCTGGAGAAATCCCGACCCGCTCTTTAGAACGACTTTGGCAGAGCGGCTCCACGAGATTGGTTACTATACGGGCCTGGTGGGCAAGTACCTGAACTCGTGGGATGGATCCGCTCGCTCGGAGTTTGACTTCTGGGTGGCGCACGCAGGTGGAGGAAGCCGCTTTTTCGATCCGCGGCTCAACTGAACGGTGAGTGGGTGGTTCAGGAGGGCTACATCACCCACCTCCTCCGGGACCATGCCTTGCGGTTCCTGCTTCAGGCGCCCAGGGATCGACCGTTTTTTCTCCTTTTCGCGCCCAACGCCCCCCCATTCGCCCGCTGACCCCGCGCCCGGCGACGAGAATCTTTATCAGGACCTGCCTCCCCACCGGCCGCCCAATTTCAACGAGGAGGACGTGTCGGACAAGCCCGCCTGGCTGCAGGCCATCCGTCCCTTCAGCCGGAGGCAGATCGAATCCATCGACGAGTTCCGCCGGAAGCAGCTCCAAACGCTGAAGCCCCTGGACGAGGCCATCAGCGACATTCTGACCCTTCTGAAAGAGCAAGGCAGGCTGGATCAGACTCTGGTGGTGTACATTTCCGACAACGGGCTCTTCTGGGGCGAGAACCGGATTCAGCAAGGAAAGAATCGCGTGTATGAGCCGTCGATCCACGTACCATTTGCTTTGCGCTATCCGCCGCTGGTCTGGGGACCGAGGGTAGAGCCTGGGCTGGTGGCCAACATCGACATTGCCCCCACCCTGTACGAGTTGTCCGGGATACCCATTCCACCTGACGTGGATGGCTTATCGCTTGTGCGCCTGCTGGCGGGGACTGGCGAATGGCGGGATGCGCTTGTCATCGAGAGCTGGCCGAATCCCCCGTACGAAGCGATCCACACCGGGCGGTATGTGTACGTCGAGACCCAGGGGGATCGTCCCGAGCTTTACGACCTGGAGGTGGATCCTTACCAGCACCAAAACGCGGTGGATCATCCTGACTATGCGATGGTCGTGGAGGAGCTGAGGGATCGCCTGGAGCAAGAGCGGGCCAGGGACGCAGCCCGTCCAGGGGTGGGGGCGACGGAGCTCGAGCCGGAAGAAACTGAAGACGAAGAGCGCCAGCCTTAGCGTTTCGCCAGGCCGCTATCAGATAGTGTTCCCTTCAACTGCCTATGACTTGCGCTCGACAAGAAGATGCCATGATCAGCCTATTCCAGGGGATGCCGCCAGCGAAGCCCAGGAAACCGGCTGTAGTCGCGGTCGGTCGTGATCCACTCACTCCCTGACTCAATAACCAATGCTGCCAGATAGGCATCGGGAACCAGGTTGCCGATGGCTCCAGCCTTGTGACACAGGCCGACGAAAATTTCCCAGTGGCGGGGACCCGGCATGACCCGCACACAGTTGGGCTGACCTCTGACCTCCCCGGCAAAATGGAGCGCTGCTCGAAGAACACTTGGCGGGCTAAAGATTCGAGGGTGTGTGACAATTCGAAGAAAGCTGCTCAGGACGAAATCTGAAATTCCGTACGCTTGATCAGAGCTAACCAGATCTTCTAACCAGTTCCGGTAGATTCGGTGGTTTGTCGCATCTCTGCGGTGCGCATAGACCAAAACGTTGGCATCAATCAGCAGCATTGGGGCGGTCCAGCAGGTCCAGTAATGACGCGGTATCGTCCAGGTCGACTCCCCTCAAAACTCCCCTTCCGCCCACCGTGGTGAGGCGAATCCGAGAGCGGCGAGGTTGCCGTTGTTGCCGCGCCAGCATTTCGCGCAGCGCATCCTCAATCACCGCCGTTAGAGTTCGACGCGTTCGGACAGCAACTTGTCTGACCTCAGCCAAGAGTTGGTCATTGAGCCGCACAGTGGTCCTCATGCATCAAAACATATCATTATGTCGTCAATATGTCAAATTACCTGCGCCAGGCAATCGGCGGGCCGCCCGCCACGACGCGCCGGTAACCCTCTTCCCACTGAACCCCACCTATTGTCTCGGTCCGTCGTGATCCATTCGCTCCCTACTCGATCGCCAGCGCAGATGGGGATAGCTTTGGGCTTTGGGGAGTTTTTCTGTTGACACTAGCGCGCTTTGGCCGTTGTCCGTACCGAAGGGAGAGTGTACAACACCGTCGCTTACATGAGTGAAGTGATCAATCCCATCAGCATCTTTCTTGGGCTCTCGCGGCTGAACTTGATGAGTCAAGCGCTGCGGTATCTTGTCTGGGGAGAAGGCGAGACCGGCCTGATGGTTTACACCATCCTTCTGCGTTACTGGGAGTGGACACCAGAAGAGGACGTGCGACCCGTCATTTTCCTCATGAGCGACTAGTGGTCGCCCCTGAATGCCTCACTGCCTCAAGGACCATTCCGTGGCTGTGTTTTCCGCAACAACGAAAAGCTCCGGGAGAACACCGCTTCCGGCCATCCCAGGTATCGTTTGAGCTGTACGTCCCGGTCCAGCGGATTGAGTCTCTGCAGGTCGCGGATCGTGGCCCATTTCAGCTTTGGCCAGAAAACCCAGGGGAGAATGGGCAACGGGTGATCGCTTCCGTGCAAGAACTTGGAGTGAACCTCCGGATGGCGGAGGAGCTTCTTCATGAGGGGGTGTCGGGGCAACAGGGTCAACGCCGAAGTGTCCGCGTAGAGGTTCGGGTAGATCAGAAGCATGGACAGGAACTCCGAGAACCCGCGCCACAGGTGAAACAGGTCGGCGCCGCCCCCGTGGGCGGCGATCACCGTCACGCCCTCTTCCAGGGCGCGGCGCAGCTTCCCGGGATGACCGAGCCCCTGAGACTTGGCCTTCAGCGCGTACTCGGTCCCCGTGTGGCTCAGGAGAGGCAGTCGCAGCTCGCGGAGCTTGCGGTAAAAAGGCTCGTGCCTTTTCTCGGAAGGATCAATTCCCTGGGTGTTGGGCAACCACTTGACGAGAACGGCTCCCCGTTCGGCCACGCGGTCCAACTCGTGCAAGGCGTCTCTTCGGTTCGGATGGACCGAGGCCGACGGGAGCACCTTCGGGTGTTCCCGGGCCAGGCGCAGGACGTAGTCGTTGGGGACAAAGAGGTGGGTCTGCTCCTGGCGCTGGGTCCCCTGCGGGTCGTACACCGCGTCCAGGCCCAGGACCACCACGCGCTGGACCTCCGTGGACTCCTGCACCTCTCTCAGGATCTTGCCCGCTGGGAAGGACGCTTCATCGCCACCCCGGCGAAGCCATCGCTCCAGCCTCCGCATGAGCAGGCTGCGGCGCAACCAGGGAGCGATGTAGCAGCCCGAGTCGGGGTCCAGGGAAAAGATGTGGACGTGGAGGTCCAGGACCGGAGAGCGGACGCCCGGCCGGGGGGCATTCTCCATGGAGACCCGATACGCCTCAGAAGAAGTACCGTTCGGCCTGGATGGCCGCGCGGGCGATCTGCCTGCGGAGGGCGATGCTGTCCACGGGCGTGAGTTTTCCCGAGAGGCCGGTCTGTGGATCCCGGCGAGAGGAAAGAAAGCGCCGCAGGGCCGCAAGCTGGGTTCGCAGCGAGTCGCCGGACGCGCAGGCAGCCAGGACTTGCTTGCCCGCTCGCTCCATTCGGTCCAGAGCATCCTGGAGGAAAACGCGCACCGCTGCCGTCTGCAGCTCGGCCTCCTTTTCGCCTCGCGACTCGTGCAGCTTCCAGGCGCGCACCAGGGCGCTCTCGGCGGCGTACGCGTCCATGACCATGTCGGCCAGATACAGCAGGATCTCCTGCTGGTCGGCCAGTTGGTCGCGGTACCTCTGGGACGCGGCGCCGGCGGTCAGCAACACCGCTTTCTTTGCCGCCCGGAGCAGCCCCCGTTCTTCCGCCAGGGGCCCGTGCCCCGCCTGTTCCTCCCCTGGGAACGAGAGGAGCTCGTCGAACACTCTTTGCGTAGCCTGGAGCAAGGGGAGCTGACCCTTCATGGCTCGCTTCAGCAGCATCCCCGGGATTAGGAGCCGGTTGATCTCATTGGTTCCCTCGAAAATGCGGTTGATGCGCGCGTCGCGGTAGTAGCGCTCCACGGGGTAGTCCTGGCTGTAGCCGTAGCCCCCGTAGATCTGCACCGCTTCGTCCACCACGTAGCCGCTCATCTCGCTGCCGTAGACCTTGATGATGGAGCACTCGATGGCGAACTCCTCCATGGCCTTCAGGATCTCGTCGGTGTTGTCCCGGGCGACGCCGCGCAGGCGCTCGTCCACGTGGCCCGCCGTACGGTACACCATGCTCTCGCCGGCGTAGGCCCGGATCACCATCTCCGCGATCTTGTGCTGGATGGCTCCGAACTCGCAGATGGGCTGGCCGAACTGTTGGCGCTGCTTGGCGTATCGAATGGCATCCTGGATGGCCATCTTGGACCCGCCCATGCAGTAAGCCCCCAGGTTGAACCGGCCGAAGTTCAAGATGTTGAAGGCGATCTTGTGGCCGTGGCCCACTTCTCCCAGGACGTTTTCCGCCGGGACCCGGCAGCCGTCCAGGTGCAACGCCCGGGTGGACGATCCCTTGATCCCCATCTTTTTTTCCTCGGCTCCCATGCCGAAGCCCGGGAAGTCTTTCTCGACGATAAAGGCCGTGAACTTCTTGCCGTCCACTTTCGCGAAGACAATGAACACGTCGGCAAAGGCGGCGTTGGTGATCCACATTTTCTCGCCGTGCAGGGCGTAGTGCTTTCCGTCGGCCGATAGGGTGGCTTTGGTCTTGGCCGCCAGGGCATCCGATCCCGAGGAAGCTTCCGTCAGCGCGTAGGCCGCCAACCGTTCGCCGGTCGCCAGCCTGGGCAGGTACCTGGCTTTTTGGTCCTCAGTGCCAAAGTAAGCGATGGGAGCGGTTCCGATGCCGGTGTGGCCGCCGTGGCTGACGGCGTACGAGGGCATGCGACCTATCTGTTCGGCCACCAGCGTGGAACAGATCTTGTCCAACTCCAGGCCGCCGTATTTCTCGGGGATCTCCAGGGCGACAAGGCCCAGCTCGGCCGCCTTCCTGACCAGGGCGGGCATCAGGCCTTCCTTCTGGTGCTCGATCTCCTCCACGTGGGGGAGCACTTCCCTTTCCATGAACTCCTCCGCGGTGCGGAGGATGTTCAGGTGCTCGTCGGTGAAGTCCTCTGGGGTGAACATCTCCTCAGGAGCCAGCTCCTCGATCAAAAAGATGCCACCTTGAATTTTTCTACGCGTCGTGGTCATAAGGGCTCCTTGACACGTGGCTGTACGCGTCCGAGATCACGATAGCTGAGGCGCTGGACCCCGCAATCCTCCAGAAGACGCCAGGTCTCGTCCGAGGTAAGAAACTCCAGGTCGAACACCCGCACCTGCCACTCCCACGGGCGCGAGGCCAGCGCCCGAAGCTCCTCGGAATCGGCCGCCGGATGGAAATACATCTCCGTGATCCCCGGCTTCAGGGCCCGGATCGCCGTCCGCAGCGCGGCCAACCGCGACTCGGGGGATTCGGCATCCGACGCACGGAGGTAGATGAAGTCGTCCGGCACCGTGACCCCCAGGGCACGGGCCTGGGACCTGCGATGGCCCACCCCGTATTGGCCCTGCAGCTTGTCGGATGCCATGCGCAGGTGCAGGCCGTATTCCACCGCCAGGTTCAGAAAGATCTGGTGGTACTCCTCTCGATATTGCAGGGCTCCCACGTGAGAGTCCAGGTGGCTGGGCTCTAGTCCCAGCCGGAGGGCAGCCCCGATCTGCGCGCGGCATTCCCGTTCCACATCCTCCAGCGTGGCGCGGTCGTACAGTTCCTTCCGGGTGGGCCAGAAGTAGCCTTGCTGGTCCACCAGGCTGGGGACCGCATCGCGGGAGGAGATGGGACCCCACTTGTAACTCCCCCATTCGGCGGTCAACGTCAGGTGAACGCCCAGGTCCCAGCGAGGGTTCTCGCGCTTCATCCGGGCAACCTCCGCCGCCCACGGGCACGGCACCATGACGCTGGCTGAGGTGGCCAGGCCCTCATTGAGGGCCCGAGACGTGCCCACGTTGGAGGCGTGACACATCCCGAAGTCGTCGGCATGCAGAATCAAGTATTTGCGGGTCATTAGTCATTAGTCACTGGTCATTAGTCACTGGAAGTTTTTTTCGCAAAAATGCCAGCGCTGCGGTCTGTATCGTACAAGAGCACCGATGGAGATCAAACATTTTACCGACCTGGAGGTCTGGAAGAAAGCGCGACAACTCAGGAAGGAAATATACCGTGCGGTCAAGCTATTGCCCCCAGAGGAGAGAACGAATCTGACTTCCCAAATGCGGCGAGCTGCTGTGTCGATCACCGCCAACGTTGCCGAGGGCTTCGGTCGATACCATTACAAGGAAAACCGCCAATTCTGCCGCCAAAGTCGCGGCTCTTTGTACGAACTGCAGGATCACCTGATCACGTGCGTGGATCAAGGCTACTTTTCACGGCAACTGTTTGAGGCGTTGTACGAGCAGTCGATGGCTGTTGCAAGGCTTCAAAACGGCTACATCCGCTCCATCGGCCGCCAAACCACCAATGACCAATGACCCGTGACTAATGACCAGCTCTACAGCGCTTCGAAGATTCCCGCGGCGCCCATCCCGCCGCCCACACACATGGTCACCACGCCGTAGCGGGCCTTCCGCCGCTGCATCTCGTGCAGGATTGTCGCGGTCAGCTTCGCGCCGGTGCAGCCCAGGGGATGACCCAATGCCACCGCGCCGCCGTTCAGGTTGACGCGGGAAGGATCCAGCCCTGCCTGCTGGATCACCGCCAGGGCCTGGGCCGCGAACGCCTCGTTCAGCTCGATCAGGTCGATGTCATTCAGCTTAAGGCCGGCCAGCTTCAAGGCCTTGGGGATGGCGAAGACTGGACCGACGCCCATCTCCTCCGGCGCCACACCTGCCGTCGCGTACGAGACGAGGCGAGCGATGGGCCGGATTCCGAGCGCCAGCGCCTTCTTCGCCGACAGGACCACCGCCGCCGCGGCTCCGTCGCTCATCTGGGAGGAGTTGCCTGCCGTGATGGTCCCCTGGGCGTGAAAGGCCGGCTTGAGGGCTGCCAGCTTCTCTACCGTCGTGTCTCGCCGCGGGCCTTCGTCCGTGTCAAACGTTAAGGTCTCGGACCGGGGGCGATCGCCGTTCTCCATCCGATCCACGACGACCTGTAGCGGCGTGACTTCCTCTTTGAATTTTCCCTGGTCAATGGCCCGAATGGCTTTCTGATGGCTCTCGAGGGAGAACTGGTCGGCGTCCTCGCGAGAAATCTTATATTTTTGCACCAGGTTCTCAGCGGTCAATCCCATGCTGAGGTAGGAGTCGGGATAGGTATCCATCAGGTAGGGATTAGGCGCCACCCGAAAACCGCCCATGGGGATCAAACTCATGCTCTCGGTGCCCCCCGCCAGGATCGCGTCCGACGCGCCGGTTCGGATTCGATCCGAAGCCAGGGCGATGGCCTGCAAGCCCGAAGAGCAGAAGCGATTGATGGTCATGGCGGAGAGGTGGGTGGGCAGACCGGCTCGCAGGCTGGCAATCCGGGCCACGTTCATTCCCTGTTCGCCCTCGGGCATGGCGCAGCCCAGGATCACGTCCTCGATCTCGCCCGGGTCCACCGCCGGCACGCGCTTCAGTAGATCCTGGAACACCGCAGCTGCCATGTCATCCGGACGGGTGTGGGCCAGCGTACCCTTAAAAGCTCTTCCAACGGCGGTGCGAGCTACCGCGACGATCACTGCCTCTTCCATGGCACTCAGCCTCCAAGTCGAAAACTCGAAACCCAAAACCTGAAACTCAAGACCTGCTAAAAAATGCTTGGAGTTTCAGGTTTCGAGTTTCAGGTCTCAGGTTTCAGGTTTAGTTTCTCAAAGTCTTGCCGGTCTTGAGCATGTGCTGCATGCGCTCGTGGGTCTTACGTTGTCCGATGAGGCTCAGGAACGCTTCCCTCTCCAGGTCCAGCAAGTACTGCTCGGAGACCCGCCGGGGCGCATGCAAGTTGCCGCCTGCCAGGACGTGCGCCAGCTTCAGGCCAATGACTTCGTCGTACTCGGTGATGTAGCCGGCTCGCTTCATCAGGTGGAGCGCGAGTTTCAGGGCGGCCAGCGCGGTTTCCCCCATCACCGGGATTTCGCGGCGCGGCTGCGGTGGGCGGAAAGCGGGGGCCATCGCAAGGACCGCTTGTTTGGCGTCCGCGATCAAACGATCCGGATTAAAGGTGATCCCGTCCTCCTCCCGCAGAAAACCCAGCTCTCGGGCTTCCGCGGCACTGGAGGAGACTTTGGCCATCCCGATGGTCTCAAAAACGTGCTTCAAGTACGGGAGCAGGTCGGCACTCGGGTCCCACCGGACCGCGTCCGCCTCCATGGCCCGAGCAAGCATCTCCTTGGTCCCGCCGCCTGCGGGGATCAGGCCTACGCCGACTTCCACCAGACCCATGTAGACTTCGGCAGACGCTTGCAGGCGATGGCAGTGCAGGGACACTTCGCACCCGCCCCCCAGCGTCATCCCGAACGGGGCCGCCACGACAGGCTTCTGGAAGTAGCGCAAGGAGGTGTTGCCGCCCTGAAACGCCCCGACCATGAAGTCGATCTCGTCCCAGTTCCCTTCTTGCGCCTCCAGCAGCAGGAGCATCAGATTGGCGCCGGCGGAAAAATGGGGCCCCTGGTTTCCGACGACCAGTCCTTCGAACTCCTTGTCCACCATCTCCACGGCCGCCCGCAGCATCTCGATGGTGTCGCCGCCGATGGCGTTCATCTTGGAGTGGAACTCCAGACAGGCAACGCCGTTGCCCAGGTCCAACAGCGACGCTCCCGCGTTCTTGCGAACCACCCTGCCCTGGTGCCGCAGCTCGTCCAGAACGACCACGCCCGCCGGCTGCGCGACTGCTTCGTATCCGGACGCAGCCGGGCTGAAAAAATATCGCGCGCCCTCCCGGCGTTCATAGAACGATTTTTTTCCGGCCCGCAGCAGGTGCAGGGCGAGCGGCGGAACGGGACGATCTTCTTTCTCGAGCCGTTCGACGACCTTCCTTGCGTCCAGGGCGTCCCAGATCTCGAACGGACCTCGCTCCCAGTTGAACCCCCAGCGCAGGGCCCGGTCCACGTCCACGATGCTGTCTGCAATCTCCGGGATCCGGTTGGCCGCATACACGAGCGTCTCGCTCAGCACCGGCCACAAGAACTGGCCCGCCCGGTCCTCCTGGAAAACCAGGGCGCGCAGCCGTTCGTCCACGTCCTCGATGCCCCGGGTCATCTCCAGGCTGGCGAATTTGGGCTTTTCCGCCGGGCGATATTCCAGGGTCTTCAGGTCCAGCGCCAGCAGCGCCGAACCCTCCCCGCCCTTTGCCCTGCGATAAAATCCCTGGCCCGACTTGTCCCCCAGCCAGCCTCTGGAGACCAGCTCGGTGAGGACCGGCGGAGGCTGAAACAGCTCCCGGTACTCGTCGAGCGGGAGGTTTTCATACAGGTTGCGGCAGACGTGCAGGAATGTGTCCAGCCCCACCAGATCGGCGGTTCGGAAGGTGGCGGTCCGAGGCCGCCCCAGGACCGGGCCCGTGAGCAGGTCTGCCTCCTCGATGGAGTAGCCGTCCTTCGACATCACGTGAAG
>JACQTF010000180.1 GCA_016210925.1 Acidobacteriota bacterium | reverse complement strand
CTCGACTCAGGGTGCTGTGGCGCCCAGGTTGATCACGGCGCCCCAGGTCTTGATTGCCTCAGACCGCTCGGCCACGATTGCGTGGGAAACGGACCAGGCTTCGAATACGGTGGTGAATTATGGGACAGCGCCGACGGTGCTCACTCTCACCAGCTCCATTCCCGAATCGGTCACGAAGCACATTACCACGCTGGTGGGATTGACACCCGATACGACGTACTTCTACAAAGCGATTTCCCAGAATGCGGCCGGCTTGTCAGCGAGTAGCCCCGAAGGCTCGTTTCGGACCGCGCCGCTGACAGGGTTGGTTGAGGAGATCAAAATTACCAGCGCCCCGGCGATCACTTCGGTGGACCCCACGTCGGCCACCATTTTCTATACCACCGACCGGCCGGGAAACACGGTCATCAACTACGGGACCACCCAGAATCTGGGAACCACGCAGCGCAAACTCGAGAGCACAACCTCCCACACCATCACCATCACCGGCCTGAACCCCTCGACCCAGTATTTCTTCAACGCCAGTTCCACCCATGCCACCGGCTCGACTGCTACGAGCAATATCATCGCCTTCTACACCACGGCGACAGCCCTTCCGATCTCCATCGTCAGCTTCCCGACCATTACAGGATCCACGCCGGACACCGCGACCATTATCTGGGCCACGAATATCGCCGGTCATTCCGAAGTGGAATATGGAGAAACGGCTTCCCTGGGGTTGAAGAAAGCGATTTCGGAAAATGTGGTCCTGCATTCCGTCGTGCTCACCGGTTTGAAGGCAGCTACCACTTATTTCTTCAAGGTGACTTCCGCCAGCACCACCAGCGGCTCCGTGTCCAGCCCCGTCAGCCAGTTCACCACACCTGCCACTACCGCCGCCGAAACTCCGTTCACCTTTACCGTCACTCCCACGGTGGTAGACATTCTTACCGACTCTGTCTCCATCACATGGGGGACCAACAAGTCCGCGACAGGGTCGGTGGAATATGGGACGAACCAGCAGATTCCCGAAAACGTCAAAGGGAGCGGGACCCCCGGCTTGACCCATAAAGTGACACTCACCGGCCTCAAACCCGACACGACGTATTTCGCCAGGATTTCCAGTGTCGTCGCCATTCCAGCTCAATCCATCAGCAGCTCCATCAGCTTTAGAACAGCGTCCGCTGCAGTACCCGTTGACAGGATCGCAATCACAACGCCTCCGAACGTCATCAGCCTCATCAGCACCTCGGCCACGATCTTCTGGAACACCAATCGGAACGGGAATGGAGTCGTCGAATATGGGATTTCGGAATCGCTGGGATCTGCTGTGACGGCGGCCGATCTGTCCACCACGTCACATACCGTCACAATCACCGGTTTAAATGAATCGACCAGGTACTTCTACCGCGTTTCCTCAACCGATCCGCTTGCCCAATCTTCAGCAACCAGCACCATTTTCTCCTTCACCACGGCGCCGCGGACCGGCGTCGGGATCAGGCCTTCCATCATCGACGTCCCCACTGCGAGCGCCATTACCACCACCTCAGCGGTGATCCAGTGGAAGACGGACCAGTACGGTAATAGCCGGGTGGACTATGGGACGACCGATCTCCTGGGTCAGGGAGCGGGCGCGCCTGAGAGCGTGGTGGAGCACAAAGTTCTGATTTCGGGACTGACGTTGAGTACCAAATACAAGTTTAGCGTCAGCACCACCACCGCGTCGGCAGCTATAGTCACCAGCGGAATCCTCGAATTTACGACTTCGGCGGCAGCCACCTCTTCCATCAACATTACCGGCGTGCCCACAGCGACCGGTGTGACCAGCGTCGAAGCCACCGTTGTGTGGGCGACCGACAGCCTGGGGAACAGCCGGTTGGAGTTTGGCACGACTCCTGGTTTAGGCGGTGTTCAGGCCGTGGCCGACAATACGAACCTTCACAAGGTGGTTCTCTCAGGCCTCACGGCGGGAACGAAATACTTCTTCAGGGCCAGCTCGACAACTCAGGACGGAAAAGCGACTGCAACGAGCGGTGTTTTGGAATTTACCACGCCGGCGGCTGCGGCGCTCAACAAGCCGAAAATCGCCACGCCGCCAGCGGTCACTTTCAAGACCGATACCGCAGCCACCATTGAATGGAAAACAGACATCCCGGCCACCGCCCGGGTGAGTTACGGGACGACTTCAGGTCTGGGTCTGAGCGTTGGTTCACCGGACACGACTCAAGACCACAAGATTGTGTTGAGTGGTCTCAACGCTTCGACCAGGTACTTCTATCAGGTGCAAACCTCCAATCTCGGCGGCACCACGGACGGATCCGCCCAAGAGTTCACCACCGAGGGAGCACCCGTTCTGGCGGCTCCCCTGATCACCAGCGGTCCGCTTATTGACGGGGTGACGGACCGGAGCTTCATCGTTCGATGGGTGACCGACCAGCCAGGGAACAGCATCGTCAATTACGGACTCACTCAGAGCGTTCCGGAAACGGTCTCTGACCCCGGCACCGTGACGAACCATTCCGTGACTGTGACGGGGCTGACGCCCAATACCGATTACTCCGTCAAGGCTTCCACCACGGCCACTAACACGAAAACGGTCTCCAGCGCAGTGATCAGTGCCCGGACCGCCCCGGGCGAGGACACGCGCCCGCCGGTCATCACAGAAGGTCCGATCGTGGTGCGGAGAGATCATTCTTCCGCAACCATCTTTTGGAGGACGGACGAAAACTCGAATAGCGTGGTCCACTTTGGAACCACCGGCGCCCTGGGGCGTACTGTATCGAACCCCGCCAATGTCACCGAGCATACGATGACGCTTTCGGGCCTGTCCTCCAGCACCACGTACTTGTACCGGGCAGCCTCCACGGACTCCAAGGGGAACGGGCCGACCTTGACCGCTTTCCTGACGTTTCCCACGGACTCGGTGCCCGATACCGCCGCGCCCGTGATCCTCTCCGGACCCGAACTGGCGTATACCTCGGACATTACTGCCATTGTGGTCTGGACCACGGACGAAGCGAGCAATTCGGAAGTTCGTTACGGCAGCACTCAATTGAACCTGTCAAAGGTGGACAGCGCGTTGGTGACCAACCACAGCGTCCAGCTCACCAATTTGACCGCCAATACCGCCTATTTGATTCAGGTGGTTTCCACCGATGCAGCGGGGAACACGGCCCGCTCCGCCGCGCCCGGGGCCGCCGCGGCGGCTTTCTTCATCACCAGTGGTGAACCCCTGCGGCGGCAGCAGCCCCAGACCAGCTTCAGGACCGCCACGGTCAGGGATACGACACCGCCCTCCGTCTCAGGCATCAGGGCCGCCTACGTCGGCGAGGATAGTGCCCTCATCGAATGGGACACCAATGAGGTCTCCACCGCCGCGATCCTCTATGGTCTCGCGGAAAACGCACTGGATGTCCGCACCGGGAACCTGGACAGGGTTCTCAAGCATCAACTCCGTTTGACCAACTTGAGGTCCAGCACCCGATACTTCTACAAGGTGGAATCCACGGATCCCAGCGGCAACACCACCACCAGCGCTGTCCAATCCTTGGTGACCGCGACAGCCAAAGATACCGCCGCACCCAGGATTACCGTGGGACCCAGTGTCTCGGTGACGGTCAACAGCACCACCATCAGTTGGACGACGGATGAGTCGTCCGACAGTCTGGTGGAGTTCAGCCTTAGTACTCAGCTCAACTTGACGAAGGCCGATACCAGCCCGACCACCCAACACAGTGTCGTGCTGACCAACCTGCTGCCAGGAACGGTTTACAATTACCGGGTCTCTTCCACAGACATCGCAGGGAATGGGCCAACCCGGAGTGCGACTCTGAAATTCACGACGGCTGGGACGGGCACCGGTTTCACCCAAAAGCTCTACTTCCCGCAATTTGGCTTCGGAAACGTCCTCACTTCCACGCTCACGCTGGTCAATCCGTCCAAGGGTTCCATCGCTCGGGGGATCTTGAAATTCCGGGAGATAGACGGGCGGCCGTTCGGACTGCGCTTAAACGGCGCGGACATCCAGGGCAACGTGGAATTCGCCCTGGCGCCCAACGGACTGGTCACCCTGGTCACCGGTGGCGCGGGGGACATCAAGGTCGGCTCGGTGCTGGTAGAATCCAACTTCCCGATCACCGGAACAGTGATTTTTGACCTGCCCGGGCTTGGAACGGCGGGCGTAGGAGAAAGCAGGCCGGTGCGGTCGTTCATTGCGCCTGTGGAGCGCAGCGGCGGCGGCGCCATCAATACCGGCGTAGCCATGGCCCATGCCTCGGGTGCCGCTGTCGCCAAGGTGCTGCTCACTTTGAGAGACAAGAATGGCAATCCGGTCGGTCAACCGGAGGAGCTGACGTTGCCCGTGGATGGTCAGGTGGCCAAGTTCCTCGATGAGCTGTTTGCCAGGCAGAACCTGGATCTCTCGGACTTTACAGGAACTCTGACAGCCGAAAGCGATGCGGACATCGCAGCCACGGTACTCCGTCAGTCCCAGGGCGCTCGAAATTCCCTGGCCACCCTGCCCGTGGCGGATGTCAACGAGACCAACAAAGATCTGATCTTCGCCCAGTTTGGTTTTGGAGGCGGGCTCTTCTCGCAGTTGACTTTCGTGAATCCCTCCAAGACCGCGAGCCCCTCCGGTAACTTGAAATTGTTCCGCGCGGCCGACGGAAGCCTCTTCCCCACCGAGATCAACGGAAGTCCGACCACGGGCGAAATCCCGGTCACCGTCGGCCCGCTGGGCATCCAGATCTTCACGACCACGGGATCCGAGGGTAGCATCAATGTGGGCTGGGCGAGGCTCCAGACAGACAATCCTCTGGGCGGATCCATCCTCTTCACCCTCGCTGACATCGGTACGGGTGGGGTCCCGGTGAGCAAGGCCCAAAAGGAATTTATCGCGCCCATGGAGCGGGACAAGCTGAGAAATATCAACACCGGAATTGCCATCGCCAACACCGAGACCACACCGGCAAGCATCAAGATCACCCTGAAGGATGAAATAGGTGTTTCGCTGGCCAGCAAGACGATCCAGTTGGTGGCATCGGGTCAAACGGCCAGGTTTATCGACCAGCTGTTTCCCGAGGTGAACACCGACAGCTTCCGCGGCATCCTGGCGGTGGAAAGCAATACGCTGGTAGCCGGAACCGTGATTCGGACCATTCCCGGGGAGATGGCCACGCTGCCGGTCGGGAGCGTCGTGCCCTAAGGACATGAAGAAAGCGATTTTCATCAACCCGAGCTGGGACCGATACATCAGCAAGCGCGGCAAACGCTACAACCGTTACTGGCCACCCCTGGATCTGTTGAGCTGCGCCGCGATGTTGGAAAGACATGGGTTCCAGTGTGCCGTTCATGACCAGCGGCTTGGGGACGATGTCCATATCCCGGTGGACGAGTACGATTTTGTCTTTGTCACCTCCTCCCCCCTGGACCGCTGGCAGTGCCCGAACCTCGACCTGGAAGTCTTTGTGGACCGCATCAAGTCTCTTCCGCAGGATCGAACCTATGTCCTTGGGGCGCACGGAACGATGGATCCGGGATCTGTGGCCAAGGCAGTTGGAAAGGCGGGACTCATACGGGAAGAGCCGGAAATCCCGGTCCTCAAGATCGCTCTGGGCGAAGACAAACGGACCATTGCGGGGTTAACCTATGTCGAAGACGGTCAGGTGGTCTCCAACCCTCCACAGAATCCACCCTCCCTGGACGAACTGCCTGTGCCCGCCTATCATCTGGTCGATGTCCCCCGCTATGGTTACGAACTGCTGGGCCGCAACTTTGCGCTTTTGGAAACCTCCCGGGGCTGTCCTCACTCTTGTACGTATTGCTACCTGGGGATGTATCCGAAATACCGCTTGAAGTCTCCGGAGCGCGTGGTGGAAGAAGTTCGGACCTTGCTTTCGACCACTCCCACGCGCAACATCTATTTCATCGACCTGGAGTTTGCCATTCATCGCCGACACTGCGAAGGGGTCCTGGACGCCCTCATCGATTCGGGGTTACAGTTCCGGTGGTGCTGCCAGACGCGTGCCGATTCCGTGGATCTGGAAATCTTGCGGAGAATGAAACGCGCCGGTTGCAGGCTGGTGCATTATGGAGTGGAGACCGGCTCGCCGCGAATTTTGAGCATGGTGAACAAACGGCTCCGGTTGGAGGAAGTCCGTCAGGCCATCCGCCTGACTCGACAGGCGGGCTTGAGCTCCGCCTGTTTCTTCATGATGGGGTTCCCGACAGAAACGGAAGGGGAAATCCGGCAGACCATGCGCTTTGCCAGGGAATTGAATCCCACGTACGCTTCTTTTCACATCACCACGCCCTATCCCGGCACCGAGATGTATCAGGGTTTTCAGGTGCGCCACAACGGCCACTTCGTCGAGGAGACGTACCAGCAAGCTCTCCCCTTGGCCAAGCTGAAGGCGCTCGAGCGCGAAGCTTATTTGCGATACTATTTGAGACCCACTTCTCTGCTTTCGCGTTTCGGAAAGAATCCCTCCGAAGGTTGGCAGCAAGTCCGCTTGTTCCTGAATTTCCTCTCCGCGAGCTAGAAAGTTTGATACCATGAGCGAAAAGGGAAACCGGGGGCGGACTGGCTGGAGTCACGCGAGTGAAGCTCCCCACGTGGAGCGTGACCTGCCATCACCCTTCGCTATCGCGTGAAGCGCACCGAATCCAGGACCGTCTGGAAGGCCCGTTCGTAGTGGTCGTAGTCGCCCTCAGGAGCCACGCCCACGAAGTAGACCAGGTCTTCACCCAGCAGCACGGTTACAATCCAGTTGTATTCCCGGCCCCCCAACGACGACTCGTTGCTCAGCAGCGTGGACAACGCGGGCTCGCCCCCGATCCGCTCGCGCTCGTGCCTCCGGGCCACTCGCATTCGCGGATTGGAGTGGCGCAGATCGTCGATCAGTTGGTCGGTGGCCTCCTCCAGCGTGATTCGGTCGTACCGGTCGCCATGCGGCTCAAACACCGACACGATCATCCCATACGCCAGCGATGAACCTCCGCGTCCGTCCTCCACGATTCCACCCTCCGGCGCCAGGGTGAATGCACTCCCCTCACCGTACACGCGCCAGTTGTCCGGGTACAGGAGTCGCAGCCAGTTCTTCTCGAAGGTCCGATAGCGATCGGACGGCGAGGGAGGTCTCCCGCGGCCTTCGTCTCCGCGACGCGCCTGGGACCCTGCTTTCGAGGGGGCCGGCAGTGATTGCAAGAATCGTTTCATCTCCCGGAACTCGGCGGAATCGGTTTCGTACCCCCGGGGCCTCCCGCCCAGTTTCTCGATCTCTTTGTTGACGTTCTCGATGCGGTTCTCCGGATTCGGGTGGCTGGAGAAGAAAGCCGGCGGCCGGCCACCCTTGCTCTCCGCCTCGATCTTTTGAAAGAACTCAGCCATCGCGCGGGGGTCGTAGCGGTTATCGTAGAGGATTTGAGTTGCCATCAGGTCGGCCTGGCGCTCAGCATCCCGGGAAAATTTCAGGAGGACGGAATTCGTCGCGAACCCGGCCCCGATCTGCGCCAGCACAGCGCCAATGGTCCCGCTGCCCAGGACGCCCCCCAGAACGGCCAGCGGCGCCTGAGCGAGGTAGGCCTTTGACGCCTGATTCGTCCCGTGACGGAGTGCGACGTGGCCGATCTCGTGGGCCATGACGCCCGCCAGTTGCGACTCATTCTCGGCAGCCTCGATCACGCCGCGGTTGACGTAGAGGAAGCCGCCCGGCAGCGCGAACGCGTTGATGGCCCTGTCGTTCACCGTCTTGAACTGATAGGGATAACGCTCCCCGGGAGCTTTTCGCGCCAGCCGCTGGCCCAACTGGTTCAGGTACTCGTCCACCCTTCTGTCATTCAGCAACGGAAGCTCGCGCTCGGCCTCTTTCGAGACCTCACGTCCCATCTCCACGTCCTGCGCGGGAGAGAACAGGTTCCAGCCGGGCTTCAGCTTGGTGCGTTCCGCCTGCGCCGCAGGCGCGAGCACCAGGAAAAGGGCCACCGCCATTGCCCGGGCTTTGCCGGTCCTCAGAATGCCTCCAAAACAACTGATCCCTCGATGGTTATGACCTTCTCTCATCCCCACCTCCTCGGTTACGGGCTACCGTTGCGACCTCTATCGTACCTGGACGCAAGCCGACTTCAAAAGTTTCCACCGAACTCGCTGGCCGCGGAGACCCGGAGCTCAAATGGACCCACCTACCGTCCGGGATGACAATAGTTTAAATCTTGGGGCCCTCGGGGAAAAGTCGTTAAAATGTCAAGGAATGCAGACTTCCTTTGAAAAAGACAGCGCTATGCTTCTCTGCCCCGGGTCCGGGGACAGTTACCCCTTCTCGGCGAAGGTGTGGCGGTGCCCCTCCTGCGGCGGCCCCCTCGCCATTGCAGGGGGGCCGGCTAGACAGGGAGCTGATCTTACGCGGGCCTCGTTCGATCTGGAGGTACAGACAGGCCTTTCCGTCGATCGCCGATGACGCCATCGTCACGATGGGCGAAGGCATGACACCCCTTGTTTCAGCCAGCATTGAAGGATCTTCCGTCCTTTTGAAAGTGGACTATCTCGAGCCCACCGGCTCCTTCAAGGATCGGGGCGCCTCCGTACTGGTGAGCTTTCTGAAGCAGGCGGGCATTTCCCATGTGACCGAGGACTCCTCGGGAATGCTGGTGCCGCGTTGGCCGCCTACGCGGCCAGGGCGGGCATCCGCTCGACGATCTTCCTCCCCGCCTCCGCCTCCCGCGAGCGGCTCGTCCAGGTCCAGGCCTACGGCGCTGACCTTGTCCTGGTTCCAGGCCCGCGAGAGGAGGCGGCCAAGGCTGCTCGGAAGGCGGCCGAGGAGGCTTATTACGCGAGCCACAACTGGCACCCCCTCTTTTTAGAAGGGATCAAGACCTTCGCCCTGGAAATCTGGGAGCAGCTCGGCTGGCGAGCACCGGACAACATCGTTGTCCCGGCCGGCTACGGCAGCCTGGTCCTGGGAGCGTATGCCGCTTTCAAGGCGCTCCTAGAAAGCGGGGACATCCTCCGGCTCCCCAGGCTCTTTGCTGTCCAAGCCAAACAGTGCAGCCCCCTCTACCTGGCGTGGGTGAATGGGGCGGATCAAGTGGAAGGCATCGAAGGAGGGGAGACCCTGGCTGAAGGCATCGCCTGCTTCAAGCCTGTCAGAGGACGGGAGCTTTTGACAGCGATTCGAGCCACGGAGGGAGCCGTCGAAGCGGTTGAAGAGGAGGAGATCATCGCCGCCCTGCCTCAACTGGCCTCTCAGGGGCTGTTCGTGGAGCCGACGGCGGCTGCCGCCCCGGCGGGCCTTACGAGGCTCGTCACCAGAGGAGAGATCCGACGGGAGGAGACGACGGTCGTCGTCCTCACAGGAACGGGGCTCAAAACCACCGAAAAGCTTCGGGCTGTATTTGGGCAGGCACGGCTGGGGCGTTTGCCCAGTGCGACGAACTTCCGCGACCTACGTGAACGTGACCATCGCCAATCCTACCGATCTCACGCGATCAAGAAGAAAGAAGCTCCTAG
>JACQTF010000179.1 GCA_016210925.1 Acidobacteriota bacterium | reverse complement strand
CCTGCTGTATGACCTTGGTAACCTCGGCAGTTCTTTCCTTGTGGTCGCCAATGGCATGCCGCCCTTCGCTAGCCTCAGCACGGTGGTGAGCCCTCCGGGGTTGACTCTCCCACTCGTATTCCCATCGGGGGCTGTCGGTAAATCGATTCGCCTCATAGACTATGGCCTCCAGCAGCCTCACTTGCTCCAGTACAACCTGACGGTGGAGCGGCAGTTGCCCTTCAATATGGTTTCGACGGTCGCTTACGCAGGTTCTCGTGGCCTCAATATCATTCAAACCAAAGAAGGAAACCCCACCGTGCCGGAGATCCTTCCGGATGGCCGGCAGTTCTGGACCGGTCGCGAATCGCGGACCAATCCTAACTGGGACACAATGGAACTCAAAACAGCAGCAGGAAACTCCTGGTACAACTCGTTGCAGTGGGGTCTGGTCAAGCGTTTGAGCCACGGACTGCAATTTCAGAGTTCCTACACATGGTCGAAAATAATTGATGAAACACAAGGTCAGCTCGGAAGCGACGACACCGCTGACCAGAACACGGGCACCGATCCGACCAACCGCAAGGTGGATAAGGGACCGGCTGGCTTCGACATCCGCCACAACTGGCGGTTCAATGCAATCTATCGCTTGCCGGGAGTTTCGCGAAGCGGCGCTCCAGGCACGCTGTTAAACGGCTGGTGGGTGAGCGGCATTCTGAGTACGAATACTGGTTATCCATTTACCCCGAACCTCACGACCAATCGCTCCCGCTCGAGAGTGGCGGGGGCGCAAGCTGACCGGCCAGATTTGGTAGCCGGTCGCCACAACGATAACATCACCCGAGGCGTTACCTCCGGCTGCTTAGGAGTCCCAGCAGGCCGCAAGTTGGGCGGGCCAGAGCTGTATTTTGATCCGTGTGCCTTTGCAATCCAACCCGCTGGATTTTTGGGGACGGCAGGTCGGAACATTCTCCGAGCCCCTGGTTTCGCCAGTTTCGACTTCTCGCTGGCAAAGGATACTCCGCTGAAGTTCCTGGGCGAGAGTGGCAAGCTGGAGTTCCGTGGGGAATTCTTCAACATCCTGAACCGGCCGAATTTTAGCGCCCCCCAGCGAAGCGTTTACGCAGGTCGTCAGGATGTCGAGAGCCCACTTTCCGCGGCAGGAATAATTACCCAAACGGCCGGTACTTCGCGGCAAATCCAATTTGGGCTCAAGCTGCTGTTCTGAATTGCCGTTGTTTTTTATGGCTTGCCAGCCGGGTCAAGTTTAGAGCACTCGCGCAAGTAGTTCACGACCTGGAGCCGAAGTCAGCTTCAGGGGAAGCTGCCGGAAGCTGCCCGCGGTCGTAATGACTCGCTGGCCGGATGAAGCCCATCCAGGTGATCCTGGCCGCGACGAGAAACAGCCGAGTCCGTTCAAGGGAGTTCAACGGCGGGGGATGTTGCTGCAGGTCGGCAGCGGGTAATCTGTGGGGCTGCAGGACAGCAACTCTCCCGCTCGGTCGTAATCGAGCTCCTCCAGCAAGCCATCCCCGATGACATGACGTTTTCCCCTTGACTCGCAAAGTCTTCTTCATTTAAGGTCGGGGGTTCTTGCATTCACCGGGCAGGTCTATGCCTAAAGTTGCCCTCCCAGAGGTAGAGCTGTATTACGAGCAAGTCGGCTCCGGGCCTCCGATCGTCCTGGTACACGAGTTCTCCGGGAGCTGCAGGAGCTGGAGCCGGCAGGTCGAGGCGTTCCGCAAGCAGTACTCAGTCCTCGTTTATAACTGCCGCGGGTATCCCCCTTCCGGCGTGCCCGAGGACCCCTCCCAGTATTCCCAGGAGCACTCGGTCAGGGACCTCCTGGCGCTCCTGGACCACCTGAAGATCGGCCGCGCTCACGTCGGTGGGTTGTCCATGGGAGGCGCCATCGCTCTGAGCTTCGCGCTGGAGCATCCGGAACGCGTCCGGGCGCTCGTGCTCGCCGGGACCGGAACCGGCTCCGACAACCGTGAGCAGATGGTCCGGGAGTACTCGCCCATCGCCGACCGCCTGGAATCGGACGGCCCCCGGGCGGTATTTGACGGGTACTACCCGCGGATGGCCACCCGGATTCCGCTTCTGCGCAAAAGCGCCGCGACATGGCAGGAGTTTGCTGAGGAGTTCGCCAGTCTCTCCGGGCGCGGGCTGGCCCGCACCCTGCGTGGGGTTCAGTTCAAGCGCCCGACCATCTACGCCTTGGAGGCCCGGATGAAGGAGCTGCGGGTCCCGACCATGATCCTCGTTGGCGACGAGGATGGGCCGGCGCTCGAACCCAGCCGCTTCATGAGCAGAGTCCTCCCGAATGCCAGGCTGGTCATATTTCCCGGGACCGGCCACACGCTGAACCTGGAGGAGCCGGAAAAATTCAACGAGGCAGTCCTGAGATTTCTCGAGCGCGTCGAGGCGAACAGCGAATTGGGTTGAAGACGGCAAGAACCGGAAGGCTGGAAGGCTGGAAGAATGGAAGGCCACCGGATTATCGCGATTCTCCTCCTCTTGACCTTTGCTGGAAATTCGTGGCCGAGCGCCCGTGGTGCCCAAGCCAAAGAGTTTCGCGTCGGGATCCCGCTCTCGTTGAGCGGCATCTACAGCCGGGACACCGCGCTTCTCAAGGAGGCTTACGACCTCTGGGCCGAGACGGTCAACCGCCAGGGAGGAATCAGAGTCACGGGGACCGGCTATCCGGTCAAACTGATCTACTATGACGATGAGAGCAACCCGGTCAAGAGCGCTCAGCTCGTCGAGCGGCTGGCCACCGCGGACCGGGTGGACCTGTTACTCGGAGGCTTCGGCAGCAGTATCGTGTTCGCCGCAAGCGCGGTGGCGGAGAAGTATAAGTACCCGTACATTTCCGGGTCGGCCAGCGCGGACCCGATCTTCCAGAGGGGGTTCAAGTACGTTTTCGGCACGCTGAACAAGACTTTCTATGAGGTGGAGGGCGCCGCCAGGGTCTTCAGCCTCGCCCAGCCCAAACCCAAGACCGCCGCCGTCATCGGAGCCGACCACCTCTTCGCCAAGCTCTCGGCCGATGGGTTCAAGAAATTCATGGGGGAGATGGGGGTCCGGGTGGTCCACTTCGAGATCTTTCCTGTGGACCTCACCGACTACAACTCCCTCCTCCTGAAGGTCAAACGACGGAATCCCGACATCCTGCTGGTCGGATCGCTCTTCGCCCACTCGCTGCGGGTCATGAGGGCCGCTAGGGAGGTGGGCTATACGCCTAAGGGGATTGCCTTCAGCTACGGTCCCACGGTTCCCGATTTCATCAAGGAACTGGGGAAAGGCGCCGAAGGAGTCGTCGCTGTTTCGGAATGGTTGCCGACGCTGCCGCACAGAGATCCGGTGTTCGGGTCGGCCCGGGAGTGGCGCGATCGGATGTTCAGGCGATGGGGGAAAGAGCCTGACTACGTCCAGGCCGGGGCCGCTGCCGGCGCCGTCGCCCAGCAGAAAGCCGTCGAAGCGCTGGGACTTGCGCCGCCGCTGTCGGAAAAAGACCGCGAAGCGGTGATGCAGCAGCTCCATAAGCAGGATGTCGAGACGCTGTATGGCCGGGTCAAGTTCGGAGCCGATGGGGCCATCGTCCTGAAACCGCCGATCGCGGTCCAGATTCAGGACGGGAAATTTGTCCTGGTGTACCCGACCGAAATCGGAGGGGTGAAAGCGGGCAAACTCCTCTATCCGTGGACGAAGTCAATAGTCAATGGTCAATAGTCACTGGTTAATAGTCAATGGTCAATAGTCGATAGTCAATAGTCACCAGTTGTCGGGACGAATGACTATTCACGATTGACTATTGACTATTGACTATTGACGAATGACGAATGACTGATGACGAATGACGAATGACTCGGTTCGGTCAGTGGAGCAACTCACCGTCGCGGGGCAGACGATCCTGAATGGAATCCTCCAGGGAGGAGTCTACGCGGCCGCGGCCGTTGGCCTCTCGCTGATTTTTGGTGTGAGCGGCATTTTGAATGCGGCGCACGGCGAGCTGGTGATGCTGGGGGCCTTCGGCACCTATTGGCTTTTCAAGCTCTACCGGGTGGATCCGCTCCTGACGCTGCCGATTTCATTCGCGCTTCTCTTCCTCCTCGGTTACGCCCTCCAGTACCTGGTCCTCAATCGGACGCTGGGATCTCCTCTGCTCGTCTCGCTCCTGGTCACCTTCGGCATCTCGCTGATCCTGGTGAACGCCGCGCTCAGGGTCTGGAGCGCCGATTACCGGATGATGACCGTTCCCTATCTCGACCGGAGTCTCACCCTGGGACCGTTCATTGTTCCGCTCTCGCGCCTCGCTGCCTTTGCCGTCGGCGTCGGTGCTGTGGCGGGGCTTTACTGGCTTCTGCAGCGGACCGAGCTGGGGAGGATGATCCGCGCCACCGCGCAGGATCGGGAGATGGCAAGCCTGGTGGGGGTGAACCCGCGGCTCGTCTATGCCCTCGCCTTTGGGCTGGGATCGGGAATCTCGGGGGTGGCGGGGTCGCTGGTGGCCTTCTACTCTCCAGTGGAGCCCAACATGGGTTTGACGTATACGCTCTTCGCCTTCTCCGTCGTCGTCCTGGGAGGGATGGGGTACATCCCGGGGGTCCTGTGGGGCGGGTTTGCGCTGGGGATCGCCCAGGCTCTCACCGAGACGTACATTGAGACCGGACTCTCGCTGCTGGTGGTGTTCTTCCTGCTCTACCTGGTCTTGCAGTTCATGCCAGCCGGGATCCTGGGGAAAGGGCGGATTGAATAATTGCGTATCGCCCTCGTTACCCTTGCCGCGCTGGTCCTGCTCCCGCTGGGAGCAGGAGCCTACGCGATTCGGCTGGCCACCCTCATCTTCATGTGGGCGGCCCTGGCCGGGAGCTGGAATCTGCTGGCGGGCTACGGCGGAGCCGTGGACCTCGGTCCGGTCGTCTATTACGGGATCGGGACCTTCGCCACCGCAAATCTCATGATGAAGGCCCATTTGCCGTTCCTGGTGAGTCTGGGCCTGGCCGGGTTGATCGCCATGGCCATCGCCTTCCTCCTAGGGACCCCCACGCTGAGGCTTCGAGGCGCTTATTTCGCCATCGGGACTTTGGCTCTGGCCGAGTCGGCCAAACAACTGGCTCTGGCTTGGGATCGGCTCACCGGGATTCCGTTGACCGGCGGCAGCGCCGGCATTTCCCTGCCGTTGAGCGCCGGCTATCTCCCTTTTTATTACGTGATGCTCACGGTGATGGTCCTGGTGACGGCGACCGCGTTCTGGCTCGAGCGCTCGAAGTTCGGCTACGGTCTCCGCGCGGTCGGCGAGAACGACCTCCTCGCCGAAGCCTCGGGGGTGGACCTGCACCGGCTCAAGCGCCGCGTCTACATGATGAGCGCCCTCTTCATTGCCTGGACGGGAGGGACGGCAGGTTACTGGCTTTCTTACATCAACGCCACGGAGGCCTTCGGCGCCGCCACCACTTTTCAGATGGTGGTCATGGCCCTTCTGGGGGGACTGGGCACCCCCTTGGGGCCGCTCGCCGGCGCCGGCTTTCTCTGCCTCGTTTCCGAGCTGCTGGGAACGCGGTTCGTGTACCATTACCTGATCGCCATCGGGTCCATCATCGTGGCGGTCTCCTTGTTCATGCCCTCCGGGCTGATGGGCATAGCCAGGATGGCCATTCATCGAGGCGGCAAACGAGCGGAGACGGCGTCGTGACCGGCATCGTGGCCGTTCTGGAATGCCGGGCGGTGTCGAAGTCCTTTGGCGCCCTCCTGGCGCTGAATGGCGTGGATCTCGCCCTCCGGGAGGGGGAGATCCTGGGAATCATTGGTCCCAATGGGGCAGGGAAGAGCACGCTGTTCAACGTCATCGCGGGCCTGGAACGGCCGACCTCGGGAACGGTGTATTATCGCGGCTGTTCCATGTCCGGGCTCCCAACCCACGCGGTCTGCCGCATGGGGATCGCCAAGACCTTTCAGATCCCCCGTTTTTTCCCCCGGCTGACCGTGCTCGAGAATGTCCTGGTCGCCGGCCTCTACGGGAAGGGCGCGGGATTGAGGGAGGCCCAGCGGGAGGCCGAAGAGTGGCTGAATTTCGTTGGCCTGGTGGACAAGGCGGGCAGTCCGGCTGCCAAGCTCTCGATCTCCGAACGCCGGCGCCTCGACCTGGCCCGGGTCCTGGCCACGGGCGCTCAGGTGATCCTGCTCGACGAGAACATGGCCGGGCTGAGCCACAACGAGATGGAGGCTGCTGTTTCCCTGGTCCGGTCCGTAAGGGATCGCGGGAAAAGCCTGATGGTGATCGAGCACGTCATGCGGGCGATCGTGGGGGTCGCTGACCGCGTCGTGGTTCTCAACTACGGCGAGAAAATCGCCGAAGGAAGCCCCGGCGAGGTCATGAGGGACCCCGCGGTGATCAACGCGTACCTTGGTGAGGCTTACGCATAAGGTGAAACCTGAAACTTGAAACCTGAAACTTTGGGAATTCCGTGGGTTTTAGGTTTCGAGTTTCAAAGTTTCGGGTTTTGCGAGATCGCGATGCTTAAGGTCGAGGCGATCAACGTCGGTTACGGGGCGCTCCAGGTGCTGTGGGAGGTGTCCGTGGAGGTAGGCGAGGGAGAGCTGGTGAGCGTGATCGGCCCCAACGGCGCGGGCAAGACCACTCTCATCAAGACCATCGTCGGCCTGCTCCGGCCCCGGGCGAACCATGGAAGCAGGGGGGGCGGGCGCATCACCTTCCGGGGACGGCGGATCGACGGCCTTGCCCCGGAGAAGATCGTCCGGCAGGGGATTGCGGTGGTGCCCGAGGGGGCCCGGGTCTTTCCCGAGATGACCGTGCTGGACAACCTGAAAATAGGTGCGGCAGTCCCGCGGGCCCGGACACGGCAGGCCCGGAGCCTTGCGGAGGTGTTCGCTCTGTTCCCCCGGCTGGAGGAGCGCATCGCCCAGCCGGCGCGGACGCTCTCCGGCGGCGAGCGCCAGATGCTGGCCATCGGCCGGGCCCTCATGGCGTGCCCTGACCTCCTGCTCCTGGACGAGCCTTCCCTGGGCCTCCAGCCCACGCTCGTCAAGGGAATCATGGACACGATCCGCCGGATCAACGAGCGTGGGATCACCGTGTTTCTGATCGAGCAGAACATCCACTTTTCGCTCCGCATGAGCCATCGGGGCTATGTCCTGGAGCACGGAAGGGTCGTGCTGGAGGGGAAGGGAAGCGAGCTGCTCGGCAATCCCCACGTACGTCTTTCCTACCTCGGGGTGTGATGCGGAAGAGTGGAAGACTGGAAGAATGACGAATGACCGAATGACCATTGACGATTGACCATTGACGACCATTGACCATTGACGGTTGACCATTGACGGAGACGTGAGAAAGGAGGCTATCATGCGTCAGATGACCCTCGTCAGTCTGATCGTGTTGCTGCTCTTAGCACTGGGCGGAAGCTGGGCCTCCGACCAGAGCGACTATCCCAACCGCGAGATCGAGTTCATCATCCCCTTCCCGCCAGCGGGGCCCGCCGACACTGCGGCTAGAATCATCCAGCCCAGGCTCTCGGCGATCCTGGGCGTGCCCATTGTTCTCATCAACAAGCCCGGCGGCGGGGGCGCGCTGGGGGCGGACTTTGTGGCCAGGGGAAAGCCGGACGGATACCGGGTGTTCGCGACCACGAATTCCACGCTGACGATCATCACGGCGACGCAACCCGATCTGCCCTATCAGCTCAACAATTTCGCCTCCGTCGGCAGTTACATCGTGGACCTGGGAGTGATCACCGCCCGACCCGGGAGCTCCTGGAAAACGCTGGAGCAGCTCGTGGACTACGCCAAGAAAAATCCCGGCAAGCTCACCTACGGTTCGGCAGGCCAGGGGACCGTCTCGTTTTTTACCATGGAGCTTTTCAAGCTCTCCTACGGGCTCGACATCGCTCACGTGCCCTTCCAGGGGACCGCGCCTGCGAAAACTGCCGTCCTGGGCGGGCATGTGGATCTCGCGTCCAGCGGCTTTGCCTCCCTGGCCCCGTCCATCAGGGCCGGCCAGCTCATTCCGTTGGTCACGACAGCGCCCAAAAGAGTGGCGGCTTTCCCAAACGTGCCGACCATGGCAGAGAAGGGTTTCCCGGAAGCCTCCGTGAACATCTGGATGGGCCTGTTCGTCCCCGCCAAAACGCCGAACGAGACTATCGACAAGCTGACCAAAGCGCTGGAGAAGACCATGCAAGACGCAGCCGTCGCCTCGGCGGTTGAAAAAGCGGGAATGCTCGTGGATTATCGCGATCCCAAGGCGACCCGAAAGCTCCTGGAGAGCGAGCACGAGGCCGTCAAACAGGCGGTCAAGAAGCTGGGTATTCGAGGCTGATGCGAGGACGAGGACGACCGGGACAACACGATCGATGGGTCGCTGGCTTTCTGCTGCTTGTCGGCCTTCTGTCCGCCTTCGAGGCGCGGGGTCTCACCGTGGGAGAGCTGGGAAGACCAGGGCCCGGGTTCTTCCCGTTTTACCTGGCCGTGGCTCTTTCGATCGTCTCCGTCGCGCTGCTGGTCCGATCGTTCCACCACGCGGGATTGGAAGGAACGGCCGCTCAAGGATCGGGTGAGCAATCAGGCGGGAACAAGATCATCTGGACCCTCCTCGCGCTGTTCGGTTACACCTTCGCCCTGGACCACCTCGGGTTTCTCGTGGCGACCTTCCTCCTCATGTTGATTCTCTTCAGAGTCGTCGAACTGCGGCGCTGGCCGGCGGCGGTCGCCGGCTCCCTGGCCACGTCGCTGCTGGCGTACGGCCTCTTCAAACTGTTGCAGATACGGCTCCCGCCGGGCATTTGGGGTCCGTGAAGGGCGGCGACAAGATGGACCTCGTCCAGAGCGTACTTTACGGCTTTTCCGTGAGCCTAGAGCCTACCAACCTGGCGGCGTGCTTCGCGGGCGTCTTGATCGGAACGCTGGTGGGCGTCCTGCCCGGCATCGGGTCTGTGGTGACCATGTCCCTCCTCTTTCCGGTCACCTACACGATGAGCGCCACCACCTCCCTCATCATGCTGGCGGGCATCTACTACGGGGCCATGTACGGAGGTTCCACCACCTCCATCCTGGTCAACGTCCCCGGCGAGGCTGCTTCCGTCGTGACGTGTCTGGATGGTCACCAGATGGCGCGCCGGGGCCGGGCGGGCCCGGCCCTTGGGATTGCAGCCTTCGGCTCCTTCATCGCCGGGACCTTCGGCGTGGTGGGAATCATGTTGCTGGCGCCTCCCCTCGCCTCCATCGCCCTCCGATTCGGGCCTCCGGAGATCTTCGGCCTCCTGATACTGGGTTTCACCATGGTGACCTTCCTGGCGCGCGGCTCGAAGCTCAAGGCCGCGGCCATGGCCATTCTGGGGTTGTTTCTGGGCACCGTCGGGCTGGACCCCATCGTGGGCACACCGCGCTTCACGTTCCGCAGTGTCACGCTGATGGACGGGTTGGGGCTGGTGCCTCTCATCATGGGCCTGTTCGGCGTCGCAGAGGTCCTCCTCAACATCGAGCAAGGCCTCCAGCAGGGAGTCTTCGAGACCCGGATCAAAGGCCTGCTGCCCACCCGGCAGGACTGGAAGGATTCCGCCGGCCCCGTCGCCCGGGGAAGCCTGTTGGGCTTCTTTCTGGGAATCCTCCCCGGGATGGGCACGATCATCCCGTCCTTCATCTCCTACGGGGTCGAGCGGCGCATCTCCAAACACCCCGAGAAGTTCGGCGCGGGCGCCATCGAGGGAGTCGCCGGGCCGGAATCGGCCAACAACGCCGCCACGGCAGGATCCATGATCCCGCTGCTGACCCTGGGCATTCCCCCCAACGTGGTCATGGCCGTGCTGCTGGGAGCCTTTCTGGTTCACGGGGTTCAGCCGGGCCCCCTCTTGATGAAGGAGCATCCGGAGATCTTCTGGGGCGTCATCACCAGCATGTACGTCGGCAACGCCATGCTCCTGGTCCTGAACCTCCCCCTGATCGGACTATGGGTCCAGCTCCTCAAGGTTCCCTACGGCATTCTTTTCCCGTTGATCCTGCTGTTTTGCGTCATCGGCGCTTACAGCGTGTCGGGCAACATCTGGGACATCATCACCATGCTGGCCTTCGGCGTGGTGGGCTACCTCATGAAAAAGTTCCAGTACGACCCGGTCCCCCTCCTGCTGGCTTTCGTCCTGGGCCGCATGGCGGAGGAATCCCTCCGGCAGTCCCTCCTGCTCTCCCGGGGAAGCCTGATGATCTTTCTCTGGCGCCCCCTCTCGGGCGCCTTTCTCCTCTCGGCGCTCGTTCTGATCCTTCTACCCTTCGTCGTTCCCCGGGTAAAAGCCGCGTTCCGGATGGTCAACCAGCGTAACCAGCCTTGACAGGTGGAGTGGCCGGTCCGTATAGTGGTAGTCGGGTCACATGAAATCGGATCCGAAACGCATGGGACTGCTGGCGATTGCGGCTGCCCTCCTCACGCCGAGCTGATGAGTGCTTCCGCAAGTCCTGGCAGGACTTGGCCTCTTTTCGCTCCTCAACGTCACTTGCCTCTTCTGGCTGGAACGTTTGCAGCCGGTGTTTATCGGGGTAGCGCTGGGCGCACTCGCCTACCAGGGTTCGCTCGTCTATCGCCGTCCTCCCTCTCTTCGGACCAGGGGCATGAAGGCAATTCTGGGGGCGAGCATTGGGGTAAACCTGTTGGTTCTCAGCGCGTGGATGACGCTTTGGTTCCGCTATCGTTAACGGGTTTCTCCCACAGTCTTCTTCAAGGGACAAGGAGATGAAGCGCCTGACGCGGTTGTTACTTCTGGCCCTACTGGCACCGGCGGCGAGCACACCGGCACTGGCTCAGGTGGAAAGGGTGCTGGCCGATGCAAGAGGAATCACCTGAGCGGCCTGCGCGGCGATCATGGAGGTCGCCCTACGACGCCTGGACGGTGTCGCCGATGTTTCCATTAGCCTGCAAAAGCAGACCGTGCAGATCACCTATGAGCCGGGAACCAGCTTCCAACCGGAGGACATTCGCGCTGCCGTGGCAAGAGCGGAGGTTGAGATTGTCCGGTTCCAAATTGCCGCCCGCGGGCGTGTCCAGGAAGAGGGATCGAAGCGATTCTTCGTTGCCGGCAAGGATAAGCTTCTCCTGGTAGATTCTCCAAAGGTCCCCTCGGGCCATCCGATCTGGATCCTTGGCACCATCGATGATTCCGGCGATCCGCTTGAACTGAAGGTGGCGGAATTCAAGATTCCGAAACGGTGAGATGCGGATAGGAATCGGGGAAGGCTTAGGGTCGGGGTGCGGAAACCCTAAGTAGACTGCGACGCCCACCGGTGATGTTGGAATGTTCCGCAGCCCCGTTTTGGACCATTTCCATCATCCACGCAATCTTGGAGTTGTCGATCAGCCCAACCGCTCTTACCTGGAGCAAGACAATCCCTGGAGTATCCGCATCCTCCTCACCTTGAGCGTGGAAGACGGCCGGATTCAGGAGGTGAAATTCAAAACACAGGGTTGCATCACCTCCGTGGCGTGTTCCAGCGCGCTCACGGAAATGGTCCAAGGCAAGGACGTGGAAGATGCTCTGTCCGTGACGGAGCAAGAGCTTTCCGACGCTCTCGGCACGATTCCGCCCGAGAAGATGCACTGCTATGGCTTGTGACCAGTGCGCTTACGAGCGAGAAATAGATAAGAATCTCATTGATGGGGCACAAATCGGCTGTTTTCCCGATCTTTACGCGGCGCTGGGCAAGGTGGGTGTGGATCAGGTCATTACGCTGTAGGGGAGTGGACGGAGTGGAGGATCTGCGCCGATGACTGCGGAACAAATCCGTGGAATGACAGTCCGCCAGTTGCTCTCCCTCAAACCGGAGGTCACGCGCTTCCTTCTCCGCCGCGTGCCAGACATATGATGCGCCGGGGATCAAACCCTCGAAGCAGTTGCTTCGAAGAAGAACTTGGATCTCGCCTCGCTGGTGTCTGACATTCAAAGATATCTCACCACTGAAGACGGTTCTTAGATACTTTTCCCCTGGGTGCCGCGCCTCAGGACAAAAAGGCCGGACCCCTGAACGGGTTCCGGTTCAATGCCGTTCCAGGATCATTGGCCGTCATGATATGCTTGGTTTTCTTTTATTTCGGCCGGCCGCAGCGTCGAGCAAGGCTGGCGTGAATCGGTCTGCGGCGCTTGCCAAGGCGAACCCGTTTTGCATAAGATGGCTTAGCCTTTTGACGCACTCTGGCCATGAATTGTCAGGGGAGTAGGAAACTTATGATGCATTCCAAATCTCTTTTTCTCGGCGCGGCGGCGCTTCTGGGTGTCGTGGCCCTCCAGTGCAGCAAGTCCCGCGAGGATCTTTCGAATCCCAAGCACCTGACCTTGATCGGAGGAGCACCGGGCGGGGGGTGGGCGGCGACCATGGAGGGAGTCGCTGAGAGCATTCGCAAAGGTCTTCCCGGCGTCGAGGTCACGATGCAACCGGGTGAAGATGCCCCCAACGTGGTGCGGATCGCCCGGCAGGAGGGCCAGCTCGCGATGGCCTATTCGCCCACGGTACGCAGCGCGCGGGTGGGCAAAGAGCCTTTCAAGGAGGCCTATCCCACCCTTCGGGCGCTGTGCGGCCTGCGGACGGCGGTCTGCCAGGCGGTGGTCCTCGAAAAAACCGGACTGAACTCTCTGGCGGAAGTCAAAGAGAAAAAGTACCCCTTGCTGGTTTCGCTGAACGTTCGTGGCTCATCCATGGCGATCATCAGCGAGGCGATCCTGGATGCCTACGGTGTCAGGCTGAAGGACATCGAGTCCTGGGGCGGACAGGTCTTGTTCCTGCCGATCAACCCGGTCTCGGAACTGATTCGGGATGGTAAGGCGAACGCCCTTTTCAGTTATATAGCCATCCCCGTGCCTCAGTTCCTGGATCTATCTACCACCCATCATCTCAAGCTGCTTTCCCTCGAGGAGCCGGTGCGAAAAAAAATCATTGAGGAATTTGGCGTGTTGGAGGTAAGGATTCCTCCCAAGACGTACCCGTTCCAGGAGGGCGAAGTCGTGACCATCGGGTTCCCGGACGTCCTGGTGATCCATGAGGCAACTCCGGAGGCCCTCGCTTACGAGATGCTGAAGTCCATTTACGACAACCGGGACTATCTCGGGACCGTGCACGTTTCTTTGAAGGGTTTGACGGCGAAGCGGATGAGGGAAGTGGGCGGAGTCCCTTTGCACCCCGGAGCCGAAAGGTTCTTCCGAGAACAGGGAGTGCTCTGACGTATCGCCGGATCGACCTGGAAGTGGAGGTTTCGTGAATGAAGCAGTTCTTGAGCGATCTTCTGGGGACGGGTAAGAAGCGAAACCTGACCGGCTGGCTGAAGGTCGTCTGCTCGGTCCTGGGCATCGGCTTATCGCTGTATCAGCTTTGGGTGGCGGCTCTGAGCAGGCTGGATCCTCACCTGATTCGCGCGATTCACCTGGCCTTCATCTTACCGCTGCTGTTTCTCACCCATTCGTTTTCGAGACGGCGCTCTCTGGACCGTGTCCCCCTCATCGACCTGGTTCTTGCCGCGGTGAGCCTGACAACTGGGGTCTACACCCTCCTGAACTCTGAGCGAATCCTCTCCCGGTGGGCGATGGCGGACGTCGTGACTGCGGGAGATTTCTTTTTCGGGCTCGCATTGATCTTCTTGATTTTGGAAGGGACGCGGCGCACGGTGGGCTTTAGCTTCGTCTGCGTGGTGATGTGCTTCCTGGCGTACATGTTTGCCGGGCCGCTGCTACCGGGCCTTTTCTACCATGGCGGCATTTCCGTCGAGCGTATGGTGGACGCCCAATTTCTTGCTCGAGAGGGGGGGATTTTCGGCATTCCGCTGGGGGTGGCAGCGACTTACATTTTCCTGTTTGTGCTTTTCGGGGTCTTTCTGGACAAGGCAGGTGCCAGCAAGTTCTTCTACGAGTTCTCTTTAATTTGCGCGGGCCGGCTGCGGGGCGGGCCCGCCAAGATCGCGATCTTCGCCAGCGCGCTGTTCGGGATGATCTCGGGGGCACCGGTGGCGAACGTGGTCACCACGGGAGCTTTCACCATCCCCATGATGCGTCGCGCAGGTTTTATGCCACACTTTGCGGCCGCGGTGGAGGCCGTGGCATCTACCGGCGGTACCATCGCTCCGCCCATCATGGGAGCGGTGGCCTTTCTCATGTCGGAGATGACGGGCATTCCCTACCTGAAGATCGCCATTGCGGCGGCGTTTCCGGCCTTTCTCTACTATCTCTCCCTCTTCATGATGATCCATTTTCGGGCCTTGAAACGGAACCTGAAGCCCATGCAGGTCGATCAGATGCCGCGCCTCGGCTCCGTGTTGCGGGATGGGGCTCAGCATCTTCTCCCCGTCGGATTGATTGTTGGGTTGCTTTACTGGGGCTACACCCCTTCTCTTTCAGCGGTCTGGGGAATCGTGGCCATCGTGGGGATGGCGGCGTTGAGGGGCAGGACACGGATGGGTCCCAAGAAGATTCTCGAGGCTCTGGAAGGCGGTGCTAAAAACGCGGTGGTGATTTCGGCTGTTTGCGCTGGCGCGGGGATCATCACCGGCTCCATTTCTACGACCGGCTTGGCGGGCAAGGTCAGCAGCCTGGTGGTGGGCCTCAGCGGGGGCATGCTCCTTCCTGCTCTCGTCCTTGTCATGCTGATCTGCCTTCTGCTGGGAATGGGTATGACGATCTCCGCTTCCTACATTTTGACCGCCGTCCTCGCCGTGCCCGCCGTCATCCGGCTGGGGGTCGAGCCTCTTCCGGCCCATCTCTTCGCAGTCTATTTTGCAGGGATCGCGGCCATTACTCCTCCGGTAGCCCTGGCTGCCTACGCGGCGGCTGGAATCGCGGAGGCCAGTCCGTGGAAGACCGGCTGGACCGCCTGTCGCCTGGGGATCGTCGCCTTCCTGGTTCCTTATTTCTTCGTCTACCAGCCTGTGCTCCTGCTTCAGAGCTTCAGCCTGGAGACGGTCTGGAGGGTCGTCCTCTCCATCGTCGGCGTCATAGCTCTGGCCGCGGGCATGATGGGCTATCTTCTGACCGTTCTCACGATCGCCATGAGAGCCTTGGCGGTTGTAGCGGGCGTCGCCCTGATTTTCCCCCACCTGGTCGCTGACCTGATCGGACTGGCCTTGCTCGCTCTGCTTTTGATCCTCCAGGGCCTGGAATGGAAGCGCGTTCAACCCCGAACCGTCGCCGAACCCTCTGCTGCCGCAGCCGGGTTCGCCCTGGCGGGGAAGGAGGCCCTCACCACCCCGGAGGAGGACTGATAGGAGAATCACGATGAGCTTCATGGCAAAGATCCTCACGGTCTTTATTCTATTGGGATCCCTTTTGGCGGGGGTTCTCTGGCTCGAGCTTAGGACGGCTGCAAGTCCCGAGCCGGATACCTTGGGCTATCCCGCTCCGAGGTATCCCAAGATACCTCGGATCACCTCCGTCGAGGAGCTGCTCCCCAACGCCAAGATCATCATCCAGCGGCCCATGCCCTATTCGGGTAACCAGTTTCCCGGATACGAGGTCAAAGGGGGCGAGAAGATTCTCTTCGTCGTATCCAGGGCGTTGGACCCTCTGGTGATCGAGGCGTTCGAGAGGGGATTCAAGGAGCTGAATTGCACCGTCGATACCCTGATCACTGACGCGACCCTGACAAAGATCGAAGGGGCCGTGGACATGATGGAGCGGGTCGTGGCCAGAGCGCGACGAAAGGGTCCGGGCAGCGAGCCCCCGCTGTTTCGTTCGTCCAAGTGGCTGATGGACACGTCCAAAGCCCAGGGATACGACAAGGTGATCGGGATCACCTACCGCCAGCCTGAGAATGACCTGGAAATTGGATACGGGCTGGACTGGGTCACCCGGGAAATGCTGGCGGACGCGTCCGTGAAATATCCCATGGATCTCTTGAAGGTGGTGGACGAGAAAGGCTGGGAGAGACTGCGGCAGGCCCGCCAGGTCCACCTCACGGACCCCGAAGGGACCGACTATCGATTCACCTGGCTGGACGAGTACTGGCAGGTGGTCGAGGGCCTGCACCCCACTTTGAAGGTGGCCGGGAGCGGCACCCACATCTATGGTCCGGGCCGGTCGGAAATTCCGCTGATTCAGAGCCACCTCATGGGCCATCCCCAGGGCGTCATTCTGGACAAATCCGATGGGGAGGGCGTCATCCAGGGGGCCTCGGACCACATGGGGCCTTATCCCCACCTGAAGATCGCGATCAAGCGCAATCAGGTGGTTTCCATCGAGGGGGGCGGCCGCTTCGGGGAGCTGTGGCGGGAGTTCCTGGAGCTGACCAAGGACATCCAGTATCCCCACTACCCGGAGCCGGGAAGCAAGTATCTGATGGAAAGCGCCATCGGGACCCATCCCTGGATCGTCAGACCGCACAACGTGTTCGAGTCTCAGATCGCACGTCGCGGCTGGATTTACGAGCGCAACCGGTCGGGCGTCATTCACGTGGGGATCGGCCAGTTGTTATCCGCGGCCTGGGCCTCCTCCCGCGGCCTGCCGGGAAGCCACTTCCATGTCCATCTTTATTTCCCTACCTATGTGGTCAAAACGCGGGACGGGGGGGAGCAGAAGGTCATCGACAAGGGGCGCCTGGTGGCGCTGGATCATCCGGAGGTTCGCACGCTGGCGGCCAAATACGGCAATCCGGACGAGCTGCTCCGGGAGGCATGGATTCCCGCGATCCCCGGCATCAACGTGCCCGGCGACTACTTCAAGGACTACGCCAACGACCCGGTGAAGTGGATCCGCCAGGAACACCGCCAAGCCTACGGCTCCATCCTGGACTTCAAACCCTATCCGTAAGAGCAGGAAGACTGGAAGACTGGAACATTGGAAGGCTGGAAGCGGCTCTCACCAATCTTCCATTCTTCCAGCCTTCCAGCCTTCCAGCCTTCCGGTGTTTTATTCGACGTTGCCCTCGGCCTTACTGTAGTCAACCCCGTCCCTCCCACGTGCTTGACTTATGTCGGACAACGTTTTACAATGCAAGACATGAGGGGGAGCTTTACAGTCCGTTTGGATGTCAAACTGCGGGAGCGGCTGGGGCGGAGAGCCCGGCAGCTCGGCAAGACCGATTCGGAGCTGGTGCGGGAGATCCTGGAGAACGCACTCGCGGAGAGGCGTTTGGAGACCCGCGCCGGCCACCTCATGGGTCGCCTATCCCTGAAGCGTGCGTCGGGCGACCCCTGGCGCAAGGAACTGAGGGCCCGCAACTGGCGGCGATGAGAACCTGGCTGATCGACACGGGGCCCCTCGTTGCCTACCTTGACCGCGATGATCCGGAGCACGAACCAGTGGCGACCTGCCTGGCCCAGTTTTCAGGACAGCTCTGCACCACCAGTGCGGTCCTCGTGGAGGCGATGCACTTCGTCGCGGCGGATCGCGATGGGCCTGGACTTTTGGTCGATCTTGTGGAAGCGAGCGGTTTGCTGATCCACGAAAGTACCCAGGCGTCGCAGCTCAGGCAGGCCGCCAGGCTCATGAAGAAATACGCAGACACGCCAATGGATTTCGCCGACGCGACCCTTGTCCTTCTGGCGAGCAATTAAAGATCGACGAAGTCCTGACTTTGGATCGACGGGGTTTCTCGACCTACCGAACGCCTGGTGGAAAGGCATTCCGGCGGGTGCTGGATTGAGAACCTCCTTTCCGCCAAATGTTCCAGTCCTTCATCCTGTCATTCTTTCCGCTGATCCGTCGTGCGGGAAGGGAAGTCATGAGAAGATCTTTTGACTGACCTGAAACTTTGAAACCTGAAATCTAAAACCCGACGAAGCAACTCGGGGTTTTCAGGTCTTAGGTTTCAGGTTTTGGGTTTCAGGTTTCCAGCTTTCCAGCCTTCCGGTTCTTATTCGACGCTGCTCTCTTTTTTGCTGTAGTCGAGCTGGGGACCCGTAGCTTTCCGACCCAGCTCCGTGGCAAACTGCGTCTCCAGGAAAACGGTCCTGCCGTCCACCACCGTCATCAACGGCCGAACCGTGGCGATTTCCTCCACGGGGACTGTAAAGTAGTCCTTGTTGAGGACGAGAAAATCCGCTGCTTTCCCCTTCTCCAGGCTTCCAATGACGTTTTCTCTGAGCATGAATTCGGCGCACCACGAGGTGGCCATCTTCAGGACGGTGACCCGGTCCACAGCTTCCTCGGGGGCGATCGTAATGCCTTTCTTGTTCTTCCGGGTGATGAAGGGGACCATTTCCGAGAAGACCTGAGTGGGAGCCTGTTCCATTTCGTAAACGACCCGGAGCCCGCCGTCCAGGGCGCTCTTGACCGGAACGATCCACTTCGCTTTGTCCTGGCCATAGAGGTCCAGCCAGGGCTGGGTTCGATCCAGCATGTTGGCGCCGCAACTCAACAGGATGCCCAACTTCTTCATGCGCGGGATCTGGTCCGGACGGGGATACAGGCCGCAGTGGTCCGTGCTCAGCCTCTGGGCGCGCACGGTCTCCAACGTCACGCCCGGAGCTTCTTCGATGGCTTTTTCGATCATGTCCATGAACATGTCCACGCCTTTATCCCCATAGGCGTGCCCCACGGCAACCCGCTGCCCGGACGACAGCGCGGCATAGAGCCCTTCCCCCTGGGTCTCGCCGGGCCCGATGCGGCACACTTCCCGCTCTTTCAGCTCCTTCGGAATGTCAATGGAGGTACAAATCACAGGCGGCCCGGAATCGATGCTTCCTGCTCCAACCCCGATCTGCCAGAGCCAGTCGTCTCCGAAGCCGGCCATGTCTCCCATCCGGCGGTAGAAGGAGGCTGAATAGGGGTTCACCATGAGGCCGGCAAAGTGGCTGTACCCAAAACGAATGGGCATTCGGTTCTGCCGGCGCAAGGTCATGTAAGCGTCGAAGTTCTCAAAGCCCATGATGTGGGATGAAAAAGCCGTCACGCCACCCGCAGCCCACCTCTCCAATTCCTTCAAGATAATTTCGGCCAGCTCCTCTCGTCTCCCCCTGAAGTAGCTGTCAATGACCACGCCGCGCCGGTAGTAGACCCCTTGCTCCGCCACCCCCCCAGGGCGAAGCTCGTTGGACGGATCGAAGCCATAGATCTTTTTGAGAGCCTCGATGGCTGCCGTGTTCACCAGGTAGCCGGGATGGGCATTCACCAGCAGCGGATGATCCGGCGCCAGCTTGTCCAGATCGGACATCGTCATCGCCCGGTCCAGGACGAAGTTGGTTCCGATTCCCTTGCCGGAACCATCGGGGGCAGTGGGCAGGTTCATAAACACCCATTTGCCTTTCTCGACGCCGGGCAGCCGCTCCTTGAGGGCCACCTCCACGGCGTGTCGCAGTTCTTCATAGGTCGCTCCCCGCGCGCGGAAGACCGCAGCTGCGGCCCGCGATTCCTCCGGATGTTCGCGGAGCCAGTCCGTGAAAGCCTTGTCATGAATATGGGTGTGGGCGTTCACGATGCCGGGGATGATGGTCTTTCCTTTGACATCGATCTTCTCGGTCTGGGAGCCCGCGAGGCCCAGCATCTCGTCGTTCTTGCCCAATGCGAGAATCCGGCCGGCCCGGATGGCCATGGCCTGAACCACGGTTCCCACCTGGGTGTTGTAACCCTTGTCATCCATGGTCGCGATGTTGGCGTTGTAGACAATCAGGTCCGGATACAGAACGATCTGTTCGGGGACCGTCACCTTTTGGGCCTGGGCGGTCGACATGCTGAAGAGCAGGACGACGCCGGCGATGAATGCAGCCAGTTTGGTCATGTTCTACTCCTGAATTTTCGGGCTCTGTTCCTGGGGAAAATAAATTCCACAATAGGGGCACAGCAAGTCAATCTTTTTGTGCAACAGCTCCTCGGAATGACAATAGAACCGCTTGTTGCACTTGGGACAAGTCACCCAAAAAATCCTAGCCATAGTACCTCCAAAAACCTGAAACCTGAAACCTAAGACTTGAAACCTGAAACCTGAGACCCGGACAAGAGAATGGTTGCGCGGTCGCTGGGGTTTCAGGTTTCAGAGTTTTAGGTTTGCCTTTCAGTCAGACGCTCCGCACCGAATCTGAGAAGACGGGCAGCTTCTCCAGCTTTTTTGCCGGGATGTAATCTTCCAACCGCAGCCGGTCGAGAACCTCCTGGGGGACCCGCACCCGTTCGGGGAAAGCCCGGTTGACCGGCCTGGTGGCGTCCACCAACATTTTGGTGGTGGTGATGTCGTCCAGCTGAGAGGGGTCCAGGGTATTGCCTTTGACGTTCTTAATGAACTCGATGTCCCGGTCCGCCTGCACGCGAGTGGCCACCGCAAACATCACTTCCTGTTCGTTGTAGACATTGATGTCGCTGTCCACGACGATCACATTCTTGATGAAGTCCACCGCGCCGAGGGCGGCCAGGGCCGCCTGCTTGGGTTCCCCCTCCACCTTTTTGTCGATGGAAATGTAGCAGTTGAACCGGCAGCTCCCGGACAGGGCGAAGTGGACACTTTTCACCGTCGGGATCACTCCCCGGATGACGTTGTAAACGGCGCCTTCTTTGGGAAGCCCGCCCATCACCCAGTTATCCCGATGTCCCACAAAGGTATGCTGGAAGATCGCGTCCTTCCGATGGGTGACTGCGGTCACCTCGATGACCGGGCGGAGCCTCTGGGGGCCGTAGTAGCCGGTGAACTCGCCGAAGGGAGCCTCCACTTCCCGGGCTTTCGGAACGACAAATCCTTCGATGATGAAATCCGCATCCGCCGGGACGAGAAATTCCTCGCCCAGCGTCTCCGAGGGCGTCAGGCGCAGCGGCTGGCCCATGATTCCCCCAATGACGGCGTAGTCATCCAGGCCGAACGGCGCCACGTTCAGACAGCCGAGGTAGAAGGCCGGATGATGGCTGACGATGATCGCAGTCGGAGTCGGCCGGCCTCTTTCTTCATACTTTCTGTGGATCTGCCAGTTGTGGCGGGGCGACATATGAATGCCCAGCTTGCGCGGGCCTTTGTACATGTTGCGCAAGAAGGCGCTGTTGTAAAACCCGCCGTCCGGGTCTTTCATCACAGGCGTCATGTTGACGTAAGGAGCCGGATCCATCTCGTGGTGGCGCACGATGGGATACTCCGCCAGGTCCACCTCATCGCCCGTCTTGACCACCTCTTTCACCGGGGCCTCCGAGCGCTGGATGGCCACCGGGGGAACGGGTTCTTCGACGCGCCGGGCGTACTCCAGGCTCAAACCGAGCTGGCAATCGGCCGGGTCCGTCCCCAAGGCCAGCGCGCAGCGCTCTCGCGTGGCGTAAAGGTTGCTGACCAAGGGGACGGGAGACGGTTTGCCCTTCAGGTTCAGCGGGTTTTCAAAAAAGACCACCGGAAAGCGGCTCCTGTCTTCCAGGTGCTTCAGGATCGCCGTCACTTCGTACTCCGCCGGCCTCACCGTTTTGCTGACCCGGACGATCTCTTCGGGGTACAAGGATTCCAAAGTTTCGAGGTAGGACCTCAAACTGAAGGCTTTTGCCTGGACCTGCTCCATCTTCGCTATGGTTTGCATGCTGAGCTCCCTTAAAAAATGAACTTCAGTCCGAACTGAATCTGTCGCGAGGTGGTCAAGGTACCGGTGATCCGCCCCGCGCCGGCGATGGGCCCGGTGGCGGAAAATACCTGTCGCGCCGCCTCGGCGGGAATGGTGAAGTTGGCCCGGTTGAACACGTTGAACATTTCGGCACGGAACTGAAGATTCTTATTTTCTCCCACTCGGGAGTTCTTGAACAAGCTGAAGTCGAAGCTCGCCAGTCCCGGGCCCATCACCGTGTTCCTTCCCAGGTTGCCGAGAACGCCGACCGGCGGGAGGGCAAACCCGGAAGCATCGAAGTAGCGATCCGGCCCTCCCAGGACGGGGTTATTGGACCCGGAGACCAGATCAGGCCGCTGCCCGCCGCCGCCGCGACCGGCGCCCGCCCTGGCCCGGTCAAAGCTTAGAACGGGCGTGAAAGGAGTCCCGGAGGACAGGTTCAAGATGCCCGAGATTTGCCATCCGGAGATGAACCAGGCAGGCGCGCCGGAAAGCTGATGGCCCCATTTACGGTCCCGGCCGAACGGCAGTTCCCAGAGATAGTTGGCGACAAAGTTGTGCGCGACGTGGAAGTCGGAAAGTCCTCTCTCCGCGGTGCGGTCAAAAATGTTGGCGACCGGTATGGTGTTGGTGAATTCATTTTCGTTAAAGACGGCGGAGCTGTCATCGACGCTTCTTCCGAACGTATAGCTCGCCTGAAATTGGAGCCCGCCACTGAATCTTTTTGTCAGACCTGCCACCCAGGAGTGATAAAAGGAATTTCCATCCGTGGGACGATATCGGATGGTGCTCCAGACCGGATTGAGCCGGCTCCGCGTTGCCGGCCAAAAGAGCCGCCCGTCAAGAAAGCCTTGGGGCACATTTGCATTCGCGTCGGCGACGGCTCTCGGCAAGTGAACGCCCCGGGAGCCCACGTACGCCGTATGGACGGCCAGGTTGCGGGAGATCTGCTTCTCGATGGAGAGGTTGTATTGGATGCGGTAGGGCTGGTCAATGTCGTAAGGAAGAGTATCCACCCTGGGATCCACGTCTCTGATCGAAACAGTTCTGATGTAGTCAGGGAAAGACGGATTCCTGGGATTGGCCTGAAGCCAGAAAGGCGGCACCCGGCTTCCGGCCAAAATCATGTATTGGGACAGAATCTGGTCGTAAAAGACGCCCACGCCGGCCCGGATGGCCAGCGTCCCATCGTCGCCCGGAGCCCAGGCGACGCCCACCCGGGGGGCAAAATTTCTCAAGGAAGGATTCTTGAAGGGAGGTCCCACCGTGCTTTCCTTGCTGAAAGGAACGTTCCGCAAGTTGGCGCTCTTGCCGTCCGCTTCCTCGGGGACCGTGATGAACTCATAGCGCAGGCCCAGATTGAACGTGAGATGAGGTGTGGCTTTCCAATCATCCTGAAGGTACATGCCGACGAGCCACTGGCGCCACCGGCGCACCGTATCCGATACGCCGGGCACCATGGACTCGAGCTGGCTGGCCCGGGCCTGAAGCAGATCCTGCAGGGAATCAAATTGGAAGCGCCCTCCGGGCCGGAAGGGGGCATTATTGTTGTTGTGGTAGCGCGTCACGCCCAGACCCATCTTCAAGGAATGTGAACCTCGGTCGTAGGTGACGGCCTCCAGCGTATCGACGTTGACGTTGTTGAAGATGCGCGGTTGAAACCCGGCTGCTCCGCCGGATAGCTCTGTCAACCCTGCCACCGCGATGCCTCCAAACTGAGGGTGTGAGGGGACGAAAAACAGGGACCGGTCGATCTCTTTGAGGGTGATGCTGACATCTCCGGTCCGCGTGGTGTTATAGGCGAAGCGCGCCGTGTTCAGTAACCGTGGAGAGAAGATGTGGGTCTCTTCGATCGTGAGATAGTGGTACCGGCTGGTCTGACTCCCGGTAAAAAGCTGTAAGGGGTTCGGACTGTTCCGGGAAGCATCGTCGAAAGAGTACCTCCCGAAGAGGCTGTCGGCGCCGCTGAATCGGTGGTCGATCCGGAGAGCCGCGAAGTCTTCATCAGTGGCGTCCGATGCGGAGCTGAGGAATTCGGCGATGCCCCCGCCGAAGGCCCGTCCATTCGGCAGGGGGTACAGGTTGAGATAGGGAAGGATGACAGGGCTGATCCCGGCGCTGGTACGCACGCTCACATCGGGAACGCGGGCGATTCGGGTGACTCCCAGACGCTCGCGCAGGCCTTCATAGGATCCGAAGAAGAAGGTTTTCTCCTTCAGAATCGGTCCCCCGAAGGAAAAGCCGAACTGGTTTCGCTTGAACTCCGGGGCAGGACCCCGGTCGAAGAAATTTCGGGCGTCGAGATTGTCATTGCGCAAAAATTCAAAAATCGTTCCGTGATACTCGTTGGTGCCGGATTTGGTCACTGCGATGATGGCACCGCCGGCGCTCTTGCCGAACTCGGCGGAGTAAGCATTGGTCAGCACCCGGAACTCTCGGAGGGTGTCCACGCCCAGCATCACGCCAGCGGCACTGCCGGGTGTGGCACCGGCGGTATCGTTGATGTCGCTGCCATCGAGGAGGAACCGGTTCTGGCTGGGGCGGGCGCCCCCAATCGAGAGCTTGGTGCCAAAACCTCGGCTCTGGTTGCTGTCGCCCGTGCGTACGCTGACCACTCCCTCGTGCAACGTGCTGAGCTGAATAAAATCGCGGCCGTTGAGGGGGAGATCTCGAATCTGCTGGCTCTCCACCAGGCCCGAGAGTCCCGAGGTGGTGGTTTCGACGAGAGGCGCCTCGCTGGTGATGACGACTTCTTCCGTGATCTCGCCCAGGTTCAAGGTGATGTCCACGACTGCGGACCCGCCCACGCTGAGCTTGATGCCTCTGCGAATGGAGGTCTTGAAGCCGGGCACTTCCGCCGAGACTTCATAACTGCCGGGGGCGAGGTTGGGAGCGGCGTAGGCGCCTTCGTCATTGCTCACCGTGGACCGCACGGCGCCGGTCTCCGTATTCTTCACCACCACCCCGGCGCCCGGCACGACGGCTCCGCTTTCGTCCTTGACCACCCCTGAGATGGTCCCAGTCGTCCTCTGGGCGAAGAGCATGGAGGACACGGAACAAAGAACCAGGATGAACTCGATGAAAATGAGTAGACCACTGAGCCGCCTGTTCATAGAATCCTCCCAAAGAAACCTTTTCAGACCATCGCTCATCGCTCCGAGAGCGACAGTCAGACGCATTTTACCTCTAAGATGATGGACCAGCGCACGCAAGAAAAGCAAGTAAAGAGGCGAGCCGAGCAGGGTAGCGTAACACCTCGGCGACGGCCTTATCGGCGGTGCCCTCCGACCGGTGAGTTGGAGAAGGCATGGTCCATTCGCGCCGACAAAAAGTCCTCGTCGGTGGTCTTGCTCACCGCACGGATGAATTCCGCCCGGCCGTCGCGGAAGTCCAGCCCGTTAGCCGCCGGGTAGATTTTCTCCAGAAATGGCTGGACCCTGGGATCAACCCCGACGAATTCCAGTGCTCCCCGCCCCCGGTGTGTTGGCCGTATTCGGCGCTGTACGCGTTGGAGATGACCTTAAATTCGCGGACCGTCTCCACGCCCTTGAGGACACCACCGGCGCAAGGTTCGAATTGTTTTGGGTTAGAGTAGACGAGGTCTGACGGCAAATTAATGGTCGTCAGACCGAGGCCGAGGCCGATTTCGGCTTGACTGGATGCGGCCCGCGTGTGACGATAAACAAAGCCTAAAACTCTGAAACCTTAAACGTAAGAAGCCGGTTCTGGGTTTCAGGTTTCAGAGTTTTAGGTTTGCTTTCTAAAGATGAGGTTGGAACTCCGAGAAGAAGCCAGGCTGGACCAGCCGCTCCAGCACGTCTGGAGGCTGCTTCGGGACGTAGGCCAGCTCAGCGCCTTGCTGCCTGGCGTCACAAACCTCAAGACGGTGGCAGAGGATCGGGAATACGTGGCTGCGCTGGCGGACCGGGTCGGCCCGTTCAAGCTGGAGCTGGAGCTCAGGGTGGAGGTGGAGCAGATCGAGGAACCGCGTCTTTTGAAAGCTCGGGTGACCGGCGTGGACGGCAAGGGTCAGAACCGCATCAAGGGCGTCCTGACAGCGGAACTGATCAGTGAGGGGGGCGGTACCCGGCTCGACCTGGCCGGCGACTTTGAGATCCTGGGCCGGCTGGTCTCCCTGGGGGCGACGCCGATTCGCCGTCGGGCGAACGAGCGCTTTTCGGAGTTCGTGCAACATATCAAGACGAAGCTGGTGGAGGTCCGAGGAACAGGATGAGCGAAGGAATCCCACTTTTTCCCTTGAGTTTCGAGGTCAACGGCCGCGCGGTGGAACTGGAGATCGAACCGCAGGAGAGTCTGGCGGAGGTCCTGCGAAACCGGCTGAACCTGACGGGAACGAAAGTCTCGTGCGAGGTGCAGGTCTGCGGAGCCTGCACGGTGCTGGTGGACGGCCTGCCGGTGAGCGCCTGTACGTTTCTGGCGTACGAGGCCCGGAACAAAAAGGTTCTGACCATCGAAGGTCTGGCTGCCCCGGACGGGACGCTGCATCCCTTGCAGCAGGCTTTCGTGGACGAGTCGGCGTTTCAGTGCGGGTTTTGCACCCCCGGCATGATCCTGGCCGCCCGGGCCCTGCTGGAGGAGCGGCCGCTCCCCACTGAAGAGGAAATTCGCGCCTCCATGGACGGGAACATCTGCCGATGCACGGGCTACCTGCCTATCGTCCATGCCATCCAGAAGGCGGCTCAGGCGCTCAGGAGTCGGTCATGAGCGAGAAGAAGCGAGAGTTTTACGTCGTCAACCATTCGGTGCCGCGAGGGGACGGGGTGGCCAAGGTCACGGGCCAGGCCAAATATGCCAGCGATGTGGTGCTCCCGGGCATGGCGTACGCGAAGCTGCTGCGCAGCCCTTATGCTCACGCCCGGATCCTGTCCATCAAGGTCGGCGAGGCCGAGGCCCAGCCGGGCGTGTTCGCAGTCCTGACGGGGGATCGTTTGGAGGGCTTGAACCCTTATTACGGCCATGCGGTCAAGGACCACCCGGTGCTGGCCATGGGGAAGGTCCGTTACGTGGGCGAACCGGTGGTGGCGGTGGTGGCGGTGGACGAGCGCACCGCCTTCCAAGCGCTGGACCACATTACAGTGCAATACGAGGAGATGCCGGCGGTCCTGTCTGTGGAGCAGGCGCTGGCGAAGGGAGCACCGATCCTCCACGAGCGCACTTTCGCTGCGGGAGGGTTTCGGGGCTTCGAGGCCGATGTGTCGGCCGGTCGCGGGACCAATATCTGCCAGGAAGCCCACGTGACCTGGGGCGATGCGGACAAAGCTTTCGCGGAGGCTGCCGCCGTCGTGGAAGGGGAGTACTACTATCCCATGGCCTACGCGTACGCGATGGAGCCGTACGTGTGCGTGGCGGAGGTCAATGAAAGCGGCGTGACCTGCTATTCGTCCTGCCAGCACCCGTTCATTGTGCGCCACGACGTGGCGGGCGTGTTCAACCTTCCTGTGAGCAAGGTTCGTCTGGTGGTGCCGTTCGTGGGGGGTGGCTACGGGAGCAAGTCCTACACCAAGATCGAGCCCCTTACCGCGGCGTGCGCCTGGAAGGCACGCAGGCCGGTCAAGCTGCAGCTCAGCGTCGAGGAGGCCGTGCTCACCACCCGGAGCGATGATGCGCTGGTTCGCGAGCGGACCGCCGTGGACGCCCAGGGCAAGTTGCTGGCGCGTCAGGCCACCATCTATCTGAACACGGGAGCCTACGCGGAAAACAGCCCGCTGGTCTGCGAGAAGGCGGCCAACCGGGCGGCGGGGCCCTACCGGATTCCGAATGCGCGCATCGACTGCTATGGCGTCTACACCAACACGGCGCCGGCCAGCTCCTTCCGCGGCTTTGGATCCGCCCAGGTGACGCTGGCGGCGGAGTCCCAGATCGACGAGATTGCGGAAAAGATCGGCCAGGATCCCTTGGCGTTTCGTCTGGCGAACGTGGCGGAACGGGGCGAGGTCTTCTTCCCGAAAAGTCGTCCGCTGGATGGAGACCTGAAGAGCGATCTGAAGAAAGTGGCGGACCTCCTGGGTTGGGACAAGCCGCTCCCGAAGGGGAAGGGGCGGGCGGTGGGTTGCACGGCCAGCGACGCCGGGGCGTACCCGGTGACGTCCGCGGCGGTCCGGGTCCACGGCGATGGATCGGTGTCGGTGCTCACGGGCAGCACCGAGCTGGGGCAGGGAAGCCATACCATTGTGGCCCAGATCGCCGCCGAGGAGATCGGCGTCCCCTTCGAGAAAGTGCGGGTCGTCGGTTCGGATACCGCCATCACTCCCTTCGATCGTTCCACCGGCGCCAGCCGCACCACGACGCTGATGGGCCGCGCGGTGTTGGAAGCGTGCCAGGATGCCGTCTCACAGATGCGCGCGATGGCGGCGGACGTCTTGCGGTGCCCGGTGGAAGAGGTGACTCTGATGCGGGGGGGCGTCCAGCGCGGGGCGGACCGCCTGGATTGGTCTCAAGTCCTCGCCCGCTATTTCGGCCTGCCCGATGGGGAAGTGTTGGGGCGGGCCTATCTCCGCAAGGCGGGTGACCTTTCCCAGTTGCCGGTGTTCTGGGAGCTCGGTTGCCTGGGAGTGCAGGTATCGGTGGACGAAGAGACGGGGCGGGTCCACCTGGAAAAGCTGGCCGTCGTGGGAGACGTGGGCCTGGCCATCAACCCCGCGCTGGCGGAGGGCCAGGACTTGGGCGCCGCCACCATGGGCATGGGCATCGGGCTGTACGAGGAGCTGATCTACGACGGCGAGCAACTGGTGAATAATTCGCTGCTGGACTACCGGGTGCCTCGTTTCTCGGACCTGCCGGAGGAGCTGCACCTGGCCTTGACTGAGAACCAGGACGGGGTGGGGCCGTACGGGGCAAAAGGGGGCGGCGAAGGATCCCTCAACCCGATCTCCTCCGCACTGGTCAACGCCCTCTACCGTGCGACAGGCGTTCGCCTCCGTCGCGTTCCCCTGCTGCCGGAGCGGGTCTGGCGCGCTCTCAGAGACGCGCGTCACGGCAGAGAGAGTTGCCCCGCACCTACCAAGCAAGATGCGAAGAGTCGCAGGGAAGCTGGGTAGGTGCGGGGTTGAGGACAGCCTCATGATGCCTTTGCGACGCTTCCGGATCCATCAGCCCGGCACCATCGCCGAAGCCGCTGAGATGTTGGCTCACTTTGGCGAGAGCGGGCGCCTCTATGCAGGAGGCACCGAGTTGCTGCTGGCGATGAAGCACGACGTCCTTCGGTTTGAGCACCTGGTGGATGTTAAGACGGTGCCGGGCCTGGCCGGGATCGAGGCGAACGGCGGTTGGCTGCGGATCGGCGGGGTGGCGACCCATCGGTCCATCGAGATCTCGCCGGTGGTGCGGCAGCGCCTTCCCCTGTTCGCCGAGATGGAGGCAAAAGTGGCCAACGGGCGGGTGCGCGCCACCGGCACCCTGGCGGGAAACCTGTGCTTCGCAGAGCCCCATTCGGATCCCGCGACGCTGCTCCTGGCGCTGGAGGCGCGGGTGCGGGTGGAGGGGCGCTCCGGCCCGCGCACCCTCACGATCCAGGAGCTGATCCCCGGCGCGTACCAGACCTCGCTGGCCAGCGACGAGATCCTCACCGCTGTGGAGATCCCACTCCCGAAAAATGGGCAGCGTGCCTCCTACCTGAAGTTCCAGGTCCACGAGCGGCCCACGTTGGGATTGGCGCTGGTGATGGAGACCCAGGACAGGGGCCAGGCCATCGCTACCGCTCGAGTCGCCGTGGGATGCGTGTGCCCCTTTCCGCGACGGTCCCGCCAGGCGGAGAGCCTGTTGGTGGGAGACCGGCCGCAGGTGGAGAGAAACCTGTCGCAGGCTGCGGAGGTTTTGGCCGACGAAGCCGACCTGATCGACGACCTGGAGGGCGGAGCGGACTACAAGCGCCACCTGATCAGCGTCTTCCTGAAACGCGCCTTCGCCTGCGCTTTCCCTGGCCGGTAGGGAGCCCTCCCCGTCGCGATGATGGTTATAAGACGATCGTCGGCAACAAGATAAAAGAAGGGGACGTGATTATCTATCGAGAGCCGGACGGAGAAATCTGCCACTCTGGAATCGTCATCGGTTTTGACCGCGAATTTCATATTCCAAGGGTGCTGAGCAAATGGGGATCTCTGGGGGAGTACATCCACTCTATGGCCGACTGCCCCTATTACGAACACGGATCTTCGCAGATTGAGTTTTGGACGGAGGCGGCAGGATGATTTCATGGGAGGACTTGAGGTCCGCACTTGAAGGAGACGAACTCTATTACGAGGCAGCGCTCGCGAGTCACCGGCGCTCTCTTTTCAAAAGGCTTGAGGCCACCCGCGCAGTGGCGGACTTGAGACGATTTGTTTTCGGGGCTGACTCGGACGCGAAAAAAGTTCTTCGGTACGCGAAGGAGTTATTCAGCCAAGCACGATTTGAGGCGGGAAGTCGGTTCCACAACGAGATGGCCTTATGCGCCTGCATCGTGGCGCTGGCAAGAACTAATGTCCCGGGCTTTGACAGCTTTCTGAATCAATTGTCCACTCAGGATCGGCCGAGTGTACGTTACGCGACTGAGGTGGCGAGATTCGTGGTAAACATTCGCACTGAGACCGTCTCGGTGCCTTACCAAGCGGGGCAGGCGGTCGGGCTCTCAATTGCCCAGACGATCCTTTCGGGAGATGTCTCGGAGAATGTGATCAAAGAATTTTGGATGGATTCAAGACTTGAGATCCGGATCGTGGGCTCCATTGGTGCCTGAGGAAAATGCCCAGCCTCTTTTTCTTCGTTCTTTGCAAGAACACCAGTATTGATTTTCGCCAGAACACGCTCTCCATTTTTGAGGTTTTGGAACAGGTTGGCTCAACAAGCTTTCCCGCAGCTTTTCCGCAGTTACACGCCGTAACGCTTTGGAAGCGCGATGAAACTGAGGCTGGAGCAAACTTCGTTCAAACAGTGCGAATTGTTGGGCCTGACGATAAGGAATTGCACCAGCTGGTGGCGGAGATACGTTTCGAGCGGCCCCGGCATAGGATTGACAACGCTCTCTTCGGATTCATATTCCCTGGCCCCGGTCTTTATCGATGGGAGGTTTATCTCAGGCCTGAGGGCGAGGAAGGGCTAGGTGATCTGTGTGCAACTTGGTCCTTGCAGGTGGATCGAGTCGTAGGCGCTCCCCTGTAGTGGGAGAAACAAGAAAAACTCGAGCTATGCTTGCCATTCACTTCAGGCCATTGGCTCTCCTCTGGGTGGTGCTCGCGCTGGCGATGCCTTCCGTTTGTGCCCAGGAGGATTCACTGCTCGACCGCTTGCGAGAATATCTGAAGCAGGGTGACACTGCTGCGGCACGGGAGGCGATCCGAAAAGAACCGGCGGAGGTCAGGGAATCTTTGAAGCGACTGGTGGATGACTTCGATCGTTCCATCCACTCCATGAGGAATCAGCCGGAGCAACGACGCGTGCGTTATTCTGAAGACCTCTTGAACTTCGGCATTGAGCTCGGGCGGCTGTACGCCCAGGAGATGGGGGACCGCAGCCTTTTGATGATGTTCGAGATTCGACAGGACCGGATCCAGGCCACAAAATGGCTCAATGAAAAGCGATTTCGCGAGGCATTGGACCTCATTGAAGGCATCCGTTCCAAGGCCGAGGAACTGCAAGACACGTCGTTTTTAGTCTCAACCTATATCAGCAGAGCTTACGCCTACCTGGGTTTGGAGCAATCGGAAAAGGCCCTCGGCGACTGTGAAAAAGCTCTGGAGCTGGCGCGGCGGCTGGACGATGCAGAAAAGTTAGCGCTCAGTCTTTACAACGTGGGGGCGGCCTACCTTCACTTGGGACGCTACGCGGACTCGGTGGCGTACTCGCGGGACGCCGCGGAAGCGGCGAAGAAGGTGGGAAAAACCATCTGGGAGGGCAATGCCTGGCTGAACCTGGGAAGCGCTTCTTTGATGAGCGGCGATTTCGAGCAGGCGACCAGGGCCTTCACCGTCGCTCTGGAGCTTTTTGAGCGGTCCAACGATGTCCTGGGAAAAGGCCGGGCGTTTTATAACCTCGGGATCGTCTTCCACCGGCGGCAGCAATGGGAACTTGCCGCGGCGAATCTAGAGAAGAGCCTTCCCTTTGTCCGCGACGTGGACATCCGCCATTCCCACGATATCGACGATTACAATGAGGTGGAGGGAAAGGTGCTGGAACTGCTCCTCAGCGCCTATCAGAATTTCGACCCGAAAAGCGAAAAGATCTCCCGCCATCGAAAGGACCTCGAGGAACTTTTGAAGCACAAGCCCAGCAGCGCTCCCGCCCACGGGCACCACCATTAGAACCTTGTGCAAATACGTTTTGGCTGGCCATGAGCAGACGCCATTTCACGGAGGGAATTATGATCCAGCTCGATCCTGGCTTTGAGGCCGGGGTCCAGGCTGCGCTCGCATTTGTCGAGAGTCACTGTCGACTAGAGCGCCTGCCCCGGGGCTGGAGAATTCATCCCATCAGCTGATTCCGCACCCACCCCTTTCCGGCATTTTTAGTTTGCAGGGCTTGGATGTTTACTATCGGTCTTCCGACTGGCCGGCCATCATCCCCCTCATCGTCCGGTCCCAGTAATCGGAACGGATTTCCTCTTCTTTCTCGCGGTCGTAAACGATCTTGCCGTCCACGATCGTCAGATCGATGGGAAGCTCAGCAATTTGGTTCTCCGGCACTTTCATGTAATTGCTGCCCAGGACCACCAGGTTACCCCTGATGGCCATCGCCTGGGCCACCGCGAAGTCATCGTTTGCCGTCAGGATCTGACCGTTGTAAAGAATGGTTTCAGGATAGGCCAAAACCTCAGGGGGAAGGCTTCCACTCTGTGCAAAAAGCCGGCCAAAGCAGAACAGCGCAAAAAGGAAAACATTTCTTTGGTACATCGAATCACCCCTTACTCGACTCCAAAGGCACCGGGACGGTCCCACAACGGCGTCCGCACATCCCCGTCTCTTTGCCGGTCATAGACAACGCGCCCATCCACATAGGTGAGCAGAATCGGGATTTTGGAAATCTCCTGCTCCGGCACCTTCATATAGTCTCCGTCCAGGACCACCAGATCCGCCAATTTCCCAGCCTCGATGGTCCCTGAGATCCTTTCATCTCCGCTGTAGCGCGCTGCCCAGTTCGTTTTCATCCAGAGCGCTTCCTGCCGGGAGATTTTCTCCTGCGGTCCCCACACCGTCCCTTTTTCGTCCATCCGGGTGATGAGTTTTTCCATCAACCATAAGGGGGCCGAATAGGCACCGGCGATATCAGCCTCCAGCACCGGCTTGATCCCCATCTGAATCAGGCTCTTGACCGGAGTCATCTCGTGGACAGCGTCGGCCCCATAGAGAAAGATCAAGGTCGAAGGCGAGCCCATGAACATATATTTCGGTCCAATGCTGGGGATGACATCCAGTTGCTTGGCCAATTTAAAGTTTTCGGGGGTGCGCATCAAGCCATGATCGAAACCAAACCGCCTTCCCTGGAGAGATTTCTCCTTGTCCGCTTCCGCGTAGGCCTCGAGCAGGATCTGGGTTCCCAGATCTCCCTGGCTGTGCACCGATGTCACGTTCCACCCGTAACGGTTTGCGAGAAGGATGCTGTTCCATTCGGTTCGCTCTTTCGGATCCTCCTGCTGAATCGGCCCGTAAGCGAGCCACTTGTTTGCGCCCCACTCATAGGGATCCTCGGGCCGCCGGCGGATCTTTCGCTTCGCGGACAGTGCCGCCGCGTCGCCGGTGGTGCCGTCTACCGGTTGCACCGTCGCGCCCACAATTTTCATCCATGCATCGCCAAAACCGCTGAGATTGCCCATCCGCTTCAGGTAACTTTCCAGCTGGGGGTTCAAGCGGGTGAACTCATGGGTGATTCGGACCCGCGCCGTCAGCTCCTGGCGCTGCCAGAGTTCCTTCAGGATGCTCGTCGTCAACCCCTGTCCCCGGCCGATGATGGTGGTGAGGCCCTGGGAATTCAGCCTTCTCAAGACCGTTTTTTGATTCGCCAGCATTTCCTCGGTCACCTGAGGCAGAGGCATGACGTCGTAGGTCACGACGCCGGCTGCGAAGCTGAACAGCTGCCCTGTAGGCTCACCGGTTTTGGCGTCTTTGAGCACACCAGGCATCTCCGGAGGCAGATTCGCCAGCTTCAAGGCCACGCTATTGGCCAGTACCTCCTGGCTTTGCGTGATAAAGACCAGCGGATTCTGCGGTGAAATCGGGTCCAGATCCCGGCGGGTCACGGAATAAAAATTCTTGGTCCTGGGGCCGGAAAGCACGATCCATTCCCCGGGAGACGCGCCCTCCACCATTTTCTTGATTTCCGCAAACGCGCGATCTTTGTCTTCGAAGTTGACCCTGCCCCCGCGCCCTCTCTTGGCGATGTTGCCCACCCAGGCCCCGTGCAGGTGCGTGTCGAAAAATCCCGGGACCAGGCTTTTCCCTTCCAGGTCGATCTTCTTCGTCTCGGGTCCCGCCAGCGAGAGGACCCGCTGGCTGGTCCCAACGGCCAGAATTTTACCGTCGCGAATCGCGACCCCTTCCGCGATGGTAAAGCGGTCATCCGCGGTGAGAATGGCACCGTTGTACAAGACGGTGTCCGCATACCGGACGACCTCAGCGGGCAACGGGGCTGGCGTTTGGGCCGCCAGCCAAGGCAAGGAAACCAGGGTGACACTCACTGAAATCGCGCGAACGAGATTTTTTGTTTTCATCGTCCCTTCCTTAAAAAATCCAATCCGGATTCTTACCGGACCTGATTTAAAAGAGGATCTTGACGCCGAATTGAATCTGTCGGGAAGTGGTCGTGGTGTCCGTGATGCTTACCCGCAGTCGCAATGGGTCTGCCACGCCGATCAAATGCCGTCAGCGCCGGGCACGATGGAAGGCATCCTGGGCCGGCACTGCCTGAATCATCTTGGTGCTTCCGAGCTGCCAGGCTGGCCTGCTGGGAGTCACTCGGCCTTGGTGGCCGACCACTTCCCCTGGCCGCCGCGCGTCTTAAAAGTGCCGGTCATGGAGTTGCCCTGGACGGTGCCGGTCAGCGTCCGTTCGACGGACCCGCCGCGGGTTTCGACGGTCATCTTCAGCTCAATCTGATCGCCCGTCACCTGGCCCGACACGTCGGTCTCCTTACCGTCATACTGGTAGCGACCCTCCAGCTTGCCTGCCGCATCCTGCTGTAAGGCCAGTTGCCCTTCCTGCTTGCCGAATTGGCTCTCCGTGGTGACCTTCCACGTCCCCGCGACATCGGCATTGTCCGCGGCCCACGCGGGCCACAAAACCGGCAGAGCGATCCCGAAAAAACAAATCATGATGGGTTCTGGTCATGTTTTTTTCCTTTCCTCAAATGTCGTCTCTGTCTCGGCTCCGGCTGGGCTTGTCCCGCGGCTTCCACTCGTACATGACCTTGCCGCCCGTCACCGTTCATCAAAACGGTCATCTCAGCGATCTCATCTTCAGGGACCGTCAGGTAGTCGCCGCTGAGCACGACGAAATCTGCCCACGTTCCTTACCTCAATTGTACCCAGCATCTTCCGCTCGCTGGTGTAATAGGAGGACCAATTGGTCATCATGCACAGGGCCTGCTTTCGATCAATCTTCTCGTGGGCTCCCCAAACCTTCCCTGCCTCGTCCTTTCTGGTAATGAGCTTCTCCAGATTCCACGGGGCCGAGGACAGGCCCTCGGGCTGTCCGCCACCCCATTCGAGAGAGGGCTTGACTCCCACATCGAGAAAGCTTTTCACCGGGATCACGGTGGGAACCGTGGCGTGGGTGGTGTTCACCAGCGGCGCGTCTCCCGTCACCACCAGTCGCTCGGACACCTCCGCCACCTTCCCACGCAACGGAGCCGACTGTCAAGAGTTTTCCCTGCAGGCGTTCCCCGGAGCCGTCCCGGGGCCGGGAATCGTCCGCCACGAGAAGGCCCAGGTTCCACTCTCCCAGTTTCCCGGTGGTCCGGGCTCCCAGGCGGGGATCCACGATTCTGCGGGTGAAGACCAGTTGCAGCGGTGTTTCGAAATTTAACGGGCGTTTTTCTGGAAAAAAGACCTCGAACCGGCGCCCTGCCGTTCCTTGTCCTACCTAATTACGGCGGAGTGGCCGGCCAAATTCAATCCTTTTTCAAAAAGACCTCCGGCGCAGGCAAGACGCCAGGGATCGTTGCCCGGGATTAAGCAGGGACGCTTTACTAAAGGAGGGAGCTGAGGGCGCGTCCCGCCTGGGTGCGCAAGCGCATCAGCCCCAGCTGAAATCTCGCCGCCAGGGAGCTCACAGCGAAGCTGGCCTGTAGGGAATAGGCCACCGGGGTCAACAGGAGGGTCAAGAAGAGGCACAGCATTTGTCCCCCGATGATGGTGATGGCGATGGCCGACCGTTGGGCGGCGCCTGATCCGCCTCCCAGTGCGGTAGGAATCAAGCCGGCCACAATCGCGAAGGTGGTCATCAGGATAGGCCGGAGACGGGCCCGATTGGCTTCCATCAGGGCATCGCGTAGGTTCATCCCTCTGGCGCGAAGCCTGTTGGTGTAGTCCACCTGGAGGATGGAGTTCTTCTTGACGATGCCCAGCAGGAGCAGAACGCCCAGGGTGCTCCACAGGTTCAAAGTCCTGCCGGTCAAGTAGAGGGACAGCAAGGCGAACGGAACGCTCAAGGGCAGTGCGAGCATGATAATGAATGGGTGGACAAAACTCTCGAACTGGGCGGCCAGCACCATGTACATGAAGATGGAAGCCAGCAGGAAGGCAAGCACCAAATTGCGAGTCGTTTCCTCCAGGGCCTTCACCTGTCCGCCGAAGCGATAGTCATATCCCGCGGGAAGCTCCAAGCCATCCAGGATGGCTTGGGTCTGTCGGGCAGCTTGATCCAAAGGCGTCCCCTGAGCCAGGGCCGCGGAGATGCCCACGACGTACTGTCGATTGAAACGAGGGATGCGGGTCGGCCCCAGCCCGCGTTCGATCTGCGCGACGCTGTCGACCCGCACGAGCCCCAACCTCGAGGAAGGGACCATGAGACTGGCGACGCGTTTGGGATCTGTGCGCTGCTCTTCCAGCACCCTCATTTTGACAGGGTATTGCTCGCCTGCTTCCCGGTACGTGGTGATCTCGTCTTCTCCACTGATCATCAACCGAAGGGCTCCTGCCACATCCGAGATCCTCACGCCGAGGTCTGCAGCCCGCTCCCGGTCCACCCGGACCTTCAACTCGGGACTGCTGACGTAGAAGGAAGCTTCAACCTCGCCGAAGCCCGGCAGCTTTCGCATCTCGTCGGCGGCGCGCAAGGCCAATGTTCCCAGGCGCTGCAAGTCCGGACCCCGGAGATTCAAATTAATCGGGAACCCTGCAAATTCTCCGCCTCCCAGTGCCGACACGAACGAGATCCTGTAGATGGTCTTGGGAAAATTCTGCAGCGCCTCCCGTGCCAGGTCGGCGACCTCAAACTGGTTGACCGGCCGCTGTTCCGGAGGCACGAGTTGGACCGATATGTGCAGGTGCGTGACTCGCTCGCCGGTGGAGGACAACACGTGGGCGACACCGGGCAGACGGGACAGCAGCGGTTCGATCTGCGCAGATACTTGCTGCGTTCCTTCGACGGAAGTCCCCTCCGGGACGTCCAGGTGGATCATAAACTCGCCCCGGTCATCCGTCGGGATCCAATCGCGACCGACGCGCTGCGCCAGGGGAAAAGTGGAAAGAAAGACCAGCAGGCTCAGGGCAACGATGGCCAGACGGTGATTCAATGCCCAGCCCAGGGCCTTCAGATAGCGACGTTCGAGGAAGGCAAAAAAAGCTGTTTTCTTGGAGCCGCCGTGAGGACCTTCGGAGCCTTCGGGAATCTCCCGGAGAAATCGAGAGCTGAGCATGGGCGTGAGCGTGAAGCTGACCAGCAGTGAGACCAGGATGGCGGACGCCATGGTCCAACCAAACGCATTCAAATAGCGGGCGGCGAAACCGGTCATGAAAGCGACCGGAACGAAAATGATGACCAGCGAGAGTGTGGTGGCCATGACCGCGAGCCCGATCTCTCGGGTGGCTTCCACGGCTGCCAGGCGGGGCTTGTACTTTAGCTCCTCCACGTATCGGAAGATGTTCTCCAGCACCACAATGGCGTCATCGATGACGATGCCGACGGCCAGGGTGAGTGCCAGCAGGGTCATGCTGTTCAGGGTGAAGTCGAAACCCCGCATGACGGTGAAAGTGGCGATGATCGAGGTCGGAATCGCAACGGAGGCGATGAGCACCGACCGCAGATTGCGAATGAACAGCAGGATCACCAGGCTGGCGAACAGGCTGCCCAGCAAGAGATGCTCTTCCAGAGCTTGAACGGAGGCGCGGATAAACTGGGACTGGTCCTGAATGACCTGGAGGCTGAGACCGGAAGGCAGCGTGCGCTCGATTTGCCGGAGTTTCTCCCGGACCTGGTCCACGATTTTGACGGTGTTGGTTCCTGACTGGCGCCGCACCATCAAGGTCACCGCCGACTTCCCATCCAGGTGGGCGAAGCTGCGCGGCTGCTGGAATGAATCTTTGACCTGGCCCAGGTCGGAGATCTTGAGCGGAAAGCCCCGCCGGGTGGTCACGACGATGTCCGAGAACTCGCCGACGGCGTTCACCCGGCCTTCGGTGCGAAGGGTAAGCTCGTTGCTCCCCTGGACGATCTGGCCGCCGGGAATGTCCACATTTTCCCGCTGAAGGGCGTCCCGGACCTGTTGAATGGTGAGGCTCTGGGCGTTGAGCTTCTCAGCGTCCAACTCGACGATGATTTCGCGGGCGCGACCCCCGACCACGTCCACGCCCGCCACGCCGTCTACGGTCTCCAACGCCCGCTTGACCTGCTTTTCGGCGATTTCCGTGATCTCCCGCAGATCACGTTGACCTGCCACCACGAGCTGGAGGATGGGCGCCGCGTCCGGATCCATCTTGCGAATCACCGGAGGCTGGACCCCGGGAGGAAATCGCGATATGGCCAATGAGACCTTTTCTCGAACGTCCTGCGCGGCGTCCTCCATGTCTCTTTCCAAAACGAACCTGCAGTGGACTCGCGCGGAGCCCTCTTGGGCCGTGGAGTTCAGCTCGTCCAACCCGCTGATGGTGCTGAGCTGTTCCTCTAAAGGCAGGACGATCTGGCTGTTCACCTCCTCAGGGCTGGCCCCGGGCAGCCGGACCACCACCATGACCATGGGGAACTCAGCCTTGGGAAACAGGTCCACTCCCAGGTCCAGGAAGGAAAAGACCCCAAGGACCACCAGGAAGGAGATCAACATGGTGGCGAAGACCGGGCGCCGCACACACAGATCAGCGATGTACATCGTGATCCTCCTCGTGGACTCCGCTCTTAGAGGTTTGGATGGTGACGGCTTGTCCGTCTTTCAACCCCTGCGGCTGAAGCGCCACCCACTCTCCCGGCCGGATTCCTGAAAGGATTTCCACCTGGTCGCCAAACCGCTCTCCCAGGCTGAGATCGCGCTCCTTGACGCGGCCGTTTTCCACCGCGAACGCTTTGTGTACGCCGTAGGCGTAGGCGGTGGCGGACTCCGGTAAGAGGTGAATCGAGTCAGCTTTCTCGGTGGTCAGTTTCACCTTGGCGAAAAAACCCGGTTTCAGAAGGCCTTGCCTGTTGTCCACGAGCGCTTCCACCGTCAAGCTGCGTGAGTCCTCGCTGACGGCCGGCACCAGGCGGCTGATCTTTCCCGAAAAAACCTGGTTCGGATAGGCCTCGACCCCCACCTCAACGACCTGGCCGATCCGAACCCAGGGACTCATTTTTTCGGGCACATCGGCCCGCAGCTTCAACGGATCGAGTTTCACCAGGGTCATGACCGGGGACCGGACGTTCAGGGACTGTCCGACCGAGACCAGCCGCTCTCGGACCGCCCCGGCGAACGGCGCGCGGATCTCCGTGTCCCGAAGCTTCTTGCGTGCCAGCGCGACGCTCGCTCGGTATTGTTGCACCAAAGCCTGCGTGTGTCTCACCTGCTGAAAAATCGCGTCGCGCTCCGCCTGAGCTACGCGGAAACGGGCCTCGGCTTCATCCAGTTGCTGTTTGGAGATGAGGTTACGCTCATGCAATTCGCGGGCCCTTTCCAGTTTCTGTTCGGCTTCGATGAGGATGGCTGCAGCCCTTTTGACCTCCGGAAGCTCCTCCGGATCGCCCGGCGACGCTTCCTCGCTCGACAGTCCCAGCCGGACCATAGCCTGTCTCAAGGCGGCGGTCTGCTGGTCGAGCTCGTACTGGAGTTCTTCAGGGCTCAGTTTGACGAGCACCTGGCTTTCCCGTACCAGATCGCCCACGTCGGCAAGAATCTGCTGCACATGCCCTTCCACCTCCGAGCTGACCGTGACCTGGTCGAAAGGCCACAAGCTGCCCACCGCGTTCACGACCCGGCGAACCTCGCGCGTCTCCAACTCGATCACCGGGACGTTCTGGGGCGGGTCCACCGCTCCGGGCCCTTTCCCTCGCGACGCGCGCGCTTCCGTTGAGTTCTGCGAACAGCCGGCCAGAAGGACCACCGCCGCGAGCCCCGCCCATAGGAATCCGCCCTTCGCCGTCACGGCTTTCTTCCCGGTTCCTGTCATTGAAATGAATGCCCTCCGTTGCCAAACAGAAAAAACCATGGAAAACGTCCATACTCAGTTACGCGTCTCCCTCGGCCCATGTTTCACAAAACTTTCAGCAAAATCAAGGCCTTACACCAGGCCCCGATCCGTCGACGAGAGCTGCTGGCAAGTTAGCTCAGGACCGGATTCGTGCTCCAACGCTCCGAATCCATCTGTTTTCATCCTTCACGAACGAGGAGCACCTGGAAGGTGCTCCGTTCGTGAAAGCTCCGTAAGTCAGTCGACATCCTCAGTATAGCGGAAGGTCCGACGTGGGGATACGGGCCCGTTACGGACGGATCGGGGCTTGTCACTGCTCTTTCGGAAAAGGTAAACTCGTTTCCGCAAGAGATCGCATCTTAAGCGGCACGGCCTGGATCTTCTTTGATTTTGGCCGCCGTTTCACCCGAGGGAGCATATATAATCCGTCTTTTGTGAATCAAGAGGGCTCCAGGCAGGCGTTCTCCTTGGAGCCTGGATTCGGTCCGCACGAAAACCCACAGGGAGTCGAGAGTGAGGCAGCCATTCATGTCACAAGTGCTTCGGGGGTGCGTTTGGTTCGGTTCAGTGCTTTTGCTGGTTTTGGGCGCGGAAGGGATGGACGGGAAGCAGGGGCCCCGCATGCCCGGAGGCTATTACCTGCCCGACTACATCCGGCCCGTGAAGCCTCCGGTCGTTTTCAGCGAACTCCAGCTCGTGCGGCCGGCGCGTCGTCTGCTGGAGGACTGGTTGGAGCTGCGGTCCGGGGATCGGATGCTTTTGGTGTCCGACTCCACCACCTCCGAGCTGGTGCGCCGGGCCTTCCTTCGGGCTGCGTCGGAACGGGGCGTTTCAGTGAGGGAATTTCGGATCCCGATTTCGACCTCGAAGGGCGAGCCCCGTTCCGCATGGAAACGGGGCGAGTCGCTGACGGGGCTTCACGAGGCGTACCATGCCCGCGATTGGTGGCCCGAGGAGATCTGGCGAGCTGCGAAGGAGAGCGGGGTTATCGTCTCGCTTTCATACCTGAACCCCCACGCCTTCCAGCGGGAGGCAATGGACCTGGAGGGCTTTCTCAGAAGGCACGGGCTCCGAATGGTCCTGGTCACCGCCGTCCCGGAGGTATTGGCGGCGCCGTGGGCCGCGTATCCCAAGGATGTTCTGCAAGCCACCTACCAGGAGCAAAGCCGGCAACTTCTGCGCGGCGGCCTGATCCTGCTGCAGGACCCGGCTGGATCCTCTTTTCGCTTTGAAGCGAGTGCGGCGGCACCTGAGTTTGACCCTGCCCCCACGGGAACGTTGCTCTTCTTCCCCCCCAACTATCGCGTGCGCCTGATGGCGCGGAAGGGGACGGGAGCGGGCACGCTGGTGGCTCACAGCGCCCCTGCAGGGATGGTGCCGTTAACGCGGCTCTCCCTTTCCGAGGGAAGGCTACTGCGGGTGGAGGGCGGGGGAACGTGGGGTGAATACGTGAAAAATCGGGGAGAGGCCCCCTACGAATTCTCCGGCCTGTCCTGGAACCTGAATCCCAAACCTTTCCGCGTGGCGAGCCCTTCCTCCGTGGGACCGGCGCGTCTGCTGGGCGAGCTGGGCGGGCACCAGCGCAGCGGCGTCGTCACCCTGCACTTCCGGCAGCGGCGCGGGAGCCGGGAATTCGAGATGATGATCTTCTTTCCGTCGCTCTTCCAGGCCGGACGTCCTTTCATCCGCGACGGCCACGTGGTGGCGCTGGACGCGCCGGACGTGCTGAAGGTGGCTTCTGCTTACGGTGATCCGGTGCTGCTGGTGGAGCAGTGCACCATGTTCGGCGCGGAACAGGTGCCACTGCCGGAACCCAGGGCTCCGTCCGTGAAGAAACCCGGCAGCGTGGAAGAGCTCATGGAGGCGGCCCGGCTGTGTGTCACCCGATCCTTGCGGGCGCCGGAGGGTTCTGACGTGCTGCTCATCACCGATGCCTCCGTTCCCGCTCTGGTCAACGAAGCCCTGGTCAAAGCGTTGAGGGAACAAAAGTGTCGCGTAGTGACCCGCGAGGTGGAGCCCCCCGCGTTTTCCGGTACGCCGCTGCAGGCCTGGCAGCAGCTCCGATCCAGGACCCTCCCGCCGGACCTGTGGGGGGAAGTGGCGCGGACGAAATTTGTCCTGAGCACCACCTACTTGCCTGTCCGAGGGATGCGCCAGGATCAGAAACCGTTTGCTCAATGGCTGGCAGAGCAGCAGGTCCGGTTCGTCAGTGTGGTAGCGCTGCCTGAAATCTTTGCTTCCCGGTGGGCCCTCCAGGGCACCGAGGTGCCCCGGGCCATGGTGGAGAAGCTGCTGGAAGAGGTCCGGAGCCTCCACAGCGTGACCCTGCTGGACCGCCGGGGAACCGAGTTGATGTTAGACGTTCAGCCCGTGGACCGCAAAAACGTGGAGGGACTCGATCTCCCCGATCACGGGCTGCTTCACTTCCCGCCCCAGGTGACCGTCACTCTGTTTCCGAAGCCCGACGGTTTCGCAAAAGGGCAGGTGGTCACCAACAACCTTCTCACAGGTGCTACCGCGCCACTGAAATTGGCGATCGAACAGGGCCGGGTCCAGCGCTTCGAAGGTGAGGCTTCAGCTTCCGTGCAGCAGATAGGGGACGCTCTGCTCTCCTTGAGTTGGGGAATGAGTCCCGCTGCCTTCCGTCTTCCCGCGACCGGCCAGCTCAAGGGCTCCGCCTTTTTGTGGTCGTGGTATGCAGGCGGCCAGCGCTCCGGGGTTTTGACCCTCACCTTTGGAACCTCGGAGGGGATTCGTACCTGGGAATACCAGCAATATTTTCCCATTTTGACCGTGGAGGGAGCCGGACTGGTCAAAGACGTGATCGTCAACGGGCATGTCGCCTACCTGGACGATCCGGACATTCATGCTGCGGTGGCACGCTTTGGGGACCCGGAGAAGCTTCTGAAGGAGGATTGGATCCCCCCGGTGGGCGGCGAAGCTCAGCAGCAACAATAGCCTCCCGGAGCATCAGGGACCTGTTCGCTGATGGAAGCCTCTTGATATGCTCAGGTTTACCGAGTTGCTGGAGAAGATCGGATTGGAAAGATGATTAGGACTGCGAAAATCGTCCACACAACCTGCGTCATGGATTGCCCCGATACCTGTGCGCTTGAGGTCGTCGTGGACGATGGCAGGATTCAACGCATCGGTGGGGCGCAAGACCACCCGACGACCAACGGGTTTATCTGCGATAAAGTGTCTCGGTTCGCCCGGAGAGTTTATCATGGGGATCGCCTTCTGTATCCCATGCGTCGCCGTGGCCCGAAAGGGGCTGGAGAATTTGTGCGCATCTCCTGGGTTGAAGCAATGGCTGAGATCACCAGCCGGTTCCGGGAAATCATCCGCGGGTGGGGTAGCGAAGCCATTTTGCCGTATCATTATGGCGGCTCCAATGGCCTGCTCAGTGACGGATGGATAGATGCTTTTTACTTCGCCAGACTCGGCGCTTCGCGATTGGCCAGAACCCTTTGCGCTGCACCCACGACCGAGGTGGCGATGGGCATGTACGGCAAAATGCCCGGCGTGGCGTTTGAAGACTATCGATACGCGAAGTTCATCCTGATTTGCGGAGCCAACCCGAAGGTCTCGAATATTCACCTGGTTCCGTTTTTACGCCAGGCCAAGAGGAATGGTGCGTTTGTCGCCGTAGTGGATCCGTTAAAAAATTTCTCTTCTCACGATGTCGATCTGCACGTGCCGGTTTTCCCTGGCGCCGACCTACCAGTGGCTCTGGCGATGATCCGCATCTGGAAAGAAGCTGGCCGGCTTGATAGGGATTTTTTGCGCCAACACGCCGACGGTCTTGGACCCCTGCTGGAGGAGGCTCATGCGTGGCCGGTGGAGCGGGCTGCCCAAGAAGCACGTGTTGCGCCTCAGGATATCCGCATCCTGGCCGAGGTCTACGCCGAATCAACTCCGGCGGTGATCCGGTGTGGGTGGGGGCTGGAGCGAAATCGCAACGGTGGTCAAGCCATTGCTGCTATCCTGGCCATGCCTGCGCTGTTGGGGAAGTTCGGCGTCCGCGGGGGTGGCTACACCTTGAGCAACAGCGGGGCGGCAAAATTGGACACGACAAAGATCTTTGGCGACTATGCCTGGCCAACGCGCATGATCAATATGACGCAACTGGGCGAGGTGCTCAACGGCGATCTCCAGCCGCCCATCAAAGGGCTGTTCGTTTACAATTGCAATCCGGCGGTCACCGCGCCCCATCAAAACGCGATTCTGCGCGGGTTGGCACGAGAAGACTTGTTCACGGTCGTATTTGAGCAGGTGATGACCGACACGGCAAAATATGCCGACATTCTCCTGCCGGCAACAACTTTCTTGGAGCATCAGGACATTCGGCGCGCCTACGGGAGCTATGTGGTGGGTGGCGTGCAGCCGGTGATTCCGGCCCTCGGTGAGGCGAAATCAAATGGCGAGGTATTTGCCGCATTAGGACGCGCCATGGGTTGGCAGGATGAACCGTTTTTCTGGGATACACACACCTCCATGCAAAAAGTGGCTGATGCCCTCACGTTGCATGGCCGTCCCGCCAGCGCGGGCATCTTTACCGCAGGAGAAACTCAACCCTATGACTTTCCCGGACCCACGCCAATACAGTTCAAAACAGCCTTTCCACAGACCCCGGACGGGAAAATTCACCTGACCCCGCCGGCGCTCGGGTCGTCGCCATTTCACTATCGTCCGGTCAAAAGCGACGGATTCCCGCTGGCCATGATCAGTCCGGCCACCTCAAAGATGATCACCAGCACGTTGGGTGAGTTTAACTTCCCGGAGCTCTGGCTCACGTTGCACCCGCGCGATGCTTCGGCGAGGGGGATTGCTGAGGGAGATACTGTGCGGGTGTTCAATGGGCTTGGAGAAGTCATCTGTCGTGCCAGAGTGAGCGAGCGCGTTCGGGAAAGCGTTGTCTCTCTGCCCAAAGGGGCGTGGCGGAAATCATCCATGAACGGTCGTACTTCCACAGCGCTCTGCCCGGCAGATGTCAACGAGGTCGGTGGGGGAGCGTGTTATAACGATGCGCGGGTTGACGTGGAGAAACTGAAAACCACAGATTCCTCTTGTAGTGGCTAAGGCCTCCTAACCGGTTTTCTTAGCGACCGGCGGGTAGAAGTACTCATAAGTTCCGTTCTTAATTCGCTCGAACACCGCGCTGACGGTCTTCCAGGGATCCCGGGCATAGTCTTCGTATTTTCCGGGGACGTTAATCCCAGGAATGTGCGGGATCCATTCTTCCGCCAGGACTGCATCGGCGTCCCCGTAGCGGGAGGCGAGTGCGCGGACCTCCGGACTGTCCAGCGCGGTCATATGACCGCCGTCCATCAGGGTCAGCCACTTATCGGTCCCACGTACCCTCACCTTGTACGTGCTGAAGTAGGTCTTGATATGCCAGCCGTGGTCGTCGGGGGTGTTATTGTCCTTCGAAAACTTGATCCAGCTCGGCGACTCGACGGGCTTATCCGGATCATGCCAGAGCCGAAGGCCAAAGCCCCAGTGAATCACACCGGCGCGCATCCGCTCCGGTCCAATACTGCCCCTTTCCAGATAGAAGGGATTGCGGAAATCCTTCGGGCGACTGCCCCACGCGCACTCGTAGAGGTACCAAAAGCCGCGCTCCTGGTGGAAGGGGAAGGTCAGCTCGTTCAATTTGGGATACTTCAGGAACTCCCTCCAGGCTTCGCCGTAAACTCCCCCGCCCTTGACGTCCGTGATGTAACCATTCTTGAAGTGCACTTCGATCCGGGGGATCAGGCCGCTGCCGCTGTGAGTGCCCGCAATCACACCGCTCGGCAGAGCCATGGGCGAACGGGAGACCCATTTGCTTTCCTGGGCGGGGTACTCCACAAAGGAGTAGGGGAACCGGCCCGTCGCCTGATTGGGAAACATGTAAAGGTGGCCGCGCTGGTAAGAGCCCCTGTTCCACCGGTCGGCTTGATCCTCAGTCAGGTCGGTCACCAGCTGGGTTCCTTCGGGATCGGTCGCCTCGAATCGGTCTATCCAGCCCAGAGGCTCGATGGTCCGCTCCTCGACCAGGGCCCACACGTCACCCGGAAAAGAGGAAATCTTGCTCATCACCTCGTAGCGGTTGGTGTAAGTGAAGAGCCCCAAAAGTTTCTTGTCGTGCGGGTACAGGCTCCGGCGAAGCCCGGTACTTCCTCCCTGGCCCCAGAAAATGCCCCTGACGTTGGGATGACGCTCGATATACTCCCGCAGCTTTCTGGCAAACTCGCGCCGCTCCATCTTGTTGGCCACTTCTTCCAGCTCCTTCGAGAGCTCAGAGGAGGGAGGGAAGAGTTCACTGTACAGATCGGGCCTTCTTTCTTTGAGCCACTGCTTCGGCACGTTGCGATCCGCGAAGACGCCGTTGATCCAATTGGCCGCTTCCATGAAGCCTTTTTCCGCCGTGTACGGGCGCCTGGCCTTGTCCAGGGCCAGCGCCTGCTCCCGAGTGACCCCCACCAGGTCGTGATACCAGACGATCTCCGCTTTGACCTTCCGCTCGTCGTAGGCGCGATGAATGGCCTCGATGACCATATCCTCCGCCGTCGACGGGACGATCAACGCGACCGTGTCACCCGGCCCGGCCTCCCCCAGGCCTTTTCCCTGAAAGCCCACCTTGGCCCGGACCAGGGTCCGCACGTAAGGCATCAGGTCTTCCACCGAGTTTATGTCTTTAAAATAGGAAGGAAAACGGGGCGCCATGTACTTGGATTGGAATTCCGCTTCCTGCCTTTGCGCGGAACAACCCAGCAGCGCCGCCAAACTCATGGACAGTGCTATCCAACGTCGTCGCATAGGGTCTACCTCCATCCGTCATTCCATTACCCACGGCCGAAAACACTTGCGCGCGCAAACAGAATTGAGAACGTTGCTACCATCCCCTGAATGGAGATGTCAAGGATTTTCCGCAAATGCTGAAATGCTGCCCTTCAAGAGCTTCATCCAAGCCCAAGTTCGTCACGACGAAGCCGATCTTAGGCTTTTTTGAGCTCGGCAGCGGCAAATCCACAGTAGACCCAAGCAAGGAAGACGACTATAGTATTCTCGCCACGTCTCATCTCAGACCCGAGTGGCGATTCGGAAGACGAATCCAATGAGCGAAGGCAAATCAGCCCCGGAAAGGGAGGTCAACATGAGAATTTACAAACTGAAACGAGCCTGGGGTGTTCTGGGAACCCTGGTGGCGCTGGCGGCGGTCGCTTTTATTTTGTCATCCGCCGAAGCAGCCCGAAACATTCTCTTAGGAGGAGCACAGAGTTCAGTCGACCCGAAAACCGCCGCGGCAAAGCGACCTCCGTTGCGGGTCATTCGCGATAGCTACTCATCGCCCAGTTCTGTCGCTGTAGACATTGCGCGCGACGAAGTTGTTGCCACAGACGAGAATCTGTTCCAACTCCTGTTTTACAACAGACTGGATAACACTCCTCCAACGGCCGCCATGACTGAACCGAAACGCGCCATTGGGGGACCAAAAACCAAGATTGAGTTTCAGTGCGGACTTTATGTGGACCCCCAAAGCGGGGATGTTTACGCGGTGAACAACGACACCGTTGACACCCTGGTCATTTTTTCCCGAAACGCCAGGGGCAATGTTGCGCCCGATCGCGCTCTCAAGACTCCCCACGGGACCTTTGGAATCGCTGTGGACGAGGGCAAGCAGGAGATGTACCTGACCTCGCAGCACGCCAATGCGGTCATCGTGTTCCGCAAGATGGCCTCCGGAGAGGAAACACCTGCTCGCCTGATTCAGGGGGATCGCACCGGGTTGGCGGACCCGCACGGGATCGCCATTGATACGAAGAAGAATCTGATGTTCGTGACGAACTACGGAAGTGTGCACTCCAAGATGCCCGAAGCCGAAGTCTCGCGGCGCCTGAAGTCCAACTGGCCTCTGGAGAGAGAGGTTCCAGGCTCAGGCCGGATCTTACCTCCGTCCATCACGGTGCACGCTCTGGACGCCAGCGGCGATGCGGCTCCTCTTCGTGTGATCCAGGGACCCAAGACCCAGTTGAACTGGCCGACAGGTCTGGCTGTGGACGTGGAGCGGGGCGAGCTTTTTGTCGCGAACGACATGACGAACTCGATCCTGGTGTTCCATGAAACGGATGAAGGCAATGTGGCCCCCGCGCGTGTGGTGAAAGGCCCCAGAACGGGGCTCAAGAATCCGACCGGTGTCTTTTTGGATGGCAAAAACAACGAACTCTGGGTCTCTAACTTTGGCAGTCACTCCCTCACAGTGTATCGGTTGACAGCCGAGGGGGATGCAGCACCTCTGCGCACCATCCGCAGCGGGCCTTCAGGGGTACCTGCGCTGATGATCGGGAACCCGGGTGCGGTCGCTTACGACAGCAAAAGAGAGGAGATCCTGGTGCCCAACTGAGTGGCCCATCCGCAGATTGCGGTTTTCGCCAGGCTGGCGGAAGGAAATGCCACGGCCACTCGCAAGATCGAGGGACAGGCGACGCTGATGAGTCGTACCATGCATGCCATCTTCTACGACGAAATCCATGACGAGATTGTGGTGCCGCAGCCTTTTGCCTGCGCCGTCCTCACATTTCGAGGAGGAGCGAGAGGGGAGGAACCGCCCGTTCGAGTCATCTCGGGTCCTCGGACAAAACTGGCAGGCTCGAGTTCACTGGCTATCGATCCCGTCAACAATGAAATTCTCGTGCCTGAAAGCGGTTCCGTTCTCGTTTTCCCACGGGAAGCCGATGGAGACGTGGCGCCCATTCGAACTCTGCAGCCTGATACCGACTTAGGCCGTCGTGTCGGACCGGTCGCCGTCGATCCTGTGCGCAACCTGATGGTGGTGGCGACAGGCACAGGATCCGAGGGCGAGGAGGGAGCTGTCCACCTGATGATCTTTAACCGGACAGATCAGGGCAAGGTGAAGCCTCTGCGTGTCATCGGTGGCCCGAAAACAGGGCTCAACTCGATCTCCCGGATCCAGGTCTACCCGCCCCGCGGGGAGATTATTGTAGTCGTTCCCGGCCCCGGCTCAGGAGTGGAGATGGCCACGGAAACGGCCTTTGTCGGCGTCTGGAGCATCGACGACAGGGGCGACGTTCCTCCTCGCTGGACGATTGGCGGTCCTTACGGCACCTTGAAAAAACCCCGTGGGGTGGTTTTGGATTCCAAGAACAAGGCCGTGATCGTCTCAGACAAATTCCTCAATGCGGTCTTGACCTTCCACTTTCCTGAAATCTTCTGAGACAGGGGGTGCATCAGGGCTGCCGGTGCCTCCTCCGCGAGGGTGGCGTTCGGACGGTTGCGTCGGGACCCTCCGTGGCCTTCGGATCGAAAATCTCGGGCACGTGGAAGGTGGCGTCAACGCCCTGCGTTGCTAAATCCAAACCGACTGTTGTATCCGCCGTCTTGCTGCTATAGTTGGTCGTGGCCTGTCTCCTTTGTCGATTGAGCCTTAGAGCTCGGCTCATTAAAATTTTGCAGACCAGTTTACCTGGTACTGCGGGGAGACTGGCCTTCTCATCTCTATCTCAAGCCCGATGAATTCTCCTCCTTTTACTGGGGGTGGGCAAGGATTTCTATCCACTTGACAAAGTGTTTTGGCTGGGATACCAATAGCGCCAGCTGATCCCGTACCTGGACCCGCGGCCGGTGCCGGGCCCCCAGAGGAGGATCTATGAGTGGCAATTCGCAATGACGACCCGGGTGCCCGGCGTTATTTCAAGGCAGAGGAATTGGGACTTCAGCCGGTGGGCCCGCCCAGGAGTCCCCGCCCCTGGGACGCGGATGACCGTGCCAGGCCGGACATGGTGGACGCGACGGTCCCGTAAGGAGGCAGCGGCCTCTGGAGGCTCCGAGAGCTGTGAGACTGTCGACCGTCCAGCGCGTGGAGGTCATGATGCCTAAAAAGCGATTTCACCTTTTTGCACTTTTGTTGGCACTCACTGTTTGTAGCCAGGCGGCTTGGGCTCAAGTCACCACGGCAACCATCTCTGGGACCATTAGGGATGAGACGGGTGCCGTGTTACCTGCGGTCACTGTCGTGATCAAGAATCTGGCGACCGAGATCACGAGGACGATCGTCACAGATGATCGGGGCAGGTATCGTGCACCCGATCTGGCAGTCGGTCAGTACGAAGTGCAGGCCGAGTTGGCCGGGTTTCAGACAGGTGTCCGAAGTGGGTTGAACCTCACGATCGGACGAGAAGCCATTGTGGATTTCACGCTGAAGGTGGGCGAAATCACGGAGAGAGTGGTGGTCACAGGGGAAGCCTCCATGGTCGAGACGACCAGCTCGGCCTTTGCGGCTTTGGTGGATGACAAAAAAATTCGCGATTTGCCGCTGAATGGCCGCAGCTTTCACGAACTCGCTTTTCTTCAAACCGGCGTCACCTTCCATCGGGCGGGAGGAGGCGGGCCCGGCGGCACTCCCATGCAGAAAGTATCCATTTCCGGCGCGCGCCCGGAGTCCAGCAAGTTTCTCATCGACAGCGGCGATATCATGGACGTCTTTCAAAAGACCCCCGGGAGCGCCGCAGGAGTCCTTTTGGGGGTGGAGACGATCAGGGAATTTGAGGTGAAAATTAACAATTTCAGCGCGGAAATGGGGAACGCCTCCGGAGGCGTGATCAATGCGGTTACCAAATCCGGTACCAACGAACTGCATGGAACCGTCTTCGAGTTCCTCCGCAACAGCGCCCTGGACGCTCGAAACTTTTTCGATGTCGGAGCGGATCCGCCGCCGTTCAAGAGAAATCAATTCGGATTTGTTGCAGGCGGGCCAATCATCAGGGATCAAACGATTTTCTTAGGAAGCTATGAAGGACTGCGGGAGAGGCTGGGAATCACCACCAGAGCTTTTGTCCCTAATGCGTCGGCCCGGCGGGGCATTCTGCCCACCGGGACCGTGACGGTGAATCCCACGGTGGTGCCCTATCTCTCCCTGTACCCTCTGCCCAGCGGCGTCCAGGATCTCGGGGGTGGCGTCGGTGAGTTCATAAAATCCGAGAGCCAAAGGACCGATGAAGATTATTTCTTGATCAAAGTGGATCATCAATGGTCCCCCTCGGACTCCTTCTTTGCTCGCTACACGTTTGACGACTCCTCGCAGATCGTGCCGACGGCTTTGGGCTTATTTTCAGCGCTTCATTTGCACCGCAACCAGTACCTGACGCTGGAGGAAAAACGGATCTTCTCGTCCACGCTTCTGAATACTTTCCGCTTCAATTTCAATCGGTCGAAGCCCTTGTCGGATAATCTTCAGAACTTCAACGCGGACCCGGCGCTGATCTTTATACCCGGCCAGCCCTTCGGGAATATCGATTCCTCAGAGTTCACCGGGACGGGCAAAGGGTCCTTGTTTCCCCAAATGTACCTGACGAACCTTTTCGAATATGCGGACAACCTCACCTATGCGAAAGGATCCCACTCGATCAAGTCGGGCGTCCACATCAAGCGAGTTCGACTGAACGGTTTCGCCGATCAGCGACCCGGCGGTTTCTACACGTTCCGCAGCTTACGCGACTTCTTGCTTGGGCAGCCCGCGCTTCTTCAGGGACGGCTGCCCGATGTCGATTTAGACCGCGGTTGGCGCCAAAGCATGTTCGGCTTTTACTTTCAGGATGATTTCAAGTGGAAATCGCACTTCACCTGGAACCTGGGTATCCGGTACGAGTTCATTACCATCCCGACGGAAGTCAACGGGAAAGTGGCCAACCTGCGGGATGTCATGGACCCGGCGCCCACGCTGGGCGATCCGATGTTTCTCAATCCTTCGCTTCGCAATTTTGGTCCGCGCATCGGGTTCGCGTGGGATCCGTGGAAGAACGGCCGGACCTCCCTCCGAGGGGGCTTCGGCGTCTTTCACGAGCAGGTCTGGACCCAGTACGTGCGGCCGGCTGGTTTCCTGTCGCCGCCGTTTCACAAGTCCTTTGCCATCGATTTTCCTCCCTGGCCGCGTCCTCTCGAAGGAGGTACGGTGAGGATTCAAGATGACGTGCAGGCTTTGCCGTTCAGGCCTCAGAATCCTTACATGCTGCAATACAATCTGGTTCTCCAAAGGGAGGTTTTCCCTGAGACTGTGTTCACCGTCGGCTACGTGGGTTCCCACGGGGTGAAGTTGCTGCGGGTGGTGGACGAGAACACCGCCATACCCCAGATCCTTCCTGATCGGAGCGGGGTGGAGAGGTTCTTTTTCCCGGCGACCGCGACCCGGCGCAACCCGCGCTTTGCCATCGTCCGCAATCGCAGAACCGACGCGAGTTCCTTCTACAATTCGCTTCAGTTCAGCGTGAATCGCCGTTCGGGCCGCGGCTTCCAGTTCCAGGCTTCCTACACGTACTCCCACTCCGTCGATGATGGCTCGGGAGTTCTAGGTTCGGTCGATAACAGGGGCGCCGTGGACTATCCGGTCTTTCCGGAAGACCACAAAAGTAGCCGCGGCCTTTCCAGCTTCGACCTGCGGCACAACTTCTCGTTCAACTACACCTACGACCTGCCGGCGCCCGGCCTCGCCGGCGTGGCCAGGAGGCTCCTGGGAGGGTGGCAGCTCAACGGAATTGCGAAGCTCTCCACCGGCGTGCCTTTTACGGTGAGGATCGGTTTTAACCGTTCCCGCAATCGGGCCACCGGTCCGTCGCTGATGGACCGGCCGAACCTGGTCTCCGGGCGCGACAACAACCCGGTTCTCGGGGACCCCAATGGCTATTTCGATCCGACAGCTTTCGAGCTCCCCGCGGCAGGGTTTCACGGCAACCTGGGCAGAAACACGATCATCAGCCCCGGGCTGGCCAGCTTCGACTTTTCGTTGGTCAAAAACAACAGGATCGCTGAAAGCAAGAACGTTCAATTCCGCGCGGAATTTTTCAACTTGTTGAACCGCGCCAACTTCGATATTCCCGCGGTTTTGAACCTTTTCACTCCCCAAGCTACCAGGATTGCCACGTCGGGTAGAATCACCAGCACCATCACCACCGCCCGCCAGATCCAGTTTGGGCTGAAGTTCCTGTTTTAGAACCTGAATTTACTTTCGAATTCCTAAAAAGAGAGGCGATGATGTTCAAGAAATCATTCTATTATCCTGTGGTCTTGCTTGGCCTATCTTTTTCCAACCAAATGGTTCTGGCGCAGGTGGCAGCGGCGACCATCTCTGGAGCAGCAAAGGATGAGACAGACGCCGTTCTTCCGGGGGTTGCCGTGATGATTAAGAATCTTGACACTGGGATCACCAGAACCGCGATCACAGATGACCAAGGTCGTTATCATGCTCCAAACCTTGCGTTGGGCAATTACGAGGTTAAAGCGGAGTTACCCGGGTTTCAGGCTGCAATCAGGCGAGGGATCGAGTTGACAGTGGGAAGGCATGCGGTGGTGGACATGGTGCTCAAAGTAGGTGAAGTGACAGAGCAGGTGGTGGTCACTGAAGAAGCGCCCTTGGTGGAGACGAGCACATCTGCAGTTTCTTCCTTGATCGATCAGGCAACGATGCGGGAACTTGCCCTGAACGGGCGCGACCTAACCCAGTTGGCACTCCTCACACCCGGGGTGACTTTATCGCAATTCTCAACGACAGCGAACGTCGCCTTGGGTGCGGGAAAACGGATGAGTATAGGAGGATCCCGGCCGCAAGCGACCAGCTTCTTGCTCGACGAGACCGACATCAACGCGATGGCAAATACGACACCGGGAAGCTCGGCGGGAGTGCAGCTGGGCGTGGATACGATCAGGGAGTTTAAGATCGTTACCAATCCTTTCAGCGCAGAATACGGAAGGACTTCTGCGGGGGTGGTCACCTACGTGACGAGATCAGGCACGAACGAGCTCCATGGGTCGGCCTTTGAATTTTTGCGCAATAGCGCGCTGGATGCGAAGAATTTTTTCGACCAACCCACGCAGCCGATTCCCCCGTTCAAGCGCAACCAGTTCGGCGCAACTGCGGGAGGTCCTGTTCAGAGGAACCGGACGTTTTTCTTCGCCAGTTATGAAGCACTCATCGAGAGATTGGGCTTGTCCAACGTTGCCACCGTGCCGGGAGCGGCGGTGCGTCAAGGAGCAGACCCTGCGGTCCGGCCCTACGTGGCGCTGTACCCTCTTCCGAACAGCCGGACTTTTCCCGACGGGACCGGAGAATTTTTAAGCTCCCCCGGCCAGGCCATCGATGAACATTACTTCATGGGAAGAGTGGACCGGCAGTTCGGTGACAGCGATTCCTTTTTCGGCCGCTACGTTTTTGATGACGCCACCTTGACGCGGCCGGATCGGGTCGGGCTGACGAAGCAAAGTTTGGATTCCCGGAATCAGTACTTTACCCTTCAGGAGACACGAATCATCACTGGCAGCGCTTTGAACACATTCCGCTTTGCTTTGAACCGTTCCCTGCTGTCTGACTTTGACGTGGGAGTGCACAAAGACACATCGTTACTGCGTTTCACAGGGATTCCTGGCGCCATTGGCAGTGTGAGTGTCGGGGGGCTGACCGCCCTCGGAGGAGATGTTCTTCGACCCCGAATATTTGTCACCAACATGTTTCAGTACTCGGATGACTTAGTCCTGCATCGAGGCGGTCACTCGATGAGGCTGGGCGCCAACGTCGAACGACTTCAATACAACATCCGCACCGAATTTCAGGCCGGCGGCTCGTATGCATTTCAAAGCCTGCAAGAGTTCTTGACCAACAGGCCCCGGAGCGTCAGCGGGCAGCTTCCGGGGTCGAGCACGACCCGAAGCGTGCGGCAGATGCTGTTAGGGCTTTTCCTCCAAGACGATTACCGGGTCAGGGAAAATTTCACCTTGAATCTCGGACTGCGATACGAGTTCATCACTGTTCCGGGGGAAACGCATGGCAGGATTTCCCAGTTGGAGGACCCGTTCAATCCGCTGGTGCGGCCGTCGGATTTTGTGGTGGGGGGCAGGCTCTTCGAGAATCCTGGACTGAAAAATTTCGCGCCGCGGATTGGACTTGCCTGGGATCCCTTTCAAAAGGGAAAGACGGTTATTCGAGCGGGATTTGGAATCTTCTACGAGCACCTCTTTTCACACTATGCTCGAACTGCGCTCACCCAAAACCCGCCTCTTCTTCTGAGCACCACCATTACAAGCGTTCTGGGACCGGTTGTGTTTCCGAACTTTGCGGCAAACAATCTGGTTGCGTCGGGACAACCGGGCATTGACGGGTTCGTTTTTCGCCCTGACCAGCCCTACGTAAGCCGCTACGGGCTTAACATCCAGCAGCAAGTGCTTCCCAGTGTTGTCTTGCAGATCGGATACTCTGGCGCCCATAGTATCCACTTGCCGCATCATCTTGGAATCAACCATCCGGTCCACCAGATATTGCCTGACGGCAGACGATTTTACCCCTTCCCGCCGGTTCTCAGAAATCCCAACTTTTCGACGATGCGCGTGAAAGTCACGGACGGCATTGCGAAATATCATGCTCTGGAGGTTAGCCTCAGCAAGCGTCCTGTTCAGAGGCTTCGATTCCAGGCGTCCTATACTTTTTCTAAAGTCTTGGACGACGGGGCATCGGTTGCCGGAAATCGGGATTTTAGCAACGATAATGCCGTGCCCCGATGTCTGTTTTGCCCCAAGGACGTGGGACCGGCTCCATTTAGCGTCAAACATAATTTTGTGGCCAACTACACCTATGACTTGCCTTTCGGGCCGCAACGGGCTTGGGGCGGCAAAAGCTCCGGGACGGTGGCCAAGCTCATGGGTGACTGGCAAGTGAGCGGAATCACCACGGTGGCGTCCGGATATCCCTTCAGCGTGTACTTGGGGTTCATCCCGCCGAATTTTGTGTTCGGACCTTCCGACCAAACCTTTTATCCCGATCTCGTTCCAGGCAGAAGCAACAATCCGGTCTTGGGCGGTCCGGATCGCTACTACGACCCGGCGGCGTTTTCTCCATCGCGGTCTGGATTCATAGGGAATCTGGGAAGAAATACGATTCGAGGTCCGGGATTTGTGAATTTTGATTTTTCCCTGGTGAAGAAGACAGGCTTGGGAGAAAAGAAAACCGTCGAGTTCCGGGCCGAATTCTTCAATCTATTCAACACTCCGAATTTTGGCTTGCCGGTACAAGACCTGTTTCTCCCTTCCGGAGCGGTGAGAGGAAATGCGGGAAGAATCACGGGCACGGTCAATACCTCACGACAGATTCAATTTGGGTTGAAATTCGCCTTTTGAAGGAGGCCTGGTGACAACGGTGAGATTTTTGATTGTATGGGTCGCGATACTTTTCTATTTTGCCGCTGAGGCCAGGACGGTGGCTCTGGGGCAGAGCCAGGTGACGGTCATTGAAGGAGGAACATTAATCGACGGTACGGGTAGGCCGCCGTTGGCGGATGCCGTGGTCGTGGTCGAGGGAAGCCGGATCAAGGCCGTCGGTCCGAAGGCTCGTACGGAGGTGCCTGCCGGGGCGAAGAGAATCGATGCTCAAGGGAAAACGATCCTGCCGGGGTTCATCGACGCACACGGGCACTATTGGGAGTATTTGCCGGAACTGCTGATCACGCACGGCACGACGACGCTCATTGATACGGGAAATTACATGGACTATGTCCTGGCAGTCAGGGAAGCCTCCGCAACAGGTAAGCTCTGGGGCCCACGGGTGTTTACCACGGGGTCGGGCATTACCGGGTCGGACGGCGGTTTGATGCGGGACAGGTTCGTCGTGAAGAACCCGACGGAAGCAAAAGCGGCTGCGGAGGAACATGTCCGGAGAAAAGTCGATTTCATCAAAGTCTACGAGGGCATCACTGCCGACCAATTGAGAGCTGTGACCGAGGTAGCGCACGCGGTGGAAATACCCGTGGTGGGTCATTTGCGGATCGTTGATGCCAGGGAAGCTGCCCTGGCTGGCATTGATGGGTTGATCCATGCCGGTGGAATCTCAGCGGCACTCGTCCCCGAGTCTGAGGCAAGGGTGATCAAGGCCACCGCCGGAGGCAATCCCTGGGGTACCCCAGGTGGGGGCGTATTCCACTACCAGATGGATGCCAACAAATTTGATGATCTCATCCGTTTATTGATCGACCGACGGGTCATGATTCAGCCCGACTTGGTCCATAGCGCCAAGGGGATTCTCAGGGACTGGGACAGGTTCGATTTGGAGAATCGCAGGCTTCTGGACGACCCCAACCTGGCTTACCTCCCACAAGATGCGCGTCAAAGGTGGTTCAGCACGTCCTTTCTGAAAGGAGCCACGCCCAGGGAGCTGGCGAGGCGGCGAGCAGGCTATGAGAAGATGCTGGAATTCCTCAAGAGGTTTGTTGCAGCCGGGGGTCTCCTCCTGGCGGGATCGGACTTTGTGGGGTCTTCACCTCCCGGTACGACCCTGCATCAGGAACTGGAGGTCTTTGTGGAGGACGTGGGCCTCACTCCGATGCAGGCGATTCAGACGGCTACCAAAAATCCGGCGGACTTTTATCTGAGAGGAAAGGGACTGGGTACACTCGAACCGGGTCAATTGGCTGACTTGATTGTCGTTCGGGGGGATCCGTTAGAGGACATCCGGAACACCAGGAATATCGAGCTGGTAATGATAGATGGGCAGGTCATGAACATGGGCTACCATGCCTGGTACACGAACCCTTATCAACGCCCGTTTCGCGACAATCCGGGCGATCGTGCCGCTCCATCCATCCGCTCTGTTCATCCCTACGTCGTGGTACAGGGAGACACAAGGGTCACACTGACGATAAGGGGAACCGGCTTTGCACGGGAGTCCATTGTCTGGTTCGATAGGACCGGTCTCAAGACTACCTACATGAGTACCACTGAATTACAAGCAGAGGTAACGGAGATATCCCTTCAAGCGGTAGGCACCTTCCCCGTTCGGGTGAGCGCTTCCCCGTCGGGAGGCGAGACATCGGCGCCGGCCTTTCTTATGGTAAAGTACCGAGACTAGAAACGTATGAGCCCGATTTCTCAGTGTAGAGAGGTCAGATCTTTTTACAGCAAAAAAGGAACCTGACCATGTCAGGCGATTGACTTCGTGGGAGGTTCAACATGTCCAAGCATCATTTGTCACTGAGAGGTATGTGTGTTCTCGTGATGGCTTTTCTGTTTGGCTTGACCTTCGGCGGCCTTGTGAGGGCGCAGAAGGCGCAAGGTCTTGAGTACCCCGCGCCTCGATATCCCAAGCTGCGGGAGGTGAAGTCGGCGGCGGATTTGCTGGAAATTGCCAGGGTGGTCGTTCGCAAGCCTTCCCGTCGGGAAACGCTCCGCCCAGGTTACAACGTCAAGCCGGGCGAAAAGGTGATGATGGTGATCCCCAGCACCTTCGACCCTCTGGTGCGTGACGCCCTGGCCATGGCCATTCGCGAGGCCGGCGCCAGGTTGGACATTGTGCTTTTGTCAAGCTCGGAGCCGGGTGAGGCCTCTGGTCACGGCGGGTTGCCACAGGACGGAACCGTGGAAGCCACCCGAATGCTGGACCCTCAGGCGGGGGGAGGACAGTATTACCAGAAGATCATGGCGTTGGCAAAAGCCGATCGCTACGACTTGCTCATCGAAGGAAGCGGGGGCCCGCAGCCGGTGAGCGCATTCCGCTGGGAACGGATCCCCTGGAGCACGGCAGAAAAGTTTATTTTGTCAGCCTCTTTTCCAGCGGAGGTTCAGGACATCATCGACCGAAAAGTCTGGGATGCGTTCAAGAACGCCCGGCGGATTCACATTACGGACCCGGAGGGAACGGATCTCACGTGGTCCGTCAAGCCGGAACACCTTGAGAAGCTCCTGAAGGAATATGATGATCCCATTTATCCGCGTGGCACCTATGACGTCGTGAAGCGGGGACATATTAGCTTGACCCCTCTCTTTCTCGCGATGCCGGACATTGATGCGAAGGGAACCGTGGCGGGCACGATCAACCACGCGGGCGTGTTCCCCTATACGAAGCTCTACCTGGAGGGCGGTAAGATCGCGCGTGTGGAAGCGGGCGGGCGTTACGGCGAAGCGATCCAGCAGGTCCTCAAGAAATATGAAACCGTCCAATACCCCGGCTTTCCTGGAAAGGGCGTGGGATGGTTTATCGAGGCGGCCTTGGGCACGAATCCCAAGATTGCCCGGGTCACCACGGTGACCAAGGGCGAAGGCATGACGTGGGAGCGCGGCCGCTCCGGCGTCATTCACTGGGGCTTCGGAGTCAGCATTCCCGTGACCGCCAGCCACACAAAGGCATACAGGGAAAAGGTCGAGGCTGAGAATCTGACACGCGGTCATTTCCATATCCACACGTACTTTAATACCATCGACGTGGAGACCGCCGACGGCAAGACGGTCCAGGTCGCGGACAAGGGACGCATCACCTTTTTGGATGATCCGGAGGTTCGCAGGATTGCCGCCCAATATGGCGATCCCGACGACCTGCTCCAGGAGGCCTGGATTCCGGCGGTGCCCGGGATCAATGTCAAGGGCGACTACATGAAGGACTACGGGTCTTATCCGGAGAGGTGGATCAAGGTCGAAGTGGAACAACACGAGAAAAACTCAGCCACGAAGCCACGCTGAGGCGCGGCGGCATTGGCTGTTCCTGTGTGTCCATCGCAGGGAGGGGAAGGTGTTTTCGCGTTTCCTGAAGCGGGCTGCCGGCTGCTATTCCGCTCTCGCCTTGTGGATGGTCATCGCGACGGGCCACGCTCGCGCGGTCGCGGCGCAGACGGGGAGTGAAGGGACTCTTCAGGTGGGCTTGACCACCTCCATGGGAAATGCGGGCGCCAAGGTGGTCTACCCGTTGTACCTGGAAGGGAAAATGGCCCGCGACCTCCAGAGCCTGTCGCTGCAACTTCGATTTCCGGCCAAGCTGGTGAAATTTGTTCAGGCGGAGAAGGGGTTCCTGTTGCAGGGTGCCGGAGTCGAGCTCCGCAGTGAAGTGAAAACGACGGGCCAGGACGAAGAATCATCGCTCCTTCTCCAACTGACGTCCACCGGGCCGGGTCAAAGTGGAATTCCGGAAGGCCTGCTCCTCCATCTGACTCTCCAGCTCGATCCGTCCACGCCGCTGGGCGCCAAAATCCCATTGAAAAACCAAGCGAAGGCCACTGCTCTAAGAGAAGGAAAAGCGGTTGAGATCCCAGTGAAGTTCCCCGATGACACCATCCCCGTCTCTCCCCGTAAGCTGGAGGATGAGCTTTTGTTTGGCTGTTTCTTTTACATGCATTGAGCCGTTGGGAAGAGGGCGGATGAAAATGGGTTTTTCGACGCGGTGGTCACCCACCGGCGCAGCGGAGGCCTTCAGGACGCGTCGGCTCCATTCTGCCCGGCCATCGCCTTAACCTGCAGATAATAAGCGTGGCAAACGTGGAGGCGGCGCTCGAGGCCTGGCAAGACACGCCCGCCGGGCCCGCACCTCAGCTTTCTTTCGAACCGGCCGTGCCACATTCGATGGCCTCCAGCATCCGGCCCGTCTTGCGCGGCGTCATGATGCCCAACCAATTGCTGCAGCGCCTGATGGGATGAACATGCAGGGGGGCCGTGTCCCGGGCGGCCGCTGACTTTGCAGTTGACTTGCCGGTGGGAGAAGTAGGAGAATCCCATCACACACACCGACGGTGTTTACAAGTCTCGGTCACAGGCGCAGGATAAGCGGCCTCTTTTTTGGGGGGGCGCGAGTGGTCTCGGAGAGACGTGATTGGCAAGACGCTTTCCCGTTATCGCGTTCTTGAGAAGCTGGGCGGCGGCGGCATGGGTGTGGTCTATCAGGCCGAAGACACCCGCCTGGGCCGCGGCGTAGCCCTCAAGTTCCTCCCGGAAGAGTTCTCCAAGGACCGTCAGGCCTTGGAGCGATTCCAGCGCGGAGCCCGCGCTGCTTCTGCCCTGAATCATCCTTACATTTGCACGATTTACGACATTGACGAGCACGAAGGGCAGCCCTTCATCGTCATGGAGCTGTTGGAGGGCAACACGCT
>JACQTF010000178.1 GCA_016210925.1 Acidobacteriota bacterium | reverse complement strand
CTGACAGGCTTGGGCGGGCCAGGGGGAACGGTAAAGGTGGAAGAAGCTGCCGCGGCCAGCTCGTCAATGGGTTGGCCGGACGGCGGGGATTTGTCGGACTCCGCCATGGTGGGCTCCTGCGTCCCCACAGGGCCTTGGGCCGAGCTGCCCCTGGAATAGGGCTGCTCGTTACCGCCCTCCCGCGGCGCGGGAGGACGACTGGCTGCTGTTCGATCCTGGTCCGAGTAAAGGTCCCCCTCAGGTTTTCTCGTGGGAAGGACCAGGGTCTTGGGCAAATCCACGTAAGTCAATACCTTGTGCGTCTCAAAGAGAGGAATCAAGACCGGGGGCCCCTCGCCCGTGAGGGAGTAGGGAAACGGCAAGTGGGCACTGTGGAAGATCTCGGGGTAAAGGATCAACAGGGGAACAGCTGCGGCATGAAGGAGCAGCGACGCGATGAGAGCTTTCCCGAGAGGGCGCTTCCGTTCATATTGCTCCAGGGAATAGTAGGTCTCGAACATCGCTCTACAAGCACCAGTATACCATGGAGAGCTCCTCTGTTCCCCGGTTTCAGCCATAGGAACAGCGCCGCGGCCTGGCCGGGAGGCCCCCCGCGCGGCAGCACCTCAGGGCCGGGGTGATGCGGTCCTCATCGTACCCAGGATTTCCAGCGCCGCGGCCAGGGCGGCCTTGCCTTCCTCGCCGGAGCAACCCACCGGCTCTTCCCCGCGAATCGCCTTGACAAAAGACTCCAGCTCCGCTCGCAGCGGCTCGTAGGGCTCTGGCCGCAGCCTGCGGGAAACGATCTCCCGTCCCAGGCCATCGGCAGAGGCCACTAGGCTGTAAATGGCCACCTCCCGGCGGGCGTAGTCCAGGGAAACGTAGTCATTCGGCTGGAAGAAACGCAGCTTTCGGACTTTTTCCGCGGAGACACGGCTGGCGGTAATATTGGCCACGCAACCGTTTTCGAATTCTATCCGGGCGTTGGCGATGTCGATCCGGTCCGTCAAAATGGGGATGCCCACCGCGTGAACCTGCTGAATGGGGGACCGCACCAGCGACAGGATAATGTCCAGGTCATGGATCATCAGGTCCAGAACCACGTCCACGTCCAGGCTGCGGGGGGTGAAGACGCTCAGGCGATGGGCTTCGAAAAATTGGGGCCTGGTGACCAGGGGTCGGAGCGCGACCACGGCCGGATTGAAACGCTCCAGGTGACCGACGTGGAGCAAACATCCCTTTTGCCTTGCCGCAGCGATCAGGCTGTCCGCCTCCTCCAGGGTCAGGGTCAGGGGCTTCTCGACCATCACGTGCACCCCCGCCTCCAGGAGCTGTCGGGCCACGCGGTGGTGGTGGACCGTGGGGACGGCCACTACGGCTGCGTCCACTTCTTGCCCCAGGGCCGCGACGTCCGGGAAAAATCGCGCGGCGAACTCCGCGGCCACCTGCTGACCATTCTGCAGGTCGGCGTCGCAGATGCCAGCCAGTTGTACCCCGGGAAGCACGGACAGCACTCGAACATGCTGCCGGCCCCAACTGCCGGTGCCGATCACCGCGATCCTGATCATCTCTTATGAGCCTTCAGCCGTCAGCGATCAGCGGTCAGCTGCGGGCTGGGAGTTCAGGGAGTTCAGAGAGCTGACCGCTGACCGCTGATAGCTGAATGCTACGGCCTATTCGAATGCCTGGATGGCGATCTCGTACTGGTCTGCCAGGTGCAGTAGCGGGTCGCGGTCAATCAGGAGCGTCTTTCCCGCGTCGATGGCCAGGGCCGTTCCGCCGAACCGGTGCATGCCCTCAATGGTGGGAACTCCGATGACGGGAACGTCGAACCGCATGTCCTGGTTGGGCTTGCTCACTTTCACCACCACAAAGCCCCCTCGGGTCAGCTCGCCGGCCCGTTGGATGACCGCGTCGGTGCCCTCCATGGCCTCGATCGCCACCACCGCCCGGTCCTTGACTGCCAGGGCCTGGCCCAGGTCGAGCCCGGCGATCTGCCTGGCCACGCTCCGTCCATACTCGAAATCCGCTTGCTCCGCCGCGTCCGGCTTGCGCCGGGTGAGGACGCCGGCCTCGGGAAGCAGGTGCTTCAGGAAGGCGGTGGAGTCCAGAAGCTCGATTCCTTCTTCGGCCAGGACTCTGGCCACCCCTCCCAGGAGGGCATCCGTATTCTTTTGTTTCAAGCTCTTCAGCAACTTGACCATCCGCCAGTCCGGAAGGGCGCCGCTGAAAATTCGGGCGTGCTTGACCTGGCCTGCCATGAGCGCCCGGCGGACCCGGGCCTGCTTGAACGTGTCGACCAGCCTCCCCAGTTGGCCGATGCTCATCCAGTGAACCTCTGCGGCGTAGTGCTCGATCTCGGAAAAAGTTTCCTCCTGAATGGCCGCCACGACCACGTCAAGTCCCTGCTTGCGGGCCTCCTCCAAAACTAACAAAGGGAACCTTCCATTTCCGGCAATGAGACCAATCCGTTCGGCCATCTCTCTCGATGCAATCGGAAACCTGAAACCCGAAACCTGAAACCCGAAACCTGAAACCTGGAACCAAGAGCTGAAAAAGCTTGGTTCTGGAGTTTCAGGTTTCAGGTTTCGAGATTTGGGTTTATTTAATAAAGCCTCTTTCGCAGGTTTCGACGAACTGGACCAGCAGGCTGACCTCCGGTGACTGCAGGCCCTCCTGCCGGATGCGTGCCAGTGCTTGCGTGGAGTTCAGCCGGGACCGGACCAGGATCCGGTAGGCCCTCTGCAGCTCCAACAGGGCCTCCCGACGAATGCCCTTGCGTTTCAGGCCCGTGGAATTGATCCCGTAGGTACGGGCCTCATTCCGATAGCCGATGGTTTTCACAAACGGCAGCACGTCCCGGGTGATGCAAGAATAGCCACCCACGAAGGCGTAGGGACCCACCCTGCAGAACTGATGAATTCCCACCGAGGCGCCCACGATGGCGTGGGCCTGGACGAGGACGTGGCCCGCCAGGGTGACCGCATTGGCCAGGATGACGTGGTCTTCCAGGATGCAGTCATGGGCCACGTGGGCGTAGGCCATGATGAAATTGTCATTCCCGATGCGGGTCACGCCCGCTCCACCTTGGGTGCCGCGATGGACGGTGACGAACTCGCGAAAGGTATTGCGGTCCCCGATGACCAGTTGGGAATCTTCTCCCCGGTATTTGAGGTCCTGCGGGACGGTCCCGATGGAGGAAAAGGGAAAAAACCGGCAGGAGGCACCAATGGAAGTGGAGCCCTCCACGATGACATGGGAGTCCAGAACGGTTTCCTTCCCGATGCGGACCCGGTCGCCGATGACGCTGTAGGGACCCACGCACGCGCCGTCGTCCAGCTCCGCACCCGGATGCAGCACCGACGTGGGATGGATCTCGACGCCCCGCACGGCCCGCATCTATACCTCCCTGTCCACGATGGAGGACAGCACCTCCGCCTCCGCCACCAGGGCACCGTCCACGTAGGCCTCCCCGCGCATCTTCGAGACCCGGGCCTTGAGTTTGAGGACGGTCACCTCGATGCGGAGCTGGTCCCCCGGCACGACAGGCTTTCGGAAGCGAGCCCGATCAATCCCCAGGAAGTACAAAAGCTTCCGTTCCCGGTTCGGGACAGCCTGCAACAGGAGCAAGCCTCCCACCTGTGCCATGGCCTCCACGATGAGGACGCCGGGCATGACGGGCGCCCCGGGAAAGTGTCCCACGAAGAAGGGCTCGTTGATGGAGACGTTTTTGAGGGCTACGATCCGCCGGTCCGGCTCGAACTCCACGATGCGATCCACCAGGAGAAAGGGATAGCGGTGGGGAAGGATCTCCAGGATACTCCGCACGTCAAGGATGGACTCGATTTTTTCCATGAGTCAGCTCAGATGCCCTTCCCTGAAAACCTGAAACCCTGGGCCTTATGCCCAGCCTGAGACCTGAAACCGGAGAGGTTTTCGGAGTCTGAGGTTTCAGGTTTCGAGTTTCAGGTTTCAGACGTCAGGGTTTCTTGGGTGGCGCCGCGGGCGGCGGAGTCGGGTTGGCCGCTGGTTTTTGCTGAGCGGCGGGGCTGGCAGCCACAGGATAGGCCTTGTTGTACAGCACGATGATCTCGTTGGTGACGTCCACCGCCGGATCCACGTAGGCCAGTTGCTGGGGCTGCATGACCAGGATGGCGTCGAAGCCGCTCTCGCGGGCGAACCCGGAGATGATCTGCGACATCTTGGTGCCCACTTTCTGGATGATGGCCTGTTTGCGGCGATCCACCTCCCGCTGGGCATCCTCGCTGGCCCGCTGGAGGTGGGTGTTCATCTCCTCGATCTGCCGCTGCATCTCCGCCTTGGCATCGTCACTCAACGTCAGCTGTTGCGTCTGAAACTGGTTGCGGAGCTTCTCCAGGTCGTTGCGCTTGGCCTCCAGCTCCTTTTGCTTGGACTGGATGAATCCTTCCACTTCTACCACCTCTCTCTTCCCCTCCTCGGTCTCCGCGACGCTTCCGTAAAAGTCGATGAAGCCGATCTTGGTGGTGGTCTTGGCCGCCCCGGAGCCAGCCGGAACCGGCGCCTGGCCCTGTGGTTGGGCCAGGTGCAGGGCCGCTCCGAAGAGAATGAGGCTGGACAGCAAACCTGCCTTTTTTATGTCCAAAGAAGGTCTCCTTTGTTGCGGAATTCCACTAAAAAGTACGTCCAATCGTGAACTTGATATCGCGCTCGGGCTCAGTGATTCGTATGGGGATGCCGTTGATCGTTATAAAGTCATCATATTTAATGGGGTTGAAGGCAAAAATCAAGCGAAAAGGGGCATTGATCACCGGCAGGAGAAACTGCAACTCCAGCCCGGTGGAGGCCCGCCACACGAAGTCGGTATTACCCAGAAAGCGAATCTTGGTCGCTCCCAAGAAGTTTCCCAGCTGGGACTGGCTCACGACGCCGGTGGTACCCACATCGAAAAACGGCGCCAGGGTCAGGGGGCCCACGATGGGAATGCGATATTCGGTATTCACCACCACCAGGGCATCCCCTCCCGTGGAAATCAGGTTCTCGATGATCAGCGGCAACCCCGTGTTCGAGTCGATGATGGCATTGCCCTCAGCGTCGGTCTGGGGCGAGATGGAGATGGCCCGGGGGCTGATGGATCGAATGTCGAAGCCCCGAATGTCCTGCTCGCCTCCCAGGAAGAAGCGGTCGAAAAAGGGCACGCTGGTATCGGAGAAACCCCGGACATAACTGCCCATGCTTCGCATGGCAATGACGCTGCCCGTCCGAAGGAACTTGCTGGGTTTGAAGTACCGATAATCCACCAGGGGGCGGATCAAGTTGATGTCCCCGCCCAGAAATCCCCCTGTGACGGCGGTGGAGACGAAGAGGCGCTGGCCGCGGCTGGCGAAAAACGGGCTATCGCTGGTATCGAAGACCAGAGACGGCGTCAGTTCGCTCCGGATGATTCCCTGGAGAGCCTTCTCCGTCTCCGCCGTCGGCACAAATCCTAGAAGTTGGGAGAGAGCAAAGGGCCGGAAGGCTTCCTGCACATCGGAGATGCTGATGTTCTGCAGCGAGTAGCTGAGGCCCGTGCGCCAGGCGCCCCGTCCCAGGGGATGGCTCAACGAGAGGGTGGCCCCGGAGGTCTTACGGGTGAATAGCTCGATGGGATCGCCACTCTCGCTCAGGCCCCCCAGCAACCCAAAAGCGCCGAAGGTGTCGAACCGAAAGCGCTGGTTGAAAACTGAGACGCCCGTGCTCCACCTGGTGTCCAGAAAGTAGGGTTCGGTGAAACTGAAGAGGAAATTGGTGGTGCGGGTGCCGGCCATGATATCAAACTCGATCCGCTGCCCCTTCCCCCGGAAGTTTTCGCTGCTGTAGCTGAGCCCGATGAAGCTGCCCGAGATGCCGCTCACGCCTCCGGTGAGGCCGATGGACTGCTGGCCCTTCTCCTTCACCTTCACGAGGAGCTCCACCGTCCCGTTCCGGTTGTCGGGCTTCACTTCGTAGTCCTTATCCTCGATCTTCTCGAAGAAACCCAGCTGGTTCAGGCGCAGGATGCTCCAGTCCAGCAGGGCACTGTTAAAGGTCTGTTGCTCCTCCAAGGCGAACTCCCGCCGCAGCACCTTGTCCCGGGTCTTGGTGTTCCCTTCGAAATCGATCCTCCGCACGGTGAAACGCTTGTCCTCCTGGAAGGTGTAGGTCACGTTCAGGAGCTTCTTCGCCTCATCCAGAGCATACTCCGGGAGGAACGTCCAGTTGATGTAACCCATCTGGCCGTACAGCTTCTTGATGGCCTCCAGGGCGTCCTTCATCTTCTTGAAGTCAGCCACGTCGCCAGCCTTCAGGCCAAAGATTCCCTGGAGGGCTTCCGGCTTGAAGACAGTGCTTCCTTCGATCTTGATCTCGCCGATCTTGAACTGGTCCGCTTCCTCCACGGAAATGGTGATGAAGAACTGCTTCTTGGTCTTGCGAAACAAGGGAAGGAAGCCGCGGGGACCCTCCTTGATCTCCACCCGGGGCTCTCCCATCTGCAACTTCAGGTACCCGTGCTCCTGGTACAAAGCCCGCACGTTGGTCTCCAGGTCGTATTCCAGCTTGCCCTCGTGGTACTTGTCCTTGCCCCGGAAGACCTCGATCATGTTGCGCTCTTTGGTGAGCTTCAGGGCATCCCGCAGCTTGCCATCGCTGAAGACCGTATTGCCCACGAAGTCGATTTGTCCGATGCGGACCTTCTCCCCTTCGTCGATCACAAAGGTGATGATCACATTATCCGGAGGGACCTTCTCCATCTTGTAGTCCACTGTGGCCAGCGGTTTCCCGTGCTGGATCAGGAGTTCCTTGATGGCACGCTTGGCCTGAACCAGCCTGCCTTCGTCCAGGGGCGAATCGGGAGTCAGGCTGACCTTTCGCTCCTTGAACTGGTTCAGGATGTCCGACTCCTTGAAGGACTTCAGTCCCTCGTACTTGATCTCCCGGACCAGAGACTTCTCGGTCACGATGAAAGTGATGATCCAGCCCGTGGTCCCCTCCGATTCGTCCACCTGCACGTCGTCGAAGAAGTTGGTCCTGAGCAAAGCCCGGTGGTCCGCCAGGACCTTGTCCGGAAGGTAAGGCTCCCCCTCCCGGGAAGTGATGTAAAACTGGATCGTCTCGCGAGGGATCCGGCGGTTGCCCCGGATGTCGATGCGCTCGATGAGGGGTTCCTGGGCAGAGAGCCACTCCAGCGACAGGATCACCACCAGGACAAAACGCACCATAAAAAATAAAACACAGACCCCCAAATGACTCGGAGGATCCATCCGGGCAATCTGGGTGGTCTGTGCTGGCTCTAACGTGTCAGACAGATGCCCGTCCCTTCCCTGGCCCCCAGAGAGCGATAGAACAGGCTTCCGTTTTCCAGGTACACTTCCACATCTTCCCCTTCTCCCACCTTGCCCTGTATGATTTCCTCGGAGAGGGGATCCTCGATGTACCGCTGGATGGCCCGGCGAAGGGGCCGAGCCCCGTACGACCGATCGTGGCACGTTTTCTCCATGATCCAACGTTTGGCGGAATCGCACAGCCCGATGCGAATCCGCTTCTGCCTCAACCCTTCGTTGACCTTCAAGCACAGCAAGTCCACGATGGCCAGCAGGTCCTCGTCGGTCAAGTAGTCGAAGAGAATGATCTCGTCCAGCCGGTTGATGAACTCCGGATTGAAGAGGCGCTTGACCTCGCTCATCACCAGGTCTTCGGCCTTTTTCAGGCCGGCGTCGGCAGAAGCCTGGAACCCCAGCGAGGATTTTTTCTCCAGGTAGCGCGCCCCGATGTTGGAGGTCATGATGATGATGGTGTTCTTGAAATCGATGGTATGGCCCAGCGAATCGGTGAGGTGGCCGTCCTCGAAGACCTGGAGCAGAATGTTGAACACATCCGGGTGGGCTTTTTCGATCTCGTCCAGCAGCAGGACCGAATAGGGGTTTCGCTTGACCCGCTCCGTGAGCTGGCCCCCTTCTTCGTGGCCCACGTAGCCCGGCGGCGAGCCGATGAGCTTGGCGACGGAATGCTTCTCCATGTACTCGGACATGTCCAGCCGGATCATGGAGCGGTCGCTGCCGAAGAGAAACTCCGCCAGGGATTTCGCCACCTCGGTCTTTCCCACTCCCGTGGGGCCCAGGAACAAAAACGAGCCCACGGGCCGGTTGGGATTCTTCAGGCCCGCGCGGGAACGGCGGATTGCCCGGGACAACGCCGAGAGGGCCGCGTTCTGGCTCACCACCCTCTTGTGCAATTCCCCCTCCATGCGGAGGAGTTTGGACATCTCCTCTTCCTTCAGGGACGCCAGGGGGATCCCGGTCCAGCTGGCGATGACCTCCTCGATGTCCTCCCGCAACACCTTGAGGGTACTCTTGTTCTTCAGCCGCCACCGCTCTCTGATCACCTGCAGGTTTTCCCGCTCCAGCAGCTCCTCGTCCTTGTACTTGGCGGCCTTGTCAAACTCCTTGTTGGAGATGGCGTTCTCGATCCGACCCACGATGACCTTGATCTTTTTCTGGAGGTTCGCCACCTCGACGGGAACCCCCACGCTCCGGAGCTTGACCCGGGCTCCCGCCTCGTCCAGGATGTCGATGGCTTTGTCGGGCAGGAACCGATCCGGGATGTAGCGGCTGGACAAGTAAACGGCCGCGTCCAGGCATGCGTCGGTGTACTCCAGCCCGTGAAACGCCTCGTATCGGTCCTGGATGCCCTTGAGAATCTTGAGGGTCTCCTCCTCGTTGGGAGGAACCACCTTGACAGCCTGAAAGCGCCGTTCCAGGGAACGGTCCTTCTCGATGGAACGGCGATACTCGTAAGGCGTGGTGGCTCCGACGCACTGGATCTCCCCACGGGACAGAGCAGGCTTCAGGATGTTGGCAGCGTCCAGGGACCCTTCCGCGGACCCTGCCCCCACCAGGGTGTGCAGCTCGTCGATGAACAGGATGTAGTTGGGGTTCTCGATGAGCTCCTTCATGATGGTCTTGAGGCGCTCCTCAAACTGTCCCCGGTATTTGGTGCCCGCCACGATGAGGGAGATGTCCAAGGAAAGAATGTGCTTGTCTTGCAGTGCTGCCGGCACGTCCCCATGCACGATGCGCTGCGCCAGGCCTTCCACAATGGCCGTCTTCCCCACCCCCGGTTCGCCGATCAGCACCGGGTTGTTCTTCGTCCGCCGGCAGAGGATCTGGATGACGCGCTGGATCTCCGAGGTACGGCCCACCAGCGGGTCCAGCAGGTTGTTCATGGCAGCCTCGTTCAGGTCGCGGCTGAACTCGGTGAGAACCAGGGCATCCTTGGCCTTGGTGATGATCTGCCGGTCGGAAGCATTTCGGGTCAGTTCCTCCCGGACCGACGAGAGCTTCAGCCCCATCTCGTGGAGAATGTCCCACGCCACGGTCCGCTCCTCCCGGAGGAGGCCCAGCAGGATGTGCTCCGTGCCGATGTATTTGTGGGAGAGGCGGTCGGACTCATCCGCCGCGTAATTGAGGACGCGCTTGGCCTCGTCGCTCAGGGGAAGCTCCACGGAAGTGGAGACCTTCTCCCGGATGACGCTGCGCCCCTCGATGGCTTTGCGGATGTTGTCGATGGTGGTCTCCGCCTTGGGGAAAAACCGGGTGGCCAGGTTCTTATCTTCCCGGAGAAGGCCCAGCAGGAGGTGTTCGGTCTCGATGGCCCGGCTTCCGAACTGGCTGGCCTCGTAGCGGGCAAAGAAAATCACCCGCCGCGCCTTCTCCGTGTACTTCTCAAACATAACCCTATTATAGATCACACAACAGAAAACCTAAAACTGTGAAACCTGAAACCTAAAACCCGGAAGCAACGGGCCGTAGGGTTTTAGGTTTCAGGTTTTGGGTTTTAGGTTTTCTGTTCGAGCTTGCCTTCCACCAGGCGGTACCCCGCATCGCAGTGCCCCGCCAGTTCCTCGTTGTGCGTCACGACCACCGTGGTGAGGGCCCTCTCGTCATGCAGCCGCCTCAGGAGGTGGTGGATCGCTTCGCCGGTGTGCGGATCGAGGTTTCCGGTGGGCTCGTCCGCCAGCACCACCCGGGGGTCTGCCAGCAAGGCTCGGGCAATGGCCACGCGCTGCTGCTCGCCGCCGGACAGCTCGCCGGGCTTGTGCTGGAGCCGCTCCGCCAGCCCCACCAGCGCCAGCAACTGGGATGCCTTTTCCCGGGCCCGTGTGGCATCCTCGCCCCGGATGAGGTACGGAAACATGACGTTCTCCTGGGCCGTAAACTCCGGCAGCAGATGGTGGAACTGGAACACGAAACCCACGGTCCGGTTACGAAAGCTGGCCAGTGCTTCCCGGCTCAGGGTGAAAATGTCCACGCCGTCGAAGAGCACCTGTCCCGCGTCGGGAGCCTCCATCCCACCCAGGATGTGCAAGAGCGTGCTCTTTCCTGAACCCGACACCCCGGTGATGGCCACCATCTTGCCCGGTTCCACCTCCAAATTCAACCCCCGCAAGATCTGCAGGCGCGAGGTCCCGGACGGGAAGCTCTTGTAGAGGTCCTGAACCACCACTCCCTTACTCATAGCGCAAAGCTTCCACCGGGTTCAGGCGGGCGGCGCTCCGGGCGGGATACAGGGTGGCCAGAAAACTGATGACCACCGCCAGCAGGGCCACCACCGTAAAGTCCAGGGCTTTGACCCTGAAGGGGACGTACGGGATGGCGTAGATGTCCGGCTCCAGACGGATCACCCGGTAGGCGTCCAGAAAGTAGCTGACGCCGATCCCCAGTGCGCTTCCGAGAGCGGTCCCCAGCAGGCCGATGATCAAGCCTTGAAGCACGAAGACCAGCATGACGCTCCGAGGAGTGCCTCCCATGGCGGTGACGATGGCGATATCTCGATTCTTCTCCATCACCATCAAGGTCAGGGTGGTCACGATGTTCAGGGAAGCCACAAACACGATCAGGCCGATGGTGATGAACATGGCGATTTTCTCCAGCTTCAGGGCAGAAAAGAGCGGGCGGTTCTGTTGGATCCAGTTCTCCGCCACGAAACCGTGACCGGCACGCTCCTGGATCTCGGCGGCTACTTCCTGGGCCCGATAGATGTCGTCCACCTTGAAATGCAGACTGGTAGCCACATCTTGGGGAACCGGGAGCAGACGCTGGGCATCCGGGAGGGAGAGGTACGCATAGTTGGAATCGTAGTCCCAGAGGCCCACCCGGAAGATGGCCGCCACCTCAAAGCGCAGGTAGCGGGGCGTCAGCCCCACGGGGGAAAGGCGGCCGTGGGGAGCGATCACAGTGGCGTAATCGCCAACCTCCAGAGCCAGATCCTCCGCCAGCTGCTGGCCCAGGATCATTTTCCCTGATCTCCCGCCGGCGGCGGAAAGCTGCGTGGGGTCTCCCTTCACCACGTGACGAAAGATGTCCGACACGCTTTTCTCCCAGGAGGGATCGATGCCCTTGATGATCGCCCCGTGGGAGTACATGCCGTGGGTGAGAAACGCCGGTTCCAGGATCGCCGGGGCTCCTCCCATCACGTGGGGACTTGATGCCAGCTCCCGCAAGAGCTCCCGGTAGTTGCCCATGCCCGAGTTGTCCAGTTTCCTCAACAGCACGTGGGACGTGGCCCCCAGGATTTTCTGCTGGATGTCCTCCTTGAAGCCGGTGGAGAGAGCCAGGGCGATGATCAGGGACATGACTCCCGCAGCCACCCCCAGGACGGAAATGGCCGTGATCACCGAGATGACCGCCTGTTTGCGCTTCGCTTTCAGGTATCGGAGGGCAACAAACAGCTCAAATTTCATTCCGCAGTCCGCAGTGGGGAGAAGTCCTCACTCCGGCCGAAGGTGCGGGAAGAAAATCACGTCCCGGATGGAGTGGCGGTCCGTGAGCACCATGGTCAGCCGGTCAATTCCGATCCCTTCCCCCGCCGCGGGAGGCATCCCATAGCGAAGGGCGGTCACGTAGTTCTCGTCCATGACGTGGGCTTCCTCGTCGCCTCGGGCGCGGGCCGCGGCTTGCTGCTCGAACCGTTCCCGTTGCTCCTCAGGATCGTTCAGCTCGCTGTAGGCGTTGGCGATCTCCAGGCCTCCGATGTACAGCTCGAACCGCTCCACGAAGGCAGGGTCCTCATCCCGGGTCTTGGAGAGAGGGGACAATTCCACCGGATAGTCATAGATGAACGTGGGCTGGATCAACTGCCGCTCCACCACCGACTCAAACAGCTTGCCCAGCAACTCCCCCCGGGACGCGGCATGATCGTAAGGGACCTGGGCCCGCTCCAGGGCGGAACCCACTCCCTCCCGGGTCCCCAGGTCCGCGGGAGTCGGCGCCGGCGCCGGGCCCCCCCAGAACTTTCCGATGGCTTCCACCAGGGAAAACCGCTGCCAGTGATCGAAGGAGATCCGGTGGCCGTTGAACTGCACTTCTCGCTTGCCCAGGACTTGGTCGGCAACTTCCGTGAGCAAGGATTCGGTCAGCTCCATCAGGTCCCGGTAATCGCTGTAGGCCTGGTAGAACTCCAACATCGTGAACTCGGGATTGTGCTGGGTGGAGATGCCCTCGTTGCGGAAGTTGCGGTTAATCTCGTACACCCGCTCCAGGCCCCCCACCACCAGACGCTTCAAATAGAGTTCCGGCGCGATACGCAAATACAGGTCCATGTCCAGGGCATTGTGATGGGTGACGAAGGGTCGGGCCAGGGCACCTCCGGCTCGGGCCTGCATCATCGGCGTCTCCACCTCGATGTACTCCCGCTCGTCCAAGAACCGGCGGATCTGACGCACGACCTTCGACCGCAGCAAAAAGACTTCCCGTGAGTCCCGGTTGACCACCAGATCCAGGTAGCGCTGCCGGTAGCGAGCCTCCACATCCGCCAGGGAGCTGTACCAGACCTCCTCCGGGCCCTCACCCTCCTTCTTCTTCTGAAACTTCCCGAAGGGCCACGGCAACAGCGCCTTGGCCAGCAGCGTGAGGACATCCGTTCGCACCGTCAGCTCACCCATTTTCGTGCGGAACAGCGCGCCCTCCACCCCCAGGACGTCACCGTTGTCCAGAAGCTCGAAGAGCGACCACAGGCGATCTCCCACAACGTCTTTCTTCACATAGATCTGCAGCTTGCGATTCCCGTCGTACAGGTCGAGAAAGCTGGCCTTGCCGTGCCTCCGGATGGTCAGAATGCGCCCGCAAACCCGGAGAGGGATCGGCTGCGCTTCCAGCTCCTGCGCCGTCCGCGAAGAGAATTGCTCCACGGTACGAGTCAGCGTATGAGTAAAGGCGTATTTATGGGGGTAAGGATCGAAGCCCAGGGCCCTGATCTGCTCCAGCTTCTCCCGCCGCTGCGTGAAAATCTCCCCCTCTTGCTGGACCTCGGTATTCATGCAGAAAAGGACGAAACCTGAAACCTGAGGGCGTCGAGCCTAGAAGTTTCAGGTTTCAAAGTTTCAGGTTTCAGGTTTCAAAGTTTCAGGTTTCAGCTGCAGGTCCTTATGGATGGCGTCCAGGACGCCGTTGATGAACTGAGACGACTCGTCGCTGCTGTACTTCTTGGCGATCTCCAGGGCTTCGTCGATCACCACGGCGGGCGGCGTTTCCCTTTTTAACAGCTCGAACACCGCCAGCCTCAGGATGTTCCGGTCCACTGCGGCCATGCGCTCCAGGCGCCAATGTTGGGCGTGCATCCGGATGAGAGGGTCGATCTGCTCCCGCAATCCCGCGGCTCCCGAGAAGAGCTCGTTGGCGAACTCCCGGATTTCCACCTCCCGCGGATTCGCCTCCCAGAACATGCGCATGATATCAGCCAACTCGTTGGCAGACAGGTCATACTCGAAGAGCATCTGCAGTGCGCACTCGCGGGCTCTCCGCCTGGCTCCCATGGCTCCCTACCGGTCAATCGTCAACCGTCAAACGTCAATCGACTATTAACGAATGACCATTGACGAATGACGATTGACCCTTAAAGTTCTTGGAGTTGCTTGCCCAGGTTCGCCATCTCCACTGCCACCAAGGCAGCTTCGTAGCCTTTGTTGCCTTGTTTGATCCCGCAGCGGGCGATGGCCTGCTCCGCCGTCTCCGTGGTGAGCACGCCGAAAGCAACCGGCACGCCCGTCTCCACAGCGGCCCGCTCGATCCCGTTGGCCACGGCGTTGCTCAAATACTCGAAGTGAGGCGTCTCCCCTTTGATGATCACTCCCAGGCAAATCACTGCGTCCCACTTGCCCGAAGTCGCCAAACTTCTGGCCGCCTGGGGCAACTCGAATGCTCCCGGAACCTTCACCACCAGGACTTCCTCCTGGGAAGCCCCCGTCTTCCTCAGGGCTTGCAGCGCTCCCTCCAGCAATTTATCCGTCAGCCACTGGTTAAACTGGCTGACGACGACGGAGATCTTCAAACCCTCTCCCCGGAGCTTCCCCACCACCGCCCGGGAACGGAGCTTACTTACCCTTGAAGACCGCCTTTCTCTTTTCGAGGAAGGCACGGGTCCCCTCCTTCATATCCTCAGTAGCGGAACACAACCCGAACAGGCTGGCCTCCAGAAACAAACCCTGGTCCAGGGGCATCTCCAGACCCGAGTGTACCGCTTCCAGGCAGTGGCGCAGGGCAGGAGGGGCGTTGGCCGTCATCTTCCGGGCCAGGTCAGTGGCCACCGGGATCAACTCCTGCGGTGACGTAACCTTGTTGACCAGGCCGATGCGATAGGCCTCCTCGGCGGAGATCATCTCGCCCGTCAGGAGCAGTTCCAGCGCCCTCCCCTTGCCCACCAGGCGAGGCAACCGCTGGCTGCCCCCGTACCCCGGGATGAGCCCCAACTTGACCTCGGGCTGCCCCAGCCTGGCCGTGGTAGACGCCACCCTGACGGTACATGCCAGAGCCAACTCACACCCGCCTCCCAGGGCAAAACCATTAATGGCGGCGATGACAGGCTTGCCCAGATGCTCGATCAACGCCAGGATCTTTTGTCCCCTCAGAGACCTCTCTTTCCCTTCGATGGGCGTCTGAACCGCCAGCTCGTTGATATCGGCTCCGGCAATGAAAGCCTTCTCTCCTGTGCCAGTGAGGATCACTGCCAGCACTTCTTCGTCCTGCTGAAAGTCCAGGAACGCCCTCCGGATCTCGTCCATGGTCTCGTCGTTGAGAGCGTTCAGGACATGGGGCCGGTTCACCGTTACAAATCCTATGCCGTCCTTTTTCTCTACGAGGAGATTTTCGTAAGTCATGGAGCCTAAACCTAGCCTAAACCTGAAACTTTAAAACCTGAAACCTGAAATCCGGAATCCGGTCTTCACGTTCTTAATTTCAGGTTTCAGGTTTCAGAGTTTCAGGTTTCGTCTCTAGTATTTGTAGAAGCCGATGCCGGACTTGCGCCCCAGGCGACCGGCCAGCACCATGCGCTTCAGGAGCGGCGGAGGCGCAAAACGCTTCTCCTTGAACTCCTCGAACATGATGTTGGCAATGAAGTAGGTGGTGTCGAGGCCCACCAGATCCAACAGAGTGAACGGCCCCATGGGGTGGCCGCACCCGAGCTTCATTCCTTGGTCGATATCCTCCAGCGTTCCCAGCCCCTCCTCCAACGCTCGAATCGCATCCAGCAAGTAAGGCACCAGGAGCCGGTTGACGATGAACCCAGGGCGATCCGAGGCCAGCACCGGCGTCTTGCCCAGGCTCTTTGCAAACTGCACCGCCGTCCTCTTCACTTCATCGCTGGTGACCAGGGTAGACACCACCTCCACCAGGGCCATGAGCGGGACCGGATTGAAGAAGTGCAGGCCGATGAAGCGGTCGGGGCGCTGGGTGGTCATCATCATCTCAGTGATGCTCAGGCTGGAGGTATTGCTGGCAAAGATGGTCTCGCGGTCGCAGAGTGGGTCCAGGCGAACATACGTCTCTTTTTTGACCTCCAGGTTCTCGGTCACAGCCTCGATGACCAAATCGCACCCGGCCAAATCCTCCAGTCGGGTCGTCCCCTGCAGTCTGTTCAGGGTAGCGGCCCTGTCTGCTTCAGTGACCTTGCCTTTCTGAAGGAATTTCTCCAACGAGTTCCGGATCGATTCGAGTCCCTTTTGAAGCAGCTCCTGGCTGACTTCTCGAACGACGGTATCGTAGCCGAAGGACGCGGAGACCTGAGCGATCCCGGACCCCATGAGCCCGCATCCGACCACGCCTACTTTCTTGATCTGCATGATTTCCTCACCCGAGACGCCATCCGTCCGACGCTGTCCGATCGCCCTCGGTCCAGCCTCCATCGAAGGGACCCATGACGATGACGATGTTTCAGGGAGAATGTAGCGAATTCGGATACCGGAGTCAAACGGGCGCCAGGTGGCACTAAGACTTACCCAGGCGCCGGCGGACATAGTTCACCATGCCCCCGGCTTCCAGCACCTGTTGCAAGAACTCCGGGTAGGGGGCCGAACGGTAGGTTTTGCCCGTCGTGAGATTTCGAATGACGCCGCTCGCGGTGTCCGCCTCCACCTCATCGGCCGCCTGGATTTCCCGGGCGGCGTCCGGGGATTCGAAAATCGGCAAGCCGATGTTGATCGCGTTACGGTAAAAGATCCGGGCGAAGGATTCGGCAATCACTCCCGCCACCTTGGCAGCCTTGATGGCCAGGGGCGCCTGTTCCCGGGAAGACCCACAACCAAAATTCCCGCCCGCGACGACAAAGTCGCCGGGCTGGCGCTTCTTGACAAACTCTTTGTCCAGGTCCTCCAGACAGTGGGGTGCCAGATCCTCCTCCCGGAACGAGTTGCAATACCGGGCAGGGATGATCACATCCGTGTCGATGTTGTCGCCGTACTTGTGAGCTTTACCCCTCAGAACCGCCATCTTGCAAAACCTGAAACTCTGAAACTCCGACACCTGAAACCTGTCGCCCGGGTGCTTCTGGGTCTCAGGTTTCAGGTTTTAAAGTTTCAGGTTTCGAGTTCTTCCGGATGGGCCACGCGGCCCAGGATGGCCGAAGCAGCCGCTACGACCGGCGATGCCAGATAGACCTCGGCGCTCGCATGACCCATGCGGCCGTGGAAGTTACGGTTGGTGGTGGCCACCGCTCGTTCGCCCGACGCCAGCACTCCCATATAACCGCCCAGACAAGGCCCGCACGTGGCCGTTCCCACGACGGCCCCCGCTTCTACGAAGTCCGCGATGAGCCCTTCCTTGTCGGCCTGCAAATAAATCCCCTGGGTGGCCGGGATCACGATCATTCGCACAGCGGGGTGCACCTTCTTTCCCCGCAAGACACGAGCGGCTTCCCTCAAATCCTCCAGCATGCCGTTGGTGCAGGAGCCGATGAACACCTGGTCGATGCGGATCTTGTCCGCCAGGAGACTCTCCACCGGCACCACGTTGCTGGGCAAAAAGGGGACCGCCACCTGCGGGGTCAACTCCGAGATGTCGTATTCCAACGTCCTCGCATACGTCGCATGGTCATCGGAACGGTATTTGATGTACTCCCGGTGGACACGGCCCCGGCAGAACTCGTCGGTGATCTCGTCGGCCGGCATGATGCCGCTCTTGGCTCCAGCCTCGATGGCCATATTACAGATGGTAAACCGCGCGGTCTGGGAGAGGTGCTGGAGCGTACCACCCTCGTATTCGATGGCCTGATACCTCGCTCCATCGACTCCCAGGTCCTTGAGCACCCTCAGCACGATGTCCTTGCCCACGACCCACTTCTGTGGTTTTCCGTGCAGGATGATCCGGATGGTCTCCGGAACCTTCAGCCAGGTCTCCCCCAGCGCCCAGGCCGCCGCCATGTCGGTGGAACCCACGCCGGTGGAAAACGCACCCAGGGCACCATAGGTGCACGTGTGGGAGTCAGCTCCGATCACCAGTTCGCCGGGTGCCACCAGGCCTTGCTCCGGAAGCAGCGTGTGGCAGATCCCGGAACGCCCGATCTCAAAGTAGCTGGGAATTTCGTATTCTCGGGCAAACTCCCGCATGGCTTTGGACAGTTCAGCCGACTTGATGTCTTTGGCCGGGACGAAGTGGTCGTTGACCAGCGTGACCTTCCGCGG
>JACQTF010000191.1 GCA_016210925.1 Acidobacteriota bacterium | reverse complement strand
GGTTCGAAGGAAACCGTCGTGGCTCAGACGCTGCCTGCCGCATCGCTCGGTGGGAGCGAACGAGGCGTATGATCCGGCGACGAACCGGTGGGAGACCGGCAGCGCGATGCCATGGCGTATGGCGTGTACAACGGATGCATCTACGTCGCCGGCGGCGAAGTCCAGAATGCCCAACTGGCGGCCGCGTTCCGCGTGCTGGAAGCCTATGAGCCAGCCACCAACCGCTGGTTCATTATGCCGCCGATGACGATGCCGCGCCAGGACCTCGCCGCCGCGTTCATCGGCAATCGCCTGCACCTGGTAAGCGGCGGCGTGCAAGCCGGGGGTGTGCAATCCGCCCTCGTGTTAGCCGGGGGCACTGCCGCAGCTCTGAACACGGGTTTGCATGATGCACTTGAGATTGACGGCGGAGAGAAGTAAAGCCTTCGGGCAGCGAAACTTGACAGCACACGGACAGAGCCTGCAGCCAGGTCGGGAACTGGCGCCGACGCCGGGATTCGTGGCGCTCGAAAACAGTTGAACTCGCGTGGGCCTGTCGGCTATTGTTCAGCGGAGCGAGATCACAACACGTGCCGGGCGCCATCTTGTGGTGAGCTTGTCGAACCAAAGGAGGGACCACACGTATGCCACTCATGCGGTTTAGCCAGCGGTTGTTCATCGCTGCCCTTGGTGTAGCAGCGGCTCTCAGTCCAGCGGGCGCGCAGGAGCCACGCTTCGTTCCGGTCACCGACGCCGTCCTTCAACGTCCGGACCCGGCCGACTGGTTGAGGTGGCGTCGCGATCAGAGCGCCGGCGGATACAGTCCTCTGGACCAGGTGAATCGCCAGAATGTTCCGAAGTTACGTCTGGCGTGGGCGTGGGCGATGGAGGCCGGGCCTCAGCAGCAGGAGCCGCTCGTCTACAGGGGAGTGATGTACCTTCCCCATCCCAATAATGTAGTGCAGGCCCTCGATGCGCGAACAGGCGCGCTGATCTGGGAATATCGCCGAAAGTTTCCAGAAGACGTCGGGACCGGCGACACGACCCGCAATATCGCAATCTATCAGGATAAGATCTTTCTCGCCACCCAGGACGCTTACCTGGTTGCGCTGGACGCGAGAAGTGGAAGCGTTGTGTGGGAGGCCAAAGTGGCGGACTATCGCCAGCGGATCAATTACTCGGCCGGGCCCATCGCGGGAGACGGCAAGGTCTTTGCGGGCCTGACATGCGGCGTGGGCACTCCGTTTGCCTGTTTCGTGAGCGCGCATGATGCGGAAACCGGGAAGCAGCTCTGGCGAAGGGAGTCGGTGGCCGGGCCCGGAGACCCCGAAGAACACAACGCGACCTGGGGTCGTGTGCCTTATGAGGGGCGCAAGAAGGCCTCCTTCTGGCTGGCTGGAAGCTACGATCCAGGCTTGAAGTTGCTCTACTGGACGACAGCCAGTGCCTATCCTTATCCGGAGATCCTCAAGGGGAGTGGCAGCGGTGCGGTGCTCTACACAAACTCCATCCTCGCGCTCAATGCGGAGACAGGGGCCATCAAGTGGTTCTTTCAGATGCAGCCTCGCGACAACTTCGACATGGACCATCAGGATAATCCCATCCTTGCGGATGTGGAGATGGGCGGCGCGAAACGAAAGGCCGTCTACGCCCTGGGCAAACCCGGCATCCTATGGGCTTTTGATCGGGAGACCGGAACGCATTTGTGGAACAGGCAGCTCGTGACCTACCAGAACATCTACAAGCATATCGATCCGAAGACCGGCGCGATCACCATGAACGAAGGGATCATTCCGAGGGAGGTTGGGGCATCTCAGGCTGTATGCCCGGGAATGCGAGGGGGGAAGCTGTTTCAGACGCACGCCTACAATCCCAGGACCAATGCTTTGTACAGCCCGGTCAGCAATGAATGCACGACCTTTGAGGTGGTGCCGCTGAACGTCAACGCCTCAGGAGTCAAGTACGATCGAATCGCGCATATGGAAGGAGCCGCCGGTAAGGTGGGGAGGTTGGCTGCGGTTTCGGCTTCCACAGGCGAGCTCCTGTGGACGTATGATCAACGCGCGGCCATGGGCTCGGTGCTCACAACGGCCGGCGGATTGGTGTTTGCTGGTGATTTCCATCGGTACTTCAGGGCGTTTGACGCTGAGACCGGCAAGGTGCTTTGGGAAATCCCGCTCAGCGCCCCTGTGACAGGCTATCCCATCAGCTATGCCGTCGATGGGAAGCAATATGTGGCCATTGCGGTCGGCGGAGGTACATCTGGACAGCGTCATCTGGCCCAGTTGTACCCCGAGTTGAAAGCTCCTGTGGGAAGCAACATTCTGATGGTCTTCGCGCTGGGCGAGTAGAAGAGGAGCGAAAATGACCGCCGCAACAATGCAGGAATCCCAACGTTCTCCAAGAATGGAAAACCTCTTCATTGACGGGCAGTCTCGCCCTTCGGTATCGGGGGAAACCTTCGATGTCTTCAATCCTGCAACCGGGGAGCTTTATGCCCGGGTAGCCAAAGCCGGCGCGGAAGATGCGAACGCCGCGGTGGCTGCCGCCAAAGTAGGGGCCCGAAGATGGCAGGAAACCCCTCTTGCGGAACGGGAGGCCTTTTTTTGGAAGGCCGCCAAAGCCCTCCAGGAGAAAGGCGAGGAATTCGTCGATTCTCTCATCCAGGAGTCCGGATCCACCCTCACCAAGGCACGGAGTGAGGTGAAAAAGAGCATGGACATCCTGCGAGCCGCTGCCGGCGAGGTGCGCCGAATCGAAGGCGCGACCAGCCCGGGACAGGTCGGGAAATGGTCCTTCAGCATCCGGCAGCCGGTGGGCGTGTTCGTTGCGATTACGCCCTGGAACGTCCCCCTGGCCATTTCTCTCAAGAAGGTGACGCTAGCGCTGGCCCACGGAAATGCCGTTGTCCTGAAGCCCGCCAGCTACACGCCGGTGGTGGGCGTGATGATGGGACACCTGTTCCACGAAGCCGGTCTTCCGGCTGGAGCCCTCAATGTCGTGACGGGGCCCGGCAAGCTGCTGGGTGACATCTTTGCCACGCACCCGGACGTCAAGGCCATATCCTTCACCGGAGAAACAGTCACTGGAAAAGCCCTGGCCGCCGTGGCGGCATCGCACCTGAAAAAGTTTTCACTGGAATTGGGCGGCAAGAACCCGGCCATCGTGCTCGCCGATGCCGATTTGGAATACGCCGTCCAGGCCATCACCTTCGCCGCCTTCCATCATCAGGGGCAAAACTGCATGTCCGTGGACCGTGTCATCATCGAGGAGCCCGTGCACGATCAAGTCGTGAACGAATTGGTGAAGCGGGCCTCCGCTCTGAAGGTAGGAGACCCGCGCCTGCCCGAGACCCACCTGGGGCCCATGGTCCATCGCACGCAGCTCGAAGCGGTTCACCGGCTGGTACAGTCGTCGGTCGCAGCCGGGGCCAGGGTCCTCTGCGGTGGACAACCGTCTCCGCCGTATTATCCGCCCACGGTTGTGGTCGATGTTCAGCCGGGCATGCCGCTTTTCGAGGAGGAGACTTTCGGGCCGGTAGCCCCGGTCATCAAGGCTCGCGATGCCAACCATGCCCTGGAACTGGCCAACAACAGCCGCTATGGCCTGGCGGCAGCGGTTTTCACCCGTGATCTGGACAGGGCTTTCACCTTTGCCGGACGCCTGGAAGTGGGCATGGTGCACATCAACGACGCCACCATCTACACGGAAACGAACGCTCCGTTCGGCGGCGTCAAGGAGAGCGGTTTCGGCAGGGAAGGCCTGGGCGGTTGGTCCTGGGAAGAAATGACGGAAGCCAAATGGATTACTTTCCAGGTAGGGAAAAAGGGCTTTCCGTTCTAGGGCGAGCCGGCATTCCAGCGTTGTTCTCCAGCGCCAGCCGGCGCAGGACGCTGGGCTGAAGGGCAGACCAAAGTTTGGATGACCGCTCTCCCGCGCTGCGGGATCGTGGCCCGGATTCGTCCTCTGCGCAATCTGCGCGCGTGACGAAGCTCAAGACATCTTCCGCACCCCGCGCTGGATGGCCTGATGCAGATCCCAGTCGGCCTGCAGTCGCATCCAGAACTGCGGCGACATCTTGAACAGCCGGGCGAGCCGCAGAGCCGTGTCGGCCGTAATGCTGCGTTTCCCGAGCACGATCTCGTTCAGGCGGTTCAGGGGGACCCTGAGTCGGCGGGCCGCCTCGGCCTGACCGATGCCCAAGGGCTTCAGGAACTCCTCAAGCAAGATCTCGCCGGGCGGGATTGCCGGCCCCAACCAGCTCGGATCTCTAGTGATAATCTTCGACGCGTACTTCGTAGGCATGCCCCTGCTCCCATCGGAACGTCACTCGGTACTGGTCATTGATCCGGATGCTGTAGCGGCCCGCCTGATCGCCTTTCAGTCGTTCCAGCCGGTTGCCCGCCGGAATCGCGAGATCTTCCAGCCGTGCCGCCACGTCGAACGCCTTGAGCTTCCGCTGAGCTACCCGCCAGAGCGCGCGAGGAATTCGTCGAGCTGCGCGAGTGTTCCGCTCACGAAAGAGATCAGCGGTCGTCTCGTCCCCGAAAGACTGAATCACGAGTCGCAACTACATGCTACATGAGTAGTATGTAGTTGTCAACCACGCTGGCGTGTAGGTGATGTCAAGCTGCTTGTGTAAAAGCTCTGAGGGTGCGGCGATTTTGCCCCTCCAAGTTGAAGCGGTTAAAGATCGCGTAGATGATCCGATCCAGGCTTTGAACATTGACAAAACAGACCATCGGCCGTGTCCTGCGCCGGACCTCCACGGAGGTTCGTTCGATGACGTTGGTGGTCCGAAGCTTTCTCCACAGGTGTTCGGGGAAGCTGAAGAAGGTCAGCAGCTCCGGCAGGTCCCGCTCGAGCTGCCGGACCATGCGAGGGTAAGCGTGCTGCCAGCGGAAACGGAAGGCTCGAAAGGCGGCCTCTGCCTCGCTCCGGTTTTCGGCCTGGTAGATGGCTTGGGCGTCCGCCTTGACGGCATCGCGATGGCGTTTTCGGACCTTTTTCAGGATATTGCGCATCCATCGGTGACGATCAGCTGGAGTTTCTCCCCTTTCAGCCCCCGGTTGTACAGATCCTGCAGTAATCCCTCCCAGGCCGCCTGGCTTTCGCCCTGGCTGCGCAGAAAGGCCAGGAGTTTCCGGCTCCGTCCCGACGCACCCCGTAGGTCACCAGCAGCTGTACCCGCTTGCGACCCGCAGACCTGCGGATCCGCAGGCTCACTCCGTCCAAAAACAGGTACGCCCACTCGTCTTGGAGCCGCTCCCGGTGAAAGTTCCTTACCAGCCGATCCAGATCGCGCGTCAGTCTCGAGACCGTCTGAGCACTGACCGTTGACGTGACATAATAGGGAGAATGGCGATCTCCAAGTCCCGGAAGAGACGGTCACGCAAGCAGCTGCAACCCAAGGCGAGCCGTCCCTTCATGCCTGGATACGGGCTGCCTGGAGGCACAAAAGGTCTGCTTTCCTGGGAATGGGCCGAACAGCGACTGAAGAAGAGTCACAATTACTGGGTTGCTACCATGCGCCCCGACGGCAGGCCCCATGTGATGGTCGTCTGGGGATTGTGGCTCGACGGCGCGCTGTACTTCAGCACCGGACGGCAGTCCCGCAAAGCGCGCAACCTGGAGGCAAACTCGAACTGCGTGATCTGCACCGAGCGGGCCGACCAGGCTGTCATTATGGAGGGAGTTGCCCGGGAAGTCCCTGAACGTGCCATTCGGCGGAAGTTCCTGACGCTTTACGAACGCAAGTACAAGTGGGACATGTCCTCTTTTGAAGACGACATCTTAAGTTTGAAAGAGCCTATCTACGCCGTGTACCCATCAGCAGTATTTGGATTGGACGAGAAGAAATCGCTGCAAAGCGCCACGCGATGGGAGTTTCCTGCATAACCTGAGTATTCCGAAAGTTGGGTTTTGAATCGCAGCTTCACGTGGTTGCTTTTCGCCTGCAGGATTGTAGGAAGTCCTCGAACCAGGAGTATAGGGGCCGGTCAGGGCACTCGGTATGGCTCCGGAGCCTATCCGAGCGCGCCCAGGATGGTCCGCCCACCAAGCTCCCCGTTTGGTCGACGAGGTAATAGCTCGTGTCAAGGCAGATATTAGAAGAAGTCGATAACCTCTGCTGCAGTGCGGCCATTAATGCTTGCTGGCGTCTCGACGCGTGTTCAGAAAAATCCACCACGGGAGAGCACTCTGCCACACCGATTTGGCGTTTTTGGGTTCAGTTATTTGCGTTCTTAGCCCGGGTGTCCCGCTGGGTTCGGCAGCGGGTCTTTGATCCACCCAGCGCCTATGTTCTCTCCTCACAAGCCCGCGATCTGTACTACAACCACGAACATGCCTTCACCCTGAATCGAATCTCGCTACCAAAACCCGAGAGGTACAAGGGGGACGAATACCTGGATGCTTTCCGTCTAGCGGTGAAGAACGTGTCTGAGTGGGTCAATGAGAATCTTTAGACCGCTTCCCCCTTTTTGTCCACCTTGTAAGCGTTCATCTCTTTCCCTGCTTCACGAACGTCCCGTCCTCGTACTCCTGAAAGGCGATCCTCAGCTCCTCTCGCGTGTTCATCACGATCGGTCCATACCAGGCGATCGGCTCCTGGAGGGGCCTGCCGGAGGCCAAAAGAAACCGAACCGGCTGCTTGTCGGTTGTCACGACGATGCTGTTCCCTGGCCCGTAAAGGATGAGGGTGCCGTCCCTGCAGACGCACTGGCGCGCCATGTCGAAGTAGTTCTCGCCCACGGCCTCACGTGCGAAGGGATCGCGCCCCGGGTCGAAGTACGCCTCGCCCTCGAAGACGAAAGCAAAGACCGTGTGCCCTGGCTTGACGGAATGCGTGAAAGACTTACCGGCAGGGAGCGACACGTCCAGGTATTCGGGGTCTGTCACGATATCCCGCACTGGCCCCCGCACGCCCGCCACCTCGCCGGAGATGATGCGCCCCGCGGCTCCGTCGGGGGTCTTGACAAGCGGGATGTCTCCCTGCTTGACCTCGCGGTAGCGGGGATCCATCATCTTGTGGCTGGCGGGAAGATTCGCCCAAAGCTGAAAGCCCCACATCCGCCCCTTTCGGTCTCCCTTGGGCATCTCCTGGTGAATGATCCCGCTGCCCGCCGTCATCCACTGCACGTCACCCGCCGAGATGATCCCGCTGTTCCCTAAACTGTCTCCGTGCTCCACGTCCCCATCCAGGACGTACGTGATGGTTTCTATGCCTCGGTGCGGGTGCCAGGGGAATCCGCGCCGGTAGTCCTCCGGGTTTTCTGAGCGGAAGTCGTCGAGCAACAGGAAAGGATCGAGTTCGGGTAACTCCTGGAAGCCGAAGACGCGCCTGAGATGAACGCCGGCTCCCTCGATCGTCGGCTTGCTCTTCCAGACCTTCTTGATCCTGCGGACAGGTCCATCTTCTTGCATGAGGAATCTCCTTACGAGGGGCTGGTTGCGGTCTCAGGATGCTGGTACACGATCTTCCCTCCGACAATGGTCATCAACACCTGGATACGGGAGATCTCCTCAATGGGAACCGACAGGTAGTCGCGATCGATGACGATCATGTCCGACCATTTCCCCGTCTCGATGGATCCGAGCTCCTGTTCCCGGAGGATGTACTCAGCACTCCATCGGGTCGCCATCCGCAGCGCATCTTTCCGGTCGATGGCTTCCCGCGGGGCCCAGGCGCGCCCGCTCATGATGTCCTTGCGCGTGACGGCCATTTGCAGGTATTTGAAGATCATCGGACCCCCGTGGTGGCCATCCGTATGGAACGCCGAGTGCAACCGCAATCATGGACTGCAGGGGCACCACCCACCGGGCGATCGCCTCCGGGTCATAGTGTTTAGCGGCGAAGGGTGCCCGAACGATGTACTTCGGGCCACAGGTCCAGGTGACGCGGAGCCGTTTTCCCCTGGCAATCTGGTCGGGCCTGGGATTGACGGCGCGAATGCGTGTCGATGATCCCCGGAAGGACCGTCCGCCGTCCCGTGAATCCCCCCAGGACCGGACGAAAAATGAGATGGAGAAACTGCAAAACCACCACCTTTACTTTCCGTCTAATAGTTCAATGTAACCCATACGGCCTGAAAGGTTCCCTGACCACCAGATGCGTTTGGGATTGTTTTGGTCCACCTCAATTCTTCTATGATCCTCCTCCGCGTTTGCCAGGGGGAACTCCACAAAGGTTTCGGTTTTAGGATCGAACCGGCCAATCTTGTCCACGTGCTGTTGGGCAAACCAAACCAGATTATTCTTCAGATCTACGCTCGCCGCATAGACGCCGGAGTTTTCGGTCGGGGGCGAATAGACGGTCATTTTGGTGGTCTTATAATCGATCTTCATGAGCTTGCCGGCGCCATGAAGGCCGACCCAAACGTTGCCGTCGGCATCCGGCCCCGCCTTGCGCGGGACGGCGTTCTCCACGGGGATGTCGAACTCCTCGATGTTGCCCGTCACCGGGTCGACCCGCCCCATTTTGTTCATGGCGTTCAACATAATCCAGACCTGGCCATCGCCGGAAATCGCCATTCCGTATGGGCTAGCGCTGCGTCCTGCCTTGACCCCGGAAGGAACCTCAAAGACGGTGAACTCCTTGGTTTTGGGATCCAACCGAATGACCTGGTTGGAGCCGATGGAATTCATCCAGACGGTCCCATTGGGGTGGGTCCGCATGGTATTCCCGCTGGCAGTGCCCGTTTTCATTTTTGGCAACGTGAAGACGCTGAACTCTTTGGTCTTCGTGTCATAGCTCAACCATCGGCGGTTGGGGCCACCGTCCACGAACCAAAGTTCATTGTTCGGACCGGCCCAAATTGCGTTCAGACGAAGGTTTTTCGACGGCGCTGGGGGCGGGGCAATCTCGGTGTAGACCAACGTCTTGGGATCCAAGCGCCCCAGCTTGCCGCCCCGGCGCTGGGTGACCCACCCATTTCCGTCGGAGTCCACCGTGACCTCGTGCGGTTCCGCATTGGTATTCGGCAGTTCATATTCCACGGCGATATACCGGGTTGCCTCACCTTGGAGCAAAGTCCTGGGCAAGCGGCTATTGGGATCCGGCTTCGGCCTCTCTCGCCCCCCTCTGTCTGAGAAATTCGTTGCCACATAGTCCAACAGGACTTCCTCTTCCTGATCGGTCAAATCTTTGGCAAGGGTTGAGCCTTGTGCGTAGATTCGCATGTCGTGGATGATTTCTAGCCACCGGGCCCGGTCCGCTCGGGCGTTCACGGTCCGCTGGGCATCATGGCAGCCGATGCATTTCGTTTCGATGATGCGCTTGCCCTCTCCCTCTGGCAGGGCTGGAGGGGAGCCCGGTCTTGCCGCCTCTGCCTCACCGCCCCCTTGACCCGGCAGCCGCCCTGGCCAGGCTGGCGCCAGAGCCGGCGCTCGCTGAACCGTCAGCGACAGGTCCACCGTAGCTGCACGGCCAGCCGCCACATCCACCGGCGCTGACAGCCCACTCTGAAACTCACCCCCGATCCCTTGCACGACATATTTCCCGGGCGGGAGCGTACTCGCTGTGTAACGGCCTTGCGCCTGGCTGATGACCATGAACGTCAGACGTCTATCCGCATTCTTTAATTTCACAAAGGCGCCAGAGACGGGCGCCCCGGATGAGTTCTTGATCACTCCCTGAACGCTGCCGGTATTCTGCGCCCACACTGAGTGGGTGCAGACAACCGCCACCGCAGCCAACATCACAACAACCGCCTTCGGACTCAAATGCCTGAACATCGTCTCTACTCCTTTCCCCTTCTGGGTTCCTTTTTTAGAATCCGGGAAGCGGCACCCGAAGGAGGGCTATCTACCAACGACCTGGGAAACAACAATGCTATCCGGGCGCCTCCCGGGTAGTACACAGCGCCTCGTTCGGCAGCGCCTTCATTCCACCTTCGTGACGAACTTCAATTCACTGCTGCTGGCCTCCGCGATGACCTCCCGGCAGCCTGGGGTGGGAAAGAAGAGACCGGTCACCTGGAATCCGGTGGGATAGCAACACGGAATTCTGGCCTTGAGTGGCGGCGCGCCGGCGTCGAGACGGCGACCCGTGACCTGGAGCTGCGTGCCTTGGGGCCGGATCCAGATCACCTTGTTGCCCTTCTTGCCTGAAACCCACGATCCGGCGCCGGGCCCGGCCCAGATGGCGCGATCAGCGTTGATGTACCAGGGCCCGGGACCGAAGGGATCCGCGTTCTCCGGGCAGTAAGCGATGTACCAATCCCCGTTCCGCTCAAAAACGGCCGTGAACTCGTTGTGCATGTTGATTTTCCCCGACCCTAAGAATACGCCGAGTCAAGCCACCCTGTCCAACCCGATCCGTCGATAACGGCTGCAGCTCGAAAGGTCGCGGTGACTCGGTCCGCGGGCCTGTGTGGCTTTTTTCATGGCCTGGTTCTATCCGAATCCCGCACCTTGCAGATCAGCCCTCCTTCGCGAACAGGTCTTTTCTGACCCGGAAGCAATCACCGATGGGCTCGCAGAGACCCCTGAGCCGGTAAGCGACATACAGGCGCCTCGTGTCGTGGACTGTCAGTGGATCCCGGGAGCTCCACAGCGTGGGGCTGCTGCGCGGGAGTTTCCGGAAAATTGCAAATTGACAAGGGCGAAGTGGCAGAGTAGTCTGTATCGGTGGAAAGGCAAGTTTCTCTTTTCCTTACCTGCGATGCTTGAGGCTTCGAGCGTGTGCATTGGGCGGCATAAATTCTGACTTCCGGCTTTGTTTGTTTACTTTAGCAAAAAACGGGAGGAGGTTTTCAATGTCAGGCTCAAGCACTCGTATTTTCTCGCTGATGTTTTTTTGTTTAGTGGCAGCAAGTCTCATGTCAGTTCTCTGGTCTCAGACGACTACGGGGACGATTCTCGGTGCCGTCAAGGACGAAACAGGGGCGGTGATCCCCGGCGTCACGATCACAGTCCTGAACGTAAACACGGGAATCTCGAGGACCGGTTTGACCAATGAGACCGGAAACTACCGGGTGGCGAACCTTCCCCTGGGCACTTATCGGGTAACGGCGGAGGTTCTCGGATTCAAAAGTCTCAGCCGATCGGGAGTGGAATTGACGGTAGGCCGCCAGGCGGTCATTGATTTCACCCTCCAGTTGGGCGAGGTGACGGAGGAAGTGACTGTAACAGGTGAAGCTCAATTGATCAGCACGACAAGTTCGACCTTGGAGGAGCTTGTTGATCAGAAGAAGATCCGGGATTTGCCTCTGAACGGGCGGGACTTCCTACAGCTCACGACCCTGCAACCGGGCGTACTCATCACCCGCTCGCAGCGGACCGAGATTTCACCGCAGACCGGAACGGGACTCAATATCTCCATCGGTGGTGGGCGTCCCACGCAGAACAACTTCCGTGTGGACGGTGTTTCCGTCAACGACCATGCCAATTCCTCTCCTGGATCCACGACCGGGAATAACCTCGGGGTAGAGGCTTTGCGCGAGTTTTCGGTGATGACCAATACGTACTCTGCGGAGTATGGGCGAAGCGCGGGAGGGGCAATCAACGCCGTCACCCGCTCGGGCACCAATGAATTTCACGGCTCTGCCTTTTACTTTCACCGTAACGACAACCTGGATGCGGCCAACTTTTTCGATAATTTGGCCGGGACAGATCAGCCTGAGTTTCGCCGCAACCAGTTTGGTGCTGCTGTGGGTGGCCCGATTGTTAAGAATCGCACCTTTTTCTTCGCCAACTACGAGGGATTGCGCGAGTTGCTTGGGTTCACCGCGACTTCGACCGTCCTCACTCCACAGGCGCGGGCAGGAAATCTATCCAGTGGAGCGGTCACCGTCAATCCCGTTGTCAGACGTTATCTGGACATCTATCCGCTGCCGAATGGACCGATTTCAGGAGATACGGGCCTCTTTTTCAGCGCCCCGGATCGTGACACGACGGAGGACTACTTCCTTGTGCGAGGGGATCACCAATTCTCCGATTCGGTCAGCCTCAACGCAAGCTACACCTTCAATGATGCTGAGATCAAGAAGCCGAACGACCTTCTTCTGCTTGATTTTCTCTCACCCTATCGGCGGCAGTTTTTCACTGCAGAGGTCACTCAGATCCTGAGTCCTCAGGTCGTGAACAGCTCTCGCTTCGGCTACAACCGTTCCCGAACGGCCACGGGTGAGTCCGAGGCGCTGGATTCTAGGCTGGAAGATCCGGCTTTGGGGTTTCTCCGGGGGAAACCGGCGGGTTTGATTAACATTTCGGGCATTGCCGGCTTTCCGGGGGGACCGGGGTCGAGTGACACGGAGTTTTACGATTTTGAGTCGTTTCAAGGTTATGACAACGTGAGTTACAACGTGGGACGCCACTCCTTGAAGTTTGGGCTCAACCTGGAATACATCCGCGACGATATGCGCTCAACCAACGCGGAGAACGGACGTTGGGAATTCGGCTCCATTAGGAATTTTCTTACGAACATCCCCCGTCGCTTTCGTTCTCAGATTCCTCCTTCCGACACCAACCGCTTCATCACGCAGTGGAATGGGGGGTTCTATTTTCAGGACGACATTCGTTGGACTCAAAACGCGAGTGTTAACTTGGGCCTCCGGTACGAGTTCACGACCGCGCCCCAGGAGCGCGACGGCGAAATGTCCACCTTCAAGAGTCTCACGGATGCCGAACCCACCATCGGGCTCTTCTACGAGAACCCTCCTCCCGTCAATTTTGGGCCTCGTCTCGGATTTGCCTGGGATCCTTTCGGCGCGGGGAAAACTGTGATCCGCGGGGGCTACGGGATCTTTTATGACCTGCTCCTGCCCTACTATCTGACCGACCCGGGACTGCGCAACCCGCCCTTCTTCCAGCGCGCGGCAACTCCCACCCGTGGCGCTTTCGCGGTCCGGCCCGGAGATTTTCCTGGGAACGGGTTCAGTCGGCTTCTCGCGTCCCTGGAAGTCGCAGGCGGCGGGTTCAGCAGGGACTACATCGAGTTCGACCCCTCGACAGGCTATCGCATGCAGTACAACCTGAACATTCAGCATGAGCTCTTCTCCAATACCGTTGCTACCGTCGGTTATGTGGGAGGACGGGGAGTTCATCTTTCCCGGATCGGGGGAGATGAGAACGTGGCCGAAGGGATCGTGCGGGCAGACGGAAGACTGTTCTTCCCCAGGGGGGGCAACCGGGTTTCCCCCTTTTACGGCCGCTCCCGCGTCTGGCACTTCGACGCCAACAGCTTCTACAACGCCTTTCAGCTCGGTGTGAACAGAAGATTTAGCGAAAATCTCAGGATCCAGGGTTCCTATACTGTGAGCAAGAGCGTGGACGATTTCTCCTCGACATTCACGACCAACCAGTATCGCAACACGGTGGGCAGTCCCTATCCTGCCAGGCGCGACATCAATCGGGGATTGTCCGATTTTGACTTGAGGCAGAACTTTGTCATCAACGGTACTTGGGATATCCCTTATCGAGTCCAGGGACCGCTGGGCAAGCTTGTCAATGGCTGGCAGGTCGGAGGGATATTCATCGCCCATTCAGGCACCGCCTTTACCGTGGGGATTGATGAGGACCGGGCTCGTACCCAGTCGAGCGATCCTTCCCAGAGACCGGACCTGGTACCTGGGAAAAGCAACAACCCGCGCACGGGCAACCGCGAGCAATGGTTCGACCCGAGCGCTTTCGCTTTTCCCGAGGAGGGAGTTTTGGGCAACCTGGGGAGGAACACTGTGATTGGTCCGGGGCTGGCCTCAGTGGACTTTAGCTTGGTCAAGAACACCTACATTCCCTCGATCTCCGAGGATTTCAACATTCAGTTTCGCTTCGAGCTGTTCAACGCTTTGAACCGCGCGAATTTCGACTTCCCGGGCCGGACCACAGTTTTTGACGAAGATGGAAAACTGATCGAGGATGCAGGATTGATTGACAGAACCGTGACGAAGAATCGCGAGATCCAGGTGGGTCTCAAGCTCATCTGGTGAGATTCCAGATACGCAGGGGGCGTGGGCCCCCCTTTTCTTTTGTTCGACTGAAGCTCCCTTCTCCAGAGCGACTAAGGATCTCAATTCAGAGTTGCTTCCTGCGCACCCTTCTTTACGCTCGGGGACGCGGCTGGGGTGTCAATTCCAGGTTTTCGATAACGCCTGACCGCGGACAGCCCGAAGCGAGTCCCCCGGCAGGGGTCTGAGCCACCCCAGTCGCGCCGCACGGCGATCTTGGCCTGGGCATTGAGGGCCAAGAGCGCCGTGGCCGTGTCGGAAGGGTGAACGATGTAGCACCGGTCGCGCCATACCTCGGGCGTTACTTCACCGGAAGCCAGCTTTTGGAGGATGTCGAACGGCTTGATGAAAGTCCCCCCGGTGTTCGACGATCACGTCCCCGCCGGGAAGGGCGCGTGCCTGCCGGCCCTTTTGCGTCAGGGCTACAGCCACAGCACTGGCCAGCGTTGCCTTGGGTGCTGACGCATACCGCCTGTCGCCGGAAATGCCGGTTAGATGCATTAGATTGTTCTTGCGTAAAAAGTCAAGCTGTACAAAAATGCGGTCTGGTGGCGGTGGGTATGGCCCCTCCAGAGCCAGGCGTTCGGCCAGGCCAGAGCGTGGCAGCGGCCAAAATCAGCCCATGACGACGCCGGGTGCAGCCGCAGGGCAACCCGAGAAGGACCGGGTATGTTGGTGAAGAAGTCAAGAATCGAAAACTTTGACGACTGGGTGGATGTTTTTCATCAATGGCACGAGGACATCGGTTATCCGACGGAACTGATCGGAGAGGACTATCACTTTGAGACGAAACTGGGAGAAATCGAGAGCAATGAGGTCGAGTTTGGAGACTTCGCCGGTCGGCCCAAGTGGGAAAAAGTGACCGACATTCCGGATCAGCGGATCCGAGACGCACTGGCACACCTGATCGAGTACCAGGGAGACACCGAGTTTGCCTCGGTAGAGCAACAAAAGAACTTGCTGGAAAGGGCGCCGTCCCAATTTGACCTGGAAAACATTATCCGGATCAACCGGGAGGAGATGCGGCACGGCTGGCAGATGAGCTACCTGCTGGTGACCCACTTCGGGGAATCCGGCAAAGGGCAGTCCCAGAGGCTGCTGGAGCGCCGGGCGTCCAAGAAGACACGCCTGCTGGGTTCCTTCAATGAGCCGGTCCTCAACTGGCTCGATTTCTTTACCTATACTTCTTTTATCGATCGCGACGGCAAGTATCAGCTCAACATGCTCAGCCGCAGCGCTTTTGCCCCGCTGGGACGCAGCATGCTCCCGATGCTGCAAGAAGAGGCTTATCACTTGGCGCAAGGGAATATCGGCTTGATGCGGATCGTCAAGGCCGGAAGAATTCCCACCACCATCATCCAAAAGTACTTCAACAAGTGGCTCTCGACGGCCTACGATCTATTCGGCAAGGACGAGTCCTCTACCGCCCACTGGGCGTACGTCTGGGGCTTGAAGGGACGCTATGACGAGCAGCTGTTCGACGAGCCGCCCGATATGACGAAGCTGAACGAGCTGTCGCGCTCCACATTCTTCAAAGAAGTCAGCGCGCTTGTGGATTCCTTGAACCACAACATTCCCAAGGATCAACCAAAGCTGCGGATTCCCGATGACAAGTTCCATAGAAATATTGGGGCCTATGCGGGAATGACCTACAGGGTCGACGGCAAATTGCTTTCCCAGGAAGACTACGAGAAGCATCTGAAAGAGGTCATGCCTGCGAAGGCCGACGATGAGTTTGTGATCCATCTCGAGAAAGAGAAGGGTTGGATCGTCGACCCCCAACAGAGGTAGTTTCAGAGCCGCCACCAAGGGGGAGGCTCCGGGCCATGGGGTGGCTCAGGCGGGCTCGCCTACGTCCAGACCGTAGGCCCGTGCCATCACCACGATGGGATGGACGGGTTTCTTTCCAGTTCCTTGTTGGACTTGGACCGCCGCCAGGGGGCAATCGGTGACCGTGCAGGCGTCCTCGGTTTTCAGGAACTTGAATAGCGGCCTGCCCACTTTCATCGAGGCTTCGAAGTTTTCCTTCTTCACGCTCCAACTGCCGTCGTGCCCGCTACAGCACTGCATGCGGGAGATTTCGGCGCCGGGAATCAGCTCCATCAATTCCTGCGCTTTGTAGCCGATGTTCTGCGCCTTGACGTGGCATGGCTGATGGTATCGGATCTTGCCGATTTTTTGCGAAAATCCCAAATCCAGCTTGCCTCTTTCGTGGACCTTGACCAGGTATTCGGATAGATCATAGGTGTTTTCGGCAACCAGCCTGCAATCGTCGGTCGGCAAAAATCGCGGGTAGTCTTGCTTGAGCATGTAGCTGCAGCTCGCGCTCGGCACCACGATTTTGTATCCCTGCCGGACGACTTGGCTCAGGGCGACCACGTTCGACTTGATTTTCTTGACGGCTCGATCCACCAGGCCCCCATCCAGAAACGGAAGACCGCAGCAT
>JACQTF010000177.1 GCA_016210925.1 Acidobacteriota bacterium | reverse complement strand
AGCGTGCCGATGATGAGCGCGAGGGGCAGGTAGCGCTCCGGCCGCTTCACCTCACCGCTCACGAACGTGACGTCGGCCCACCCGTCGTAGACCCACAGGACCGAGATCAACGCCAGTCCGAACAGGGTCAGTGTGGTGGTACCCCCGTCCGGTGCCGCCGGGGAAGCTCCCGGGGACCGCGGGTGTCCGCCGATGAGGAAGGCTCCAAGCACGAGCAACAGCAGAGCGACGTACTTGGCCCCGGCGGTCAGGTTCTGCACCAGCGCGCCTAGGTTCATGCCGACGAAGTTGAAGGACGAGACCAGGAGGATGGCGGCAGCGGCCACGTAGTGGACGGCAGGCGCGCTCTGGCCCATCGTCCCGGCTGCCGTCGAAACCTGCACGGTGACCGGTACGTCCAGCAGCCGAAGCAGGTATTCCGCAAAGACGGTGGAAATCGCGCCAAGGGCAGAGGCTCGAACAATCGTGAGCTCTGCCCAGCCGAACAAGAAAGCGGGCAGACGGCCGAATCCCTCCCGGAGATAGACGTACACGCCGCCGGTTCGGGGCAGGGCGGCCGATAGCTCGGCATAGGTGAGGGCGCCGCACAGCGAGAATAGTCCACCCAGCACCCAGGCCAGCAAAAACAGGCCCTCTTGCGGAATTCTGCCCGCGATGCCGGCGGGGGAGCGAAAGATACCGCTTCCTATCGTGGATCCGACCAGCACCGCGATGGCGCTGATCAGCCCCAGCTTTCGCGGAAGCGCGGTGCCTGCCAGCGGCCCGGCTGCGTTTCCAGCCCTCTCGCCGCCACCCTCCGCCATCCCTTCTGTAAGATGTGGCATTTTGGTCCGACCGCTCGATGACGCGCACCGGAGGCGGCGTTCAAGCCCAGAGACCGGACAGGAACTCTTTGACGGCCTGAGCGAGTTGGTGGAAATACTGGACGGCGGCGGGGTCCTTGACCGCGGGGGTATACACATGGGGACCGAAGGCGATCTGGCCCAGGGCGTATTTGCCGATGGCCAACTGGCCGATGGCGACGCGCGCGAAGGCGAACTGTCCCAGGGCCCATGTGCTGGCCACCGCTCCCTGGCCGAGGCCCAGGTATCCGGCCAGCATCACCTGTCCCAACCCGGTCCAGAGGGCGGCGCCCACCTGGGCTGCCGTGATCACGCCGAAGGCGAATTGGCCGATGGCGACGATCCCCACGGCTTTGGGGCCAATGGCGATCACTCCCTTGGCGGTACGCCGACGGCCTGTCTGGGGATCCCTTCCGGAGACCACGTGAAGAAAAGGATAGTTCAGCACCTGGAGCTGGCTACGGTATTCGTAGCCAGAAGGGGCGGCCGGTCCCCTTTTCCCGAGAGCCCGTTGCAGCTCCTCGTCCGACGATTCTGGCATCATATCTCCTGGACGGGCGGGCGATTATACCACAGCGTCCCGCCCGCCCCCGCGGGCTGGAAGATTTGCTATCATCGGACTCGTGAGCTTGCCCCTGATTCCCGCCACCATCGGGTTTCGCCCGGAATTTCTGGACTTCCGGCGCGGGATCCGGGTGGGCAATCTGGAACCCCATGAGCGGATCACCAGGATCCTGAAGCTGCTCCTGGAGAGCAAGTTTCAGCAGCCTTTTGTCACCGACCGCTGGGGCCGGGGCGTTTACTGGCAGTGGATCTGCTTCCTATCCAAGGCAAATCGCCAGGCCAAGCCCCGGTCCCACCACGTCAACTTCGGCTGTTCGAAGTTGTTCATCATGGTGGACCGGGACGACCAGGTCTTCAAGTGTGGCCTGCAGGTGGAACGGGGTTACTTGAAGCCGCCTCGGGAATACCGGGCTTGCCAAATGCAGGAGGACTGGGACTGGCACCGGCTGATCGGTAGTTTGAGGCCGGGAGGGCTGGTGGAGCGGGAACTGAAGCGCCTCGTGGTCCGAGAAGGCTTTCACCTCCATGCGGGCAGCTGGGAAGCGCCCGAGCGAATCTCCCGGGAAAATTTTCAGGGCGCGGCTGAGTTGCGACGCAGCCTGGAGCGCGCCCCCGCGAACGACTGGAGTGGCTTTCAGGTCTTTTACCCCATGGCGGAGGACGAGGTCGGGGCGTCCACGGGCTTGGAGCTGGTGGAGTCCATGCTCGCGATCTTCGACGAGGTGCTTCCCGTCATGAACGCCTGCATGCAGGTCCGGTTGGTGCCGTTCCAACTTGTCCAGACAGAGCAGCCATGAGCCGACCGCTGTTCCTCGGGACCGAGAAATGTTGCTTGGTCTTTGTCGGATCAAGTTGGAACGGCACTGGAATCTGCCCCGATCCCTTCCAAGTCCGCGGCGGCTGCCGCGAGCCGTCCTCTTCCCGGGTAGTGGCCTTGTGATCAGCGTGGCAACCCCCCGGTTGACCAGCCAATGGCAGCTCCGATCAGAACGAGAGCCGCGCCGATCAGATCAAGAAGAAATGGTTTCTTCATCTTTCCCCAGCGCGTTGGACCGAGGGGAGGAGCAGAAAAGCGGTCAAGTAGCTGGCAGCCCCCGTTACCAGGGCGGCGGTGTACCCCATGGACAGCGCCAGAATCATCCCCAGAATGGAGGCCAGGACGGATGTGGCCCCGTTGACACCCCACATCCAGGGAATCAAGGCCTGGTTCTTCAGGGCGCGGAGCCCGATGGGGAAGGGCATTCCCATGAGGTAGCCCACCGGCGCCAGAAGCAAGGCGGTCGCTGCGGCCTTGCCGGCGGTGGAAGAACGGGCTAGCGCCCGAAAAAGGAGCGGGTACAAATACCATACGACCAGGGAAAGCACGGTGATTCCCAAGCAAACGAGGGAGGCTTGGCGGGCGGACAGTCGCTCCACCGTCAGGCTGCCCAAACCCCCGAAGGACAGGAGCACGAAGAGAATCAGGGCGAGGGCGTAGATGGGGTGTCCCAGGAGCAGGATGAACCGCTGCATGAACGAAATCTCCAGCAGCATGAATCCCAGCCCCAGGCAGAGAAAATAGGCGGCGAAGCGGCCCGAGGAGCCGGTACCCGGGAGTTTTCTTTGGGTCTACCAGAGCGGTCCCAGGATGGCCGCCAGGACCGCCAGGAAGGAGACACCCAGGAGTCCCGCCAGCAGCCGGTTGGTGTCCAGGTTCGCCTGCAGCGTTCCCCCTTGTGGCGGCGTCGCAAGATTCCTCCAGCGCGACATGTTGAAGAAGAAAGGCCGGTCGTCCGTGGGCGGAGACAGGTCCAGGGGGTAGTCGCGGATGAAAGCGTCGGGCTGGCGCACGAGTTCCAGGATCTCCGGGGAGGCCTCGCTGCGGGGCGGATAGGCCAGGTCGAACTGCAGGTCGTTGGACGTCGCCTCCAGACGGTCCAGTTCCTCGCCGGTGAACGGCGAACGCTTCACCAGCAGATTTCCCACAGCCCACCGGGAGGATTCGGGAGGGAGGCTTCGGACCAGCGCGAGACAGGCCTCCGGGGAGACCACGCCTTTCCGTCCAAGGGCTTCCAGCGCCGTGGTCACCAGGCGGAGAACCTCGGAAGGCCTCGGAACGTAGTACCAGCGAGAGATGGAGAGGATGCCCTCTTCCGTCAGGTGGTCCAGGTAGTCCTCCATGGCTTCCTGGGTATAGAGCGTGTTCTCCGTCAGGGCCAGGGCGCCGGCAGCGGAGGCGGCCCAGGTATCCACCAGCGAGAGCTGGATCAGATCGTACGAGGTTGGAGAGCGGCGCACAAAGTTTCGACCATCCTCCACGTAAAAGCGGACCCGTGGATGTTCCAGCAGATGACCGGCGAAGTCGCGGAACCGCTCGCCGAGGACCCTTGCCACCAGGGAGTTGATTTCCACCGCGTCCACCGAATTCTGTTGGAACACCAGGGCCGCCAGCACGTCCCGGCCTCCCCCGGCGCCGATCACCAGGATCCGGGCGTTCGGCCGCACGTAGTGCGCCATGGCCGTGACATCGAATTTCAGAAACTCCACCTTGCTGAGGTCTCCATCGAAATGAACGACCGGGGTTCCAGCGGCGGAGTCGATCAACATCATCAATTGAGAGACCTTTCCCCGAGGGCGCCGATCGCTCATGGCCCACCCGAATGGATCTTCCACGGCTTGAGAGACCGTCACTCGCGAGTAGGTGTTCCACCCCTCGAAGACCAGAGGATTTTCACTTCGTCCTTTCGCGTGGGTGATTCTCCACAGGCCCGAAGGGACGGAAGCAGCCAGCAGCAAGAGGGCCAGGGCCGCCCACGGGAGGCTGCGCGTACGGCGCCCCTCCCCGGGAGCGGACAGCCGGAAAAGGAAGGCTGCCACCATGGAGACAACTGCGCTTGCTGCGGCAGTCCGGGGGGCGCCGAGCCATTGCATCAGTCCAATGACCGCCAGGCAGCCCAGCCCAGCGCCCACCAGGTCCGCGCAGTAAAGGCGCGAGACCCGTTCTGGATTCAATTTCAAGGCCAGGGACAGGGCTGCTCCCGCGAAAAAGAAAGGGACGGCCATGCTCAGATAAATCCCGCTGATCATCCCGACGCTGGCCCACTCCCCGGACGAGATCAGGCTGGGATAGATGGCGATCTGTGGTCCCAACCGAAAGTACAGGAACAGGGTCGCGAAGGTAGCCAGAGAAAACCACGTCGTCATCCAGACCAGCCGGCGCGGGGCCGGCTGAGAGGAGCGGGACGCGGTAGAGTAGACGTAGACACCGCCCGCTCCGGACCCGAAAAGGACGATCGAGATGGCCAGGAACGAAAAATGGTAGTAGTGGATGACAGAAAAGATCCGGGTGAGACTGATCTCCAGGACCAGGACCGAGAGGCTGATCAGCCCAACGCCCACCAGAAGAAGGCTGCTCATGGCAGCGCGCGTTATACCATAAACCCACTTTCGACGCCAGCAAACTCACAACCCGGCCTGCGGCGGGAATTCCCAGATGGCATCCGTCACCTGGACGTGGTCGGGAGCGGGATTGAGGGCACCGGGTCGGCGAAAGGACAGGATCAGCTGTGGGGGCAGGGAGGAAGGGAGATCGAACCGGACCGTTT
>JACQTF010000176.1 GCA_016210925.1 Acidobacteriota bacterium | reverse complement strand
TCGAGCTGCTCTTCGGTAGCGTCCAGGTCGATGAACAGGTCGTAGACCTCGTTCAGTACCTGCTTCGGCCTTGCGTCCTGCCGGTCGATCTTGTTGATGACGACGATGGGAGGGAGGCGACGCTCGAAGGCTTTGCGCAACACGAACCGTGTCTGGGGCAGCGGACCTTCCGAGGCGTCGACCAGCAGCAGGACGCCATCGACCATCGTCAGGGTCCGCTCGACCTCTCCTCCGAAATCGGCGTGGCCTGGCGTGTCCACGATGTTGATCAGGACGTCCTGATAGTGGACGGCCGTGTTCTTGGCCAGGATCGTGATCCCGCGTTCGCGCTCCAGGTCGATGTTGTCGAGCGCGCGCTCGGCCACGCGCTCGTTCGCCCGAAAGACACCGCTCTGGTGCAGCAGGGCATCGACCAGTGTGGTTTTGCCGTGATCGACGTGCGCAATGATGGCGACGTTCCGCCTGAGCGGGTTGGCGACGGAAGGCGTGGTGTCTCTTAACGCAGGCATTCCCTCAGTATAGCTCGCGGCGTGGCCAACAGCGCACAGCGAATGCCAAAACGACCAGGATCGCCGGGGCCGGCGCCGGCCCGATGACACGTCTGGGCCAGCGACTGGTCCCGGTGAGCGGATCGCTCGGATGGCCCGGAAGTCATAGTGCCCATGTGCTCTGATGCCGCCCAGCCATATGACCTTTGGGGGCGGACCAAGCAGAAAACTCAACTGTCGAAAATCGTTGTCCTTTGAGACGATGATGTCGTCCGGAGTCAGACTGGGGAAATCTGCCAGGATTTCAGCCTCGGTCATCCCGCCATTCTGGGTACTGCCTAATGGCGGCCCAGATTTTTTGGAGGAATCAACGATGGACCGACGACATCCACCGGAAGAATCTCCTGTGTCAGTCCAAGGGAATCGCGGTGGCGCGTCGTCTGAATGCCGTTGCCAGAGCCACCAGGCGGCCCGTCCTCAGATGCAACGCCGTGTTGGACGGCTGCAGTGCGATCCCGTGGACGCTTCCGTGCGGGAGCCGTTGCCGGCCGCTCCTTCGCTGGGCGGTGGGGAGCGGCTCTCGATCTTTGCGCGTCCGTGGTGAGTTTCGATCCTGGACTTCGGAAGCCGTTAACTTAACAGAGCACGCACGAATGCCTCAGGCTGCTCCGGCGTGATCAGCCACGGCCGATCGCTTGCACGCTCGATCCACACGAAGCGGTCGGTGCGCGAGACGTACATCTGCACGATCCCCCGCCGCTGGGTCCAAAGCCAGCCGAATCCGCCCCAGAGCCCCCCCGCCCCGACGCGCATGCACCATCCGGCCTCGCGGCGCAGCTCTTGTCTGTCGATGAGACGCACATCCGAGATGTCGTCGCGTCGTATCTGCCGACGCTTGAGCGGCCAGACCACCTCGAGTACGTCCGGGCGGATGACAAACAGGGTTGGTCGGAACCTGAGCCAGACCCAAAAGTAAATGGCCACGACCAACAAAGCCGGAGCCACATACGCCCACTTCCCGAACACCACGTTGGCCAAGAATACGAGCGGCAGAGCCAGCAGGCCAAGCGTTAGGATCAGGATCAGAACGGACATCCGCGCCAGTCGAAAGCTCTTGATGGTAGTGCTCATCCCTTGCCCGATGTGCCTTCTTGAAATGTTCTGGTACTTGGACGTCCGGCCGTTGGGCAGCTTTGCGCTCGACATGACAGTCTCGGTTGTCAGCACCCAGTCAAAACAGGCTTGCCACTCCAAGTCACCCACCATCCCTTCGGGTGGAACGCCAAGGTTCGAGGCTTCACAGGTTCGCATCGCTACCACATGGGTGTTTGCCTGGCTCGGTGGCGTGTCCTGCAGGGGTGGCAGCTAACGCTAGGGCGAAGTGGTTTTAGGCCGGGGGTTGAGGGACCCTGAGCGATAGCCCTCCAGGTCCAGGGTCACGAATTTGAATCCCAGCTCCTTGAACCGGGCCGCAATCCGGGCAGAGACCTCGGGTTCCAGGGCACGGGGCAGTTCTTCCCTCCCCAGCTCGATCCTTACCACTTCGCCGTGGTAGCGCACCCGGTAAACGCGGAAACCCAGTCGCCTCAAGAATTCTTCTCCCTGATCCACGACGGCTAATTTCTCCTCGGTGATGAGCGTCCCAAACGGAAAGCGGGACGAGAGACAGGCCTGAGCCGGTTTATTCCAAGTCGGTAGACCTTGCTTCCTGGAGAGGTCCCGGATCTCCTCCTTCGTGAGCCCCGCCTCCAGCAAAGGAGCCCGGACCCCGTACTCCCGGGCAGCCGTCATGCCCGGTCGGAAGTCTCCCAGGTCGTCCACGTTGGCGCCGTAGATGAGGTGTTCGAATCCGCGTTGCAGGCACAGGTCGGAGAGTTTTTCAAAAAGCTCGGTCTTGCAGAAGTAGCAGCGGTTCGTGGGATTGGATCGATACTGGGGATTCTCCATTTCCTCCGTTTCGATGACCTCATGACGGAGACGAAAGCGGTCGGCGAAGGCGGAAGCTTCCCTCTTCTCGTGGATCGCCAGACTGGGGCTCCAGGCGGTGACGGCCAGCGACCGCTCCCCCAGCACTTTGTGAGCCATGTAGGCCAGGTAAGCGCTATCCACCCCGCCGCTGTACGCCACCACTGCGGATCCCAGAGCCTGGAGGATCTCGACCAGCTTATGTTCTTTTTGTTCCGGACTCATTGTTCTCGTGCCTCCGGCCCCGGGTGGGTGATGGCGCTCCGCACCTCGTGAAAGGAGGTCGCCACGCGGTCGGCATAATCCAATTCGCTCTCATCTCCGTAGCCCCAACCGCACGCGATGGACCGGAGGGCAGCGGCCCGGGCAGCCAAAAAGTCCACCATGTGCCGGGCCACGACCATCGCCTCACCCGGGAAGACATCCTGGTGATTGACGATCTCCTGGAAGAGGGCCGCGCGGTCGGCCATACCCACGTCGTCCAGACAGAGGGAGATATCCACGTAAGCATCCAGCCCGTAATGATCCACGATGGAGAGCATGAACTCCCGGCTCCCGCTGGAAGACAAGGCGACCTGGTAGCCCTGTTCTTTCAGCTCCTCCAGGGTCTCCCGGGCGCCGGGGTAAAGGTGCCCTCTGTCCCGTCGGACTCCCTGCTCCTGCGCCTGGGAAAATACGCTCCGTACGTACTCCAGTTGGTCCACGTCCAGGGCCAGGCCCAGCTCCCGGAAGAATTCTTCCTCCGTCTGGCCCATCAACCGGAGCACCTCCTCGCGGGGGGGATATTGGAGATCGAGCCCAAATCGGGCTGAAGCAGCCTCCACCGCCTCCGCTGCCGCCTTCAGGACGACCGGCCCCGCATCATAAACGGTCTCAAGGTCAAAGATCACCAGCCTGACTTCCATCCCTCATCATCATAGCAAACTCTGAGACCCGGTCTCCCGTTCTTCCAGGCTTCCGGCTTCCGGTTTTCAGCCCAAATCCTCTTCTTCCTTCTCTTCCTCGTCTTCCTCATCCCGCTCGGGAGCGATGTCGAACTCCACCGGATCCCTGGAGATGACCTCCAGCTCGAGCCCGCACTCAGGGCAGGAGACGATCTCGCCAATGTCGGGAGAGACCAGTTCAATCTCGGCATCGCATTCGGGGCATAAACTCAAAGGGCACCTCCTGACGTTCCGAAACCCCGCGGCTCAGGCCATGGGGACTTGTCTGACATCCGAAGTGAACTCTTCAAAGGGCGAAAAATGCAGGCATTATAGTGCCGTTTTCCCTGAGGGGTCAAAAGATTTTTGAACCCCGATCCGTCCCACGCCAGGATGCTTCCCGTGCATGCCTCGCAGCCGAACGCCTTACGGACGGATCGGGGTTGAAACTTCCGGCGTGCTACAATACCCTATAGGGACAGAGCAGATGCGTTGGACCCAACGGGCTCTGCACCTCGGAGGCGCTTGCAAAAGCACCGAACCCACGAAACCAAAACCGGAGACATGCCAGGAGCGACCATGCCTCAAAACTTGAAGAAAACCGTCGTCCTCGTGACGGCCGGGCTGCTGTGCCTCCTGGTCTTCGCGCCGGGGGCCGCCGAGCTGCAGCAGGCCGACAAGAAACTGAAGAAAAAGGCGGAAACGGACGAAGAAGTCCTGCAGCCTCAGGGGCCTCCCATCAAGGTGGAAGCCCGCCTGGTGAACGTGGAAGTCACCGTCACCGACAAGAAAGGGAACCTAATCACCGGCCTGCAGCGGGAGCATTTCAAGGTCTACGAGGACGGGGTCCTGCAACAGATCGACCACTTTGCCGCCATCGAGGCCCCCATGACGGTGGTGCTTCTGGTGGAGTACAGCCGGCAAGTGGAGTATTTCATCCAGGACGTTTGGGAAGCGGTGTATCTGTTCGTGGACTCGCTGCGTCCCGAGGACTGGGCGGCCATCGTGGCCTACGACATCCGGCCCGAGATCCTGACGGACTTCACCCGAAACCGCGCCGACATCCACAACGCCCTGCGCCGGCTGAACTACCCCGCCTTCAGCGAGAGCAATCTGTCGGACGCGGTCCACTTTGTCCTGGACTCGGTGAAGGAGGAGAAAGGCCGGATCATCGTGGTTCTGGTGAGCACCGGGCTGGACACGTTCAGCAAGCACAATTACAGCGACGTCTTGAAGGAGGCCAAGAGCTCCAACGCGGTCATTTATTCCATCGGCGTGGGCCAGAACTTCCGCCTCCGATACGAGCCCTACATTGCTCCCGAGACCAACATCGAGCTGCTGCAGTCGGACAACCGCCTGCGCTCTTTTTCCAATTTCACGGGAGGCACTGCCTTCTTCCCGCGTTTCTTAACCGAACTCCCCTCCGTCTTCCGCACCATCTCCAATTTCGTCCGGAACCAGTACAGCCTGGGCTACGTTCCCAGCAACACCCGGAAGGACGGAAAATTTCGGAAGATCAAGGTGGAAGTGCAGGCAGACGTGAACAAGGACGGCAAGCCCGACCAGCTGGAAGCCCGGTACCGAGAAGGTTACTTCGCAGAAAAATCTTGAGGATAGAGGATGGAGAATGGAGAATAGAGAATAAAGGATCGAAGATCGAGGATCGAAATCGATCCTCAATTCTCCATCCTCTCCCTTCTCCCACTCTCGAGCTCTTTTCTCATGAGGAAGGCGTCTTTGCCGTCGGCATAGTATCCCGAAATCCTGCGGACGGTTTCGTATCCCCAGCGTCGAAAAAAAGCGATGGCCTTGTGGTTGTCCTCGGCGGTCTCCAGATAGATTTCCCGGACGCTCTCCGCCCGCAGCCATTCTTCCCCGGCCTCCATCAGCTGGGTGCCCACGCCACGATCCTGGTACGCCGGTTCCACGTCGATGGTGATGACATGCCCGGCATCTCGCTCTTTGCGGACAACGATAAATCCCACGACTTTTTCCTCCTCTTGCGCCACGAAGGTGCAGCTCCCACGCTGAAAG
>JACQTF010000173.1 GCA_016210925.1 Acidobacteriota bacterium | reverse complement strand
CCCTCAGCCGGGAAGAGGCCAAGCGCTTGATCGAAGACCGGGGGGGACGGGTCACCAGTTCGGTGAGCAAGAAGACAGACTTCGTGGTGGCGGGGGCGGACCCTGGTTCCAAGTATGACAAAGCAAAAGAGTTAGCCATAAAAATTTTAGATGAAGAAGAATTCAAAAAACTGGTAAAATAATACACCTCTGGATTCCCAAGGTTGGCGACCGGTTGACGAAAAAAGAGCACAACCAGGTGTTTGCCCCCCTTTTTTTCCTCCTGGTGGGGGTGTTTCTCTCCTGCGCGTTTTTCCTGCTCGTGCGAGGACCGGAGGACCACCAGGGAAGCCTTCGCATACCTCCGCTGGCTGCCCCTAGGCCCGATTTTTCCGAACTGGTGCGACGCACCAACGGGTCGGTGGTCAGCGTTTCGACTCGGAAGCTCATCAAAGTCACCAGGACGACGACGCAGCTCCTGGCGCCCCGGGAGGAAGAGTTTCGTTCCAGCGGGGCAGGCTCCGGGTTCTTTTTCGACAGCCGGGGCTACGTATTGACGAACGAACACGTGGTCAGCGGCGTGGAGAGAATCACGGTTCGTCTGGCTGACGGACGAGAATACTCGGCCCATTTGGTGGGATCCGATCCGGTGAGCGACCTGGCCATTTTGAAGGTCCCGGGCCCCGATTCTTTCCCCGTCTTGCCCCTGGGAGACTCGAGCCGACTCCGAGTGGGTGAGTGGGTGGTGGCCATCGGCGATCCCCTTTCCTTCGACCACTCGGTGACCGCAGGAGTCGTGAGCGCCAAGGGGCGTAAAGTCCAGAACTTCATCTACGATGACTTGATCCAGACCGATGTCGCCATCAACCAAGGCAACAGCGGCGGTCCCCTCCTGAATCTGGAGGGCGCGGTGGTGGGGATCAATTCCATCATCCACCTCCGAGGCCGAGGAATCTCCTTCGCCATTCCCATCAATCAGGCCAAGACCATCGTCCGCCAGATCATGGCCCGGGGCCGGGTGCGGCGGGGTTATCTGGGTCTCGAGCCTCGGGAAGTGGATTCGAAGATTCAGCGTGCCCTCCAGTTGCGGGAGCCAGCGGGCGTGGTGGTGGTCAACGTCGAATCCGGGACCCCCGCTGAGCGTTGCGGCCTCCGGCTTTACGACGTCATCGTAGAGTTCGACGGAAAGCCCGTCCCCTCCCGGGACGAGTTCTTTCGCCTCGTGGCCGAAACCCCACCGGGCCGGAGGGTGCAGATGAAGGTCGTGCGGGACGCGGCACCGCTACAACTGACCACCCAACTGGTGGAGCGCCCGGTCTCCCTGGACGGGGTCGCGTCGGACTACCTTTCTGAGGGGGGTGACGCTTCCAAAGGCAGGCCCTCCAGTCCGCTGGGTTTTCTGGTGGCGGACATCACGCGGGAGGTCCAGGCGCGGTTCCGACTCCCCTGGGACCAGGGAGTGACCATCACCAGCATCGACTTCTATGGCCCGGCCGTGGAAAGCGGTCTGATGGAGGGCTCCGTGATCCGGGAAATCAATCGGAAGTCCGTGCGAAACGTGAAGGAGTTCCGGGCCCTGGAAGCCGCTGCCAGATCGGGAGATATCTTCCTCGTCTATGCCCTCCTCCCCCGCGATGGTTCTCCCTACCTCGCCACCGTCCAGGTGCCGTAGCCTTCCAGAGGCGGCTGGTCTCCACGAATCGGGTCACGGTCGTGCTAAAATATAAACTGTTGGAGCAGATCAGATGATCGCCCGGCTGGGTGGGGCGGCCAGCGAGGAGAGGCGGATCGAAAGTCGAGCGCTTCGTCTCGCGTCTCTCGCCCCTCCCGAAGGGAGGAAAGTCCGAACTCCATCGGGCAGCGTGCCACCTAACGGGTGGGATCCGCAAGGATACGGAAAGCGCCACAGAAAACATACCGCCGTCGGAGGATCACGCCTCCGAAGGTAAGGGTGAAAAGGCGAGGTAAGAGCTCACCGCTTCGGTAGAGATATCGAAGGCAAGGCAAGCCCCACGCGGAGCAAGACCACATAGGGGAGCGACCCCTGGCGGCATGTGCCGCTTGGGGAGAGGGCGGCCCGTCCGACGCTCCCGGGTAGGTCGCTGGAGTCCCGCAGCAATGCGGGACCAAGATGAATGATCATCCCCTCTTTCGAGGGACAGAATTCGGCTTATCGATCTGCTCCACCACGATCCGTCGCGTGCGCCAGGGAGTGAGGTGACGATCTCCGGTTGCCGACGGATCGGGGCTCCGACTACCCCCTGAAGCGCAGGACTGCGCCGATCCCTCCGTAGCGCTCCAACTCCGAGGGTGGCGCGACCTGTTCAATTTGACAGTTCCTGGCCAGAGCTTCGCCGATCAGGGGGTCCACGATATCGTCTCGGAGCGCCAGATCCCGATTGCACAGTGGGCACCGCTCGCCTGCCACATCCAGATATCGGCAACGGTCGCAGTAGATCCCCTGGCTGCGGGCATCCGACTGGATGAAGAGCTGCTGCACCTGGTTTCGCTGCAGGGCCCTCAGCGTGTTCTCCCAGCCCAGCACCCCGTTTCCGTGGCTCTTAGAAACAGTGACGAGGTTGGAGACCAGACGAGCGTGCTCGCGGGCCATGTAGAGCCGCTCCACCTCCAGGCTCTTCTTCAGGATAGTTTTTGGATCGCTCTCGAACGGGATATCCATCTCCCCGATGTATTTGTCCTCCAGGTAGCTGTGCAGCAAGGGCCTTAAATTGGATACCACCTCCTTGATGCCGCCCAGGATCAACCTGTCAAAGTTCTCCTGCTTGAAAAAACTCAACGCCAGGTCCGCGATGCTTTTCAGGTGATGCAGCACATGGTCCTGAATGTGGCGCTGGATGGTCTTTTCCTCGTAGCCGTGCCAGCCGCCGGCCCGGACTTTGTCAGGGACATTGCTGAACACGTCATGGTGCTCCCGGATGTGGCCCAAGACTATTTCAAAAATACGGCCCCGGTTCCGGTCCGCGAGCACGACGCAAATTTTCCGCGCGCCGTTGAACACAGCGAGGAGGGGGATCACGTAGGGAGACCGGTCCACCGTGAGGCGGTCCTTCACCGAGACCGTCAGTTGAAACGTACGCCAGAAATTCTCCGCTGAACAGGAAAAGACGGCAAGCCCCATGGTCCCGTTGATCTCCAGCTCCAGCTGCACGTACTTCTGAATCCTCTCGAAGTCCTCCCTCACGGAATGGAGCCCCTTGCGAGAGAAATCGAGGCCCTCCAGCCCCTCTTTCTTCTCCTTGATCAGGTTCTTGAGCTGGACCTCCCACTTCCGATAGGGATGGGACTCCGCGTCGATGTTCAAGTACAGGCTCGTCACCGGGTGTTCCCCGCTCTGGAACTGCCGGACCTTCTCGATCTCTTCACGTTGAATCATTTTTCCGTCCTCCCCGTGCCCGCCTCTTGCGAAATGCGGATGCTGCGTTGTTTCCCGTACTTGTTCCGCTTCCATAGCGTGATCCAGTCCAGGGCAACGGAGATGAAAACCATTGAGCCTACGAAAACCAGAACGACTCCCAGCAGAACCTTGAGGACATAGAACAAGCCCCCCGTCAGGTCCGTTTGCGGTTGCGCCATCAGAGACAGCGTCCAAAGAACCATTCCTATCCTCCAAGAATCGGGTCAAGAGTTTCGGTTCCGGAACCGGGTGCGGGACGCATGGAACCAAAGAATGACAAAAGACTTACAATTCAGCTTAACACTTTCTTGTGGGTCCCTTCAATGCGCCGATTCCGCGGTCTTTCCCCCCATCTCAGCGCGAGACAGAGCGCCATACACCCGCCCGAGGCTCACCCTGGCTTCAAACTTGATGGGAATTTTCCGCCAGTCATCCGAGACCCACACCCACAGCCTTCCGCCCTTTCCGAACAGGCCCCCTAAGGCAGAGCGGGTCTCGATCTTGAGGGCAGGATAAGGACCCGCCGGTGTCCCCACTCGCTCCCGCTTCTGCACGTGAAGGAAAATTTCACGGGTCCTCCCGTTGTCGCTCAGGAACAGGGAATAGCGTCGCCCGGGCTCCAGGAGAAAGCGGCGCGCGGCGTACAAGACCGAGAGGGTGTCCTGGACGCATTCCGGCACTTCCTCCAGGACCTCGTTCCGGAGTTCCCGCGGGGGATTTGCGCTTGCGTCCAGCTCCCTCAGGTGGAGCTCTCTCCGATCACGGTGAAAGCGGACTTCCATGTCCCTCTTCCTGCGGCCTTCCCGCGTCCGTTTGACGGTGCGCAGGGCGCAGAAGTCGTGCGGGTGCATCGTGGACTCGAAATAATCATCCACTGAGACGCCGGTGATTTTGGGCAGGGTGCCCGACGATCGGGCGGTGGCTACCAACCGGTACGCGGGCACGCCCCCGTAGGGAATGCGCTCAGCCACCCGGAGCTGCATCTCCCCGGCGTGAATGTCCGGCAGGAAAAAAAGCCATCCGGGGGCGTCCCATTTCACTTCGTAGGAAAGCGTTTCCCCGGGACGAAACGGGGGGTCCGACGGCGCTTCCTGAGAAGGCACTGTCGGGAGAAGCAGTGCGAGGGCAAGTTCCAGGACTGCGGTTCGAGACATCATGCGGCGCCGAAGTACGTTTTCAGGATCAACAGCCCGAAGACCGCCAGATAGCCCAGCACAGCGTTGTACTCCCGGTTGGCCCGCACCCGGGACAGGTCGAATGGCTCATGGCCGCCGGGCAGGCGAAGCGCAGGAAAAAACAACGGCGTCCCACACCGATACTGCTCGAATGCCTCGCCAAACAGCTCCTGCAGCTGCTTTTCCTCGGACCTCATGGTCGGCAGGTAGAACAGCACGAAGAGACTCAGAAAGATGGCCGGAAACCACCAGCCTGGGGTAGTGAGCATAAATCCCAGCCCGAGCAGCAGGGATCCGAAATAAAGGGGATTGCGGGTCAGGGCGTAGGGCCCGCCAGTGGCAAGCCGGCTGTTCTTCTGCAGGTAGCCCGTAGCCCAGATCCGAATCCCTAGCCCCACCGCCGCCAGCGCGGCTCCGAACCAAAGGCGTGGCGGAGTGGGACGGCTGCAGACCAGGAACGCCACGGCCAGAAGGAATCCTGCGAATACCCGGAATCGCTGCGCGAAGGCCATAGGGTCACCATCGAAGCGCTAGGACTCGAGTTTCAAGCTGGAGCCGTTCGGGACGGGAGCTCGGGGGAAAGCAAGGCGCCGGGCGGCGGCCTCCAGGATCTCATCCACCGAGATATTCAGACACTCTGTCTCGGTTGGACACTTGCGACGATAACAGTGAGAACATGGAAGCGGCCGGAAGGCCACGGCATCCTCGGGCGAGAACGGACCATTGTGCCAGGGAGAGGTCGGTCCGAGGATGGCAACCACCGGCGTCCCCAGCGCGCAGGCCAGATGCATGGGACCCGTGTCTCCCCCCACGAACAACGTGGCGCTGCGCAGCAAAGGGATCATCTGCGGAACGGTCGTCGGGAACGTGCGGACCGCGACTGCCAGCCTTTGAAGATGGGTGAAAAAATGATCCTCCCCAGGGCCCCAGGTCCAAAGGGTGTCCAGGCCCAGCTCTGCGGGGAACCTTTTGGCCAGCGCCGCGTATCGCTCCACGGGCCACTCCTTGGTCGGCCATCCCGCCGCCGGGTTGAGCACCGCGAACCTCTTCAGGCCCAGCTCCTCAAGCTTTTCCTGAACGTAGGCGTCGTCTTCGGGCCTGGACACCAGCGGGAAGCCAGGGTTTCCGGCGGCAGCGCCGGCGGCCTCCGCGAGGGCGAGGTTGGCGTCGATGCGATGAAGATGAGGACTCCCGGGCCGGACCCGGTGCGTGTACAGCCAGGCGGCGGAGGGTTCCCGCAGGTATTCCCGGGCGAAGCCTAAGCGGAACCGGGCCCCGGACAGCCGGGTCAACACCGCCGACTTCCACAAACCCTGGAAGTCCAGGGCCGCGTCATAGCCTTCCCTCCGAAGCTGCACGACGGTGGTGAGGGTGCCACGGACACCTTTGCGGGAGACCAGGATCCGATCCACCAGCGGGCACAGCTCCAGAAGCGAACGACCTGCAGGCTCTACCAGCCAATCGATCCTGGCATGGGGGTACGCCTGCCTGAGCGCGGCCGCCGCGGGCAGGGTGTGGATCAGGTCGCCCAGGGAACTGAGCTTCACGATCAAGATCTTCATGGCCAGGACTCGGCCCATGCCCGGCGGATCCTGCTCAGGATCTCGCGGGTGGAATGGGATTTCGCATCTCCCGCGATGGCCACCTTCCCGCCATAGCTGAAAACGGATGCTCTCTCCGGGACCGATTCCTCTGTATAGTCGGTCCCCTTGGCATGGATGTGGGGCTTCAGGCGCCTGAGGACCTCATCGGCGGTCTCGCCATCAAAGATGAGGGCATAGTCCACGTTCCGAAAAGCCGCCACCAGCTCCGCCCTGGAGCCTTCCGGGAGCAGCGGACGGGTTCCTCCTTTCAGGCGTCGCACCGACCGATCGCTGTTCACCCCCACGATCAATACCTCGCCCAGCGCTTTGGCTCCCTCCAGGTAGCGTGCGTGGCCGACGTGGAGGAGGTCGAAGCAACCGTTGGCAAACACCACTGTCTTGCCATCGCGGCGGGCCGCAGCTGCAATGCGGCTTGCCTCCTCCAGGCTGATGACCTTACCCACTTGGATTCCCCCCCTGATTTTCAACGCCCTCCTGGAGGACCGCCAGCAATTCAGGGCCGGACACCGTCGCCGTGCCCCGCTTCATGACCACGATACCTCCCGCATGGTTGGCCAGACGCGCCGCCTGTTCGAAAGTAGCCCCCGACGCCAGCGAGAGCGTGAACGTGGCAATGACAGTGTCTCCGGCGCCGGTCACGTCGGCTACTTCGTCTGTCCCGGACACCGCGATGTGAACCGGGGACCTTCGCTTCTCAAACAAAGTCATGCCCCACCTCCCCCGGGTGATCAGCAGAGCGTCCAACCTCTGGCGTCGCAACAGGGCTCTACCCACTTGTTCCAGCAGAGCACGATCATCCCCGAAGCGAAAATGATTGTGCCGGACCCATCGGGGGAATGGCCGCAGCGGTCCGTTCAACGCTTCTTCCACTTCGCTGATGTTGGGAGTAAGGGCAGTCACACCGGAGAACTTCAGCAGATCGAAGCGGGAGTCCACGCACAGGGGTATCCTCTGCTGCCTGCTGATCCGCCGGAGCAACAACGTGCTCGCCGGATCCACCGTCCCGTATCCGTAATCGGAAATGACGATGGCGTCCATCTTCGGCGCGATCCGAGCCAGATGCCGCTGGATCCGGTTCCGCAGGGCCGGTGTGGACCGAAACGGCCGATCCCGATCGATCCGCACGATCTGCTGCTGGGAAGAATGAAAGGAGCCGGCCTGGACCCGGGTCTTGGTGGGAGTCCAATAGTGCGGGACGCGAATGAGGGCGCCGGTGGGAATCCGCATCGCCCCCAGAAGGGAGCAGAGCCGATCGCCGGCGGCGTCTGCTCCGAGGAAGCCCGCAGGATGCACCGAGGCTCCGAGAGCGCAGAGGTTATGGACGGCGTTGGCTCCGCCGCCCGGTCGCTCCACCAGCTCCTGGTGCCTCAGAATCAAAACCGGAGCTTCCCGCGAGATCCGAGCAATTTGCCCGGTGAGGAATTGATCCAGGAGCAGGTCCCCGAACACCAGGATCTTTCGACCGCGAAAGCGCCGGACAATCTCACCAAGCTCACCAATCTCACCAATCTCACCGAGCCCACTGAGCGACCTGCCGTCTGACTTCATGGAAGTCGCCCTGTTTGGTCCAGGATCCATCTGACAGCCCCCAGCAGATCGTTGGCCACGTGGTCGGGAGGATGGGGCCATTGCCCCCGCTGGTACTCGTACTCCCCTCGCCCGTACCCGGAAAGTAAGAAAACGCTTGAGGCACCCACGGATCGGGCCATCTCCACCTCGCCGTACCGGTCCCCCACCACGAACGACGCGGGAAGATCCAGGTCCATCTCAGTGGCTGCACGAAGCAGCATTCCGGGCTTTGGTTTTCGACATTCGCACTCCTGGCGCCAGGGTGGCTGTCCTTCCCTGGGATGGTGGGGACAATAGTAGATGGCATCCAACCTGGCACCCCCACGCGCCAGCTCCGCCCGCAACTTCTCGTGGACACGGTCCAGCAAATCCTCAGTGAAGTAGCCTCGGGCGATTCCCGCCTGGTTGGTGACTATGATGGTTTTCAGCCCGGAATGGTTCAGCATCTGGACAGCCTCTGCCGACCACGGATACAGCCGTATGCGATCCACGTGATTCACGTAACCTACTTCCTCGATGAGGGTACCGTCCCTGTCCAGAAAGACTGCCCGCGATCCCATGGATCAAAATGCGCAGACCGGTGGGGCTCCAACTGATTCGTTTTTCCCAATCGTGAGCGATGTCGTTCAACCTGTTAATCCCAGGCAAGCGCACACGCCGTCGGGCCGAATGCGTTGAAAGACACCGGCTCTAGCAATCTACCATAGGCAACGCTGGGACTTACAGCTTATTTTGGCCCGTCAAACTAGGGAAGCTTTCGGTGAAAAGTGTTTGTTTTTAGCACGATGAGTGCTATATCATCGCTTGGCTTTCTTCGGCCCTTGAGTCCTTCGGCTTGAGACCGGCTCGTGTTTGGCGCATCGGGAGAGCCTGCCGAAAGGAGTTCAGGTAACAAAGTGTTTCTTGTTCGGTCACTTTCAGCCCCGATGGCTCCAGGCGATCACGACTCTTATGCACGATAGAGGGAAGCGCCCGAAGGCTTTTCTATTTTGTTTTCAAGCAATTAGCCAAAAACGAGACAGTCCGAGAGCCACCGACTGTTTTTGGTACACGGTTTGCATTTTTGACATCCGCTTTTTCATGCAAAAAAAGAATAATTTAACGATCTGAAACCGGCAAGTTTTGCGTGTGGGGGAGGCATGTATGGACGGAACCGTGCTCATCGTGGACAACGATCCACAGGCGGGAGAACTCAGGCGACTGTTTCTCCGCAACGGGTACCACGTGGCGACGGCGCAAAACGGGTTCGAAGCGATGGCGGAGTTCGTCGAGAACGGGCCCTTCGAGATGGTGATCACCGAACTGGACATGCCCATCATGGACGGATGGGAGTTGATCAAAAAGCTCAAAGGGCTGGACCCGAAAATCCCCGTGGTGATCTGGACCCGGCAAAACTCCGTCGAAAATGCCGTCCAGGCCTTGAGGCTCGGCGTGACGGATTTCCTGAGCAAGCCGCTGCAGGATACCCAGGGACTGCTGGGGACCGTAGAAAGGATCCTGGAGCACCGACGGCGCGAGACGGGCAAGTCGCTGTTGGAATTCCCGTCGGTTCCCGGGCTCTCGAAGTCCAGGAAGGTGAACTTGAACCTGAACGAGGGCCTGATGAACACCATGGGCAAGAGCGCGAAGATGATGCAGATTTACGACCTCATCTCACGCATCGCCCAGACCGACTGTACGGTGTTGATCCTGGGCGAGACCGGGACGGGAAAAGAGATCATCGCCCAGGCCATCCACCACAACAGCTACCGCCGCAAGGGACCATTCATCACCTGCAGCTGCAGCGCGTTCTCGGAGGGGCTGTTGGAGAGCGAGTTGTTTGGCCACGAGAAAGGTGCCTTCACCGGAGCGATCCGCCAGAAGGTGGGCCGCTTCGAGCAATCCCACAAGGGCACCATCTTTCTCGATGAGATCGGCGAGATCTCTCCATCCACCCAGATCAAACTGCTGCACGTGCTTCAAGAGAGAAACTTCGAGCGGGTGGGAGGAGAAAGGACCATCGAGGTGGACATCCGGGTCATCGCGGCCACGAACAGGGACCTGGAAAAGGCGGTGGCCGAGAAAGCCTTCCGGGAAGACCTGTACTATCGGATCAATGTCATGCCCATCTATCTGGCCCCGCTCCGGGAGCGCCGAGAAGACATCCCCCTGCTGGCCATGAACTTCCTGCGAAGATACGCGTCCAGCAACGACAAACACGCGACGGGGTTCACCCCAACCTCGCTGGAGCTTCTCAGCCACTACGACTGGCCAGGCAATGTTCGGGAGTTGGAAAATGTGGTGGAACGCTCGGTGATCCTGGCTCGGGGACCAGTGATCGGCGAGGAGAACCTCCCGGCCAACCTGCGTTCTTTCACCGGACTGAGCAAGTCCAGCACCTCCCTCTATGAAAACGAGAAGCACCTCATCGTCCAGGTGCTGGAACAAACCAACTGGAATAAGCATGCGGCGGCCCGACAGCTGGGCATCAGCCGCAGCAGCCTGTACTACAAGCTGAGAAAGTACGAAATCCAATTCCCCGCACGGACCTCATTTGCCATGGGTCGTGGATAATGCCCGGAAGAACGGAAGAGTGGAAGGCTGGAAGACTGGGCTTTCCAACCTTCCAATGTTCCATCCTTCCCGCTTCGCATCGTCCGAGTTAGAGACATCACCTAAGTGGTTGAGCCAGCGGGATATTGGGTTAGGCCGGGACCCATTCGGGTCAAAAAACAGCCGTGACGCTGAGCAAATGGCTCTCAATCAACGCCCAACGGTGGAGGGCAAGCAGCTAGGAAATAAAGCCTTAGCCGTCCAAAAGCACCCGGTGCCCCTGTGGCATCGGGATTGCTCGGTCAGGACAGGGTGCACTAGGAGGAAGCATGGAGGAAAAGATTCTGGTGGTGGACAGGGACGCGAACAGCCGGGCGTATCTTCGGGATCTGTTGGAAAAACAGGGGTACGAGGTGGTGGTCATGGGAGACGACGAGCCGATGGAAGAGCACCTGGCCAGCGGCGAGATCAGGGTGGTCTTCCTGGACATCAGTTCCCGGGGAAGCCATGGCGCCGGCCTTTACAAGAGCCTCAAGCAGGATTACCCCCACCTGAAGCTGATCCTGACAGCCCGCAGACGAGAGCGGAACATGATCAAGGAAGCGATCGAGGCTGGCGTATACGGCTGCGTGTATCGGCCGTACGACATTGACGAAGTCCTATTGATGGTCAAGACGTTGCTCCCCCACCGGCTCTTTTACAAACTCTGAGGCACCGGTCCGTAGTCGGGGCTTCATGAACAAGTATGGCCTTTTCCGGAAATTTGACCACGGTCAACCCTCCCGAGCTTCTGCAGTGGATCGCCTTTTGTAAGAAAACCGGCATCCTCGCCCTCACTCGCAATGGTTTCACCAGTTCCGTCTTCTTCAAAAACGGGGAGGTCATTTCTTTTGATACCACCGATCCCGCCAATGGCTGGGAGCGGCTGCTCACGGGCAAGCTGACCGACGATCAAATGAAGGCGACGTTGACCTTCCGGCAAAAGGCCGCCATTGGACTGCCCCAGGCCATCCTGGCGCAGGGTTTCCTCGGGGAGTCGGACCTGCAAGAACTGCTCAAGGAACATGCCAAGGAGACCATCTACGATTTTTGCTTATGGCATGATGGAGACTTCCACTTCAACGAGAACGGGCTGGACGAGAAGGAGCTGGTCCGGATCCGCCTGGACGTGCATCCCCTGCTGCTGGAAGGCGCGCGCCGTTCGGACGAATGGAAGCGAATCCGAGAGGCCTTCCCCCACGAAGGCCTCCGCCTGCGTCTCAACGAGAGCGATCGCCTGTCGGATTCCGAAAAGTCCGCGTTCGAGCAGCGTCTTCAGGGGCTCAGCCCCTTCCAACTCGTCGTGCTGCAGTTGGTGGACGAAGGACGGCCTCTGGGCGAGATCGTCAAGGCATTGCCGGCCGGTGAGTTCCAGGTGTACTTTGAGTTGTTCCAGATGTTCCAGGAAGGATTGATCGTCATCCAGGACAAAGCGGCGGAGGTTCAAAGCCAGGAGCAGGCCACCGCTCCCGAGGAACGGCCTTCAGAGATGGCACCCTCCGGTCCTTCGGCCCTGGAGTGGATGGACCTGCGGCTGTGGCGGGAAATGCAGAACGACCTGGCTGAAATCACCGGCTTGACCATCGCCACGTTCGACCACCCCCAGCACCCGGTGGTGGACATCAGCAACAACCACCGGATCTGCCAGCTGAGTCAGGAGTCGGCCCAGGGACGAAAGCTGTGTGACTTTTACTGCGGCAAGAACCTGCGCAAGTCGTTTCAGACCGACGACACGCTGTCCTACCAGTGTCACAACAAGCTCCAGTGCGTGATCCTTCCCCTGGAGGTGGGGGACAGACGGGCCTCCATCCTGGTGGGCCGCTCCTTCCTGAGCCCGACCGATGTGGCGGAGTTCGCCAAGACCGACGAAATGTTCCACCTGGAGCCCCGCCAGCTGGATCAGTACGCCAGGGAGGCCAAGGGTCGGTCGTACAAGTCTCTGATGGGCGCAGGCAAGGTGGTGAAATCCTTTCTGCAGGCTCTGGGAGACCAGTCGGAGCGAGAGAAGGAGTCGAAGCGCCGGCACTACCAGCTCAGCACCCTGTTGAAGGTATCCTCCGACTTCACCTCCAGCGCTTCGTCCCGGGAAATTCAGGAGTTGCTGTTGATCACCCTGGGCGTCCTGTTCGAGGTGAACTCCGGGTCCCTCATGCTGTGGGAGGAGGACCGGCGCGAGTTTGTGACCCGCGCGGCCCACGGGGAATTTCGGGACTGGATCAAGGGGCTAACTTACTCGGCCCACCATCCCCTGGTGGAACAGGTGCAGAAGGCCCAGGCACCCCGACGTTTCGACATCCGGTCGGAGCTCTCCCGGGCGGGATTCGACTCTCGGATCTCCAGCCTCTGCTTGTTTCCCCTCTTCCATGGAGGCCAGTTGGAAGGACTGGTGAACCTGTTCAATGTCAGGCTGACGGACGAGGAGATGGAATACATCGCTTCGTTTTGCGGTCCCCTGGCCTGGTGCTTGCTGGGCCGGTCCGAGCCAGCCCCGGCCCCGGTACCGGCGGCGGCTCCGGTGGCAGCAGCAGCTCCGCCCACCGCCGCTTCCCGCCAGCACCTGTCTCTCCTCAACGAATTTGTACAGGACATCAGCAGCGTCCTGGACTCCGAGCAGCTCTATGACGCCATCCTGGAGAAGACGGCGCAGATCATGCGGGCCGAACGGGGCAGCCTGATGATCTACGAGAGGGAGGCCAACGCCCTCTACGTCAAAGCGATTAAGGGGCTGAACAAGAAGCTGGTCGAGCAACTGGAGATCCGACCCGGGGAGGGCGTCTCGGGCCACGTCTTCAAGACCCGCGCTCCCCTCCTGGTCAAGAACATCGAGAAGGACGAGCGCATCGCCATCCGGGACCGCTTTCAATACAACACCAAGTCGTTCCTCAGCTATCCTCTTCTCGTGCGGAAGGAGTGCATCGGCGTCTTGAACCTGACGGACAAGCCCTCCGGCGAGCTCTTCACGGAGGCTGACCTGGAGACCCTTCAGGGCCTGGGTAACTACATCGCCATCGTACTGGAGCGCTACAAGTTCCACCAGGAGTCCCGGAGCCTGCGGGTGGAGTCCTTCACCGATCACCTCACCAATCTGCTGAACCGGCGCTACTTCCAGCAGCGGCTGGCGGAGGAGATCGAGCGCGCCAAGCGCCTGCGCCGGGAGCTGTCCCTGCTCATGCTGGACATCGACGACTTCAAGTACTATAACGACACGAACGGCCACCTGGCCGGCGACGAGGCCCTCAAGACCACTGCCAAGTGCATTCGGGAGAGCGTGCGCACCGTGGACGTGGTCGCCCGGTTCGGGGGCGAGGAGTTCGCCGTGATCCTGCCCGAAACCGACGGCCAGGGCGCCCAGTTGGTGGCCGAGCGCATCCGGGCCCAGGTGGAGAAGACGCACTATTTCAACCAGGAAGCGCAACCGAACCAGCAGTTCACCATCAGCGTGGGCGCCGCCACCTGTCCCAGGGACGCCGCCACTTTGGCGGAGCTGATTGACTGCGCCGACAAGGCGCTCTACGAGGCCAAATTCTCAGGGAAAAACAAGGTCATGGTCCATAACCGTTAGAGTCAGAGGGGTGCGGAGGAAAAAAATGAAAAACTGGAACCGACGCCTGGAGAAACTCCTGAAGAACAACCAGGAGCTCTTGCTGGTGCTCATGATGGTGCTCATCGCCGGCATGATCCATTTCTTCGTGATCAACCAGAGGGCCTTTTTGAACTTTTACTACCTGCCGGTGATCCTGGGGGCGTTCCTGTTCGGCCGCAGGCACGGCACCTACTCCGCCTTCCTGTCCATCTGCATCGTGGTGTTCATGGCTGTGGCGAGCCCCCGGTCCTTTGCCACCCAGGGCGGGAGCTGGGACGAGCTGTTCAAATGGTTGGACATCAGCACCTGGGGCGGCTTCCTCCTTTTGACCGGCTTCCTGATCGGGACCCTGTACGAGAAAAAAGACAAGGTCCTTGGGGAGCTTCGCCAGACCTACCGGGGCATCCTGGTGATGCTGTCCCAGATCATCGATTCGTTCGACAATTACACCCAGAGCCATTCGTACCGCGTGGCCCAGTATGCGGTCAGTATCGCCCAGGAGATGGGGCTGGCCGATGAGGAGGTGGAGGATATCAGGATCGCAGCCCTGCTCCACGACCTGGGAAAGATCGGGGTCAGCGCCGAGGTCCTGCACAAGGCCGGCCGGCTGAACGAAGCGGAGTGGGACGAGATGAAATCCCACGCATCGAAGGGGGCCCAGGTCATCGAGCCTCTGGGGGGCCAGATCATGAAGATCCTCCCCCTCATCATCGCCCATCATGAGAAGCTCGATGGCACCGGCTACATGGGCTGGCAAGGGGAGGAGATTCCACTGGGATCCCGGATCATTGCCGTGGCCGATTTCTACGATGCCCTGGCCACGGACCGGCCCTACCGGAAGGCGTTCCCGCCCATGGAGGTCATGAAACAGATCCACGAAGGGGCGGGCACCCACTTCGATCCCAGGGTCGTGTCGGCCTTCGAGAACGTGTTCCATCAGCTCGTCATCCCGTCCCAGACGGTCATGAAGGTGGTGGGATAAGGAGAGCAAACCTGAAACTCTAAAACCTGAAACCTGAAACGAAGAGAAATTAGAATAAAATTCCGGAGTTTCAGGTTTCAGGTTTATCCGTGGGCCGGCTGAGGATCTCCGCCATGCAGCGAAAGGCCAGGTCGCCCGTCTCCTTCTCGCTCTCCTGGCCCGTGAGCTGACGCTGCAGCTCGTCCCGGATCAGGTCCTGGACGATGCGAATCCCTTCGACGATTCTGGCCTGGTCTTCAACGGAGTAATCTTGAAGGCCATTCCGCTTGGCCTCGTTCAGGAGAAAGAAGCCCGCCATGCGAACAGCCGATTCCAGGTGAGGAGGAGTCTCTAGGGAAGTCGCTTTTTTACTTTCCACCCGAACCCCTCTGAGACGTTCGTTTCTTTTTTAACCGGCCTTGGGGCAAAAATCAACGGAAAACTGTCGGCCCCTGTCGGCCCGGAAGGCTTCTTTCTTCCTTTTGGGTGCAATCAGAAGTGCGACTCAGTTTCAGGCCGCCTTCCGCTGAGTCGGGCTCCAATATTTCTCCCAGTCCCCATTTGCACGGAGGACGCGCAGAGCCAACATGCGCCGGGCGTTCTCGATTTTCCACCACGCGCCGGCGAGCTTAAGCCGGAT